>JBFXEO010000075.1:0-12211 GCA_050180015.1 Bacteroidales bacterium | reverse complement strand
TTTTCCAGCAAAACTTTCACGGAGTGCTGCGTTGGCTTTGTTTTTAGCTCACCCGAAGCAGAAAGGTAGGGGACTAGGGTTAAATGGATGAACGCGGAGTTGGTGGTACCCAGCTCCCATTTAAGCTGGCGAACGGCTTCGATATAGGGTAGCGATTCTATGTCGCCAACCGTTCCCCCTATTTCGGTAATTACTACATCGAGCTTGTTTTTCGATCCCAGTAGTTTTATTCTACGTTTTATTTCATCGGTAATGTGGGGGATTACCTGTACCGTTTTGCCCAAGTAATCACCGTGCCGTTCTTTACTTATTACGGTTTGGTATATTTTTCCGGTTGTAACGTTGTTGAGCTGTGATGTGGGTAAGTTTATAAACCGTTCGTAATGCCCCAGGTCCAAGTCGGTTTCGGCACCATCCTCGGTAACGTAGCATTCTCCATGCTCATAGGGATTCAAGGTACCTGGATCAACATTGATGTACGGATCGAGTTTCTGAATGGTAACAGAGTAACCGCGGCTTTGTAGTAATTTAGCCAACGAGGCCGAAATAATCCCTTTACCCAGCGATGAGGCAACTCCACCGGTTACAAAAACGTACTTAGTATTCTGTGGCATGGCAGTATCCGTTTATACAATAAATAAATTATTTCTGCATGTTTATGGTTGGCATGCAGAAATATTGTATAGTTTACTTTTTAGCTAAAGCCTGAAAATGACCATTCAAAAACATCAGCTCTATCCTAAGTTTAATAGTAAAAAATTTTTACATACTTCCAGCATTCAAAATAATTTTCAATGCCAGAAATTGATATGTAGTTAAATAGAACTCATGTGGATAATGTTGATTTAACAGCTAATCCAGCTGATCAATCATTTTGATTTTTTCCTCCAGTAGCCCAATCTCCTCTTTGGCTTTCTTTATTTTACGTTCAACCTCCCGGATCATCGTCTCGGCATTTTTAGTACGGGCAAAAAATCCGATGTTGTTTTCCCAGAGGGCAATATCGTTTTCAAGTTGCCTGAGCCTGTTAAACAGCTTATCGCGTTCCTGGCGTAATTTATTTTCCTGCCGTGGGTTTCCGTGTGCTCCGTCAATTTTAGTTCTAAAGCGTATCAGGTTACGCTTGCCTTCCTCAATGTTTAACTTTTCAAAATGGGTATTGATTGCCTGACGGTAACGTTTCTGTATTTCCTCCTTCTGCTTAATGGGAACAAACCCAATTTCCGCCCACCTGCGCTGAAATTCTTTGAGGGCATCCAGGTTCGATTCAACATCTTCGGATAGGTTGAATTCCTCAATTTCAGCTATCAGTGCCTCTTTGGCCTTTAGATTGCTATCGTAGTTTGAGTCAACCCTGGAGAAATGCTGCGATTTTTGGTTAAAGAAGTAATCGCAGGCCGACCGGAAACGCTTCCATAAATCCTCAGAGTATTTACGGGGTATTGGGCCAATTTCTTTCCAGCGTTTTTGAAGGTTGATTAAGTCCTCGGTGGTTTTCTTCCATTCGGTGCTATCCTTCAATGTTTCGGCCTGAATGCACAGTTCGGTTTTTAGCTGTAGGTTGTTCTGCTGTTCCTCACGGGTCTCAACGTAAAACTCGCGTTTATTGCTGAAGAATGAGTCGCAGGCCGAGCGGAATCTGTCGTAAATTTTGTTGTTGTCCTTTTTGGGTGCAAATCCAATTGTTTTCCAAACCTTCTGTAAATCAATCATTTCGTTGGAATACTGGTTCCAATCCTTGTTGTTTTTGATAACCAGCGACGATAACTCTTCGGCCTTTTCGCAAAGGGCAATTTTTGCATCGAGGTTTTGTTTCTGTTCTTCGCGTAAACCCTCAAAATGTTCTTGGTGCTTTTTGTTTATTTTTCCGGTAGCATCCTTAAAGCGCTCCCATATTTCGTTTTGATTTTCGCGTGGTACCGGGCCTATTTCGCGCCACTGCTCATGATATTTCTGCAATTTTTTGAATGCATTAACAACTGATGGTTCAAGCAGTAATTCTTCAGTTTTTTCGCAGAGGCTCATCTTTTCTTCCAAATTCCTTTTAAGGTCAAGGTCGCGCAATTCCTTGTTTATCTTTATGAAATCGTAAAAGTTCTGAACATGGTGATGGTAATTTTCCCATAAATCGTTAAGGTTCGACTGGGGAACGGGGCCAATTTCACGAAATTTTTGCTGTAGCTGCCGGAATTCCTGAAACGTTCGGTTTACGTCCTCGGAATTGTTCACCAGCTCTTTTATTTGCTCTATAATTTGGAGCTTGCTTTCTAAATTATTCTGCTTTTGCTGTTCAAGGTTATGGTTGTAGGCTGCCCTCTCGTCGCGGTAAAGTTTTAGCAACTCCTTAATCTGTATTTCTGCATTATCTTCAGGGGCGGTAAACTCTATAGGATCACCGCCGGCATCAATAAATGCTTTACGCAGGTGGTCAACCTCAATTTTATGCTTACGGTAGAAAATGCTTTTAATACTTTCCACCTCGGCCTTTATTTTGTAAATAGGTTTTTCGTTTATTAGCCGTTTAAGGGTTTGAACCAGCTCATCTTTTGAAAGATTTGTAAAATCAATGTTGATTTGATCGCCCTCTTCCCCGTCATCATTGGTGGCTGTATCTTCTTCGTCTTCCTCATCGCTGGGAATGGATTCATCGTCCAAATTGATAGGTTCCAGGGGGGCATTGATTTCCTCGTCGTCTTGTTGCGCTGTTGGGGTTGTACTTTCAGGTTCGGCCAATTTGTTTACACCGACCTGTGTATCCAAGTTTTCACTTTTATCGGAAGTAGCCTTAGTATCCTCAGCATTACTGAGGTTCTGATCCATCGGATCATTCAGATCGTTAGTATTCATAAAATTAGAATTATCAGTAATTCAAGCCTATATGCAAAAAATGCAATAAAATCTTGCACACGAAAATAAGCATAATCGGGTTATGCTCAAATTATTTATGTTAAAAGTGATTTTAAATAGCCTAAATTTGTGGTGACTTTAAATAGCGAAACCCAACGGAATATCCATTGGGCCTTGCATTTTAAGAGATATTAACTACGGTTACGGAAAAGTTAAATCATTAACTTTCCCACGTTAGTCAATATCAATTGATCTTGTTTTTTGAGGTTTGGCCTCTTCTTTCTTAGCCAATTCGAGCGTTAAGATTCCGTTTTCATAGCGGGCTTCAATTTTACTGGTATCGATTGATTTTCCCAGAACGAATGAACGTTCAAAAGGACCACTGTAAAATTCGTAGCGGGTATAACTTTCGCCCTCCACGGCATTTTTTTCTTTTTCGACGCTGATTTTAAGAACATCGTTCTCTACATTAATTTTGAACTCGTCTTTGCTGTAGCCCGGTGCGGCTACCTCCAACCGGAAGCTCTCGGGTTCTTCAACAATGTTAACGGCAGGATAATTCCTGTTAACTTCGCTCATACCGGTTGAGTTTCTGAAAAAATTGTTTAGATCGAACCCGTTGTACCTCCTGGAGGTTTCCTGATCGGGATTGTAAAAACGTACAAGTGTCATAGCTATAATTTTTACTGGTTAATAATTCCATTGTTCTGGTATTGGATAAGCTAAAATTATACCACGGAAGGAATTGAGACAAATTGACACTTATACGTAGTGATTTATGTCGTATTGGCATTTTTATGGCAATTATTTACGGGATATGTTGTGATCATATAATCAATTTTGCAGGTTGAGCAATTTTACTACTTTTACAAAAATTCAACAGAACAGCTATGAGGCATATCCCGGTATCAATGGTAATATTGGCCGTAACCGTTGTGGCCATTAGTTCGTGTAATAGTATTACCGGCAAAAAGCACATAAACGAAGGTATTATAAAGTACGAAATTACGTATGACAGCATAACATCAAAAAAAATTGACACACGGTTGTTCCCCTCCGCACTTCTGGTTCAATTTAAGAATAATAACACGCTGAATACCATCGATGTGTTTTCAGGTACGGTTTCATTATCAATAGCTAAAAATGAAATGTTGCAGCAGTACATAACATTGGTAAAGGTGTTCAATAAAAAGATGTACTACGATGAACCCTATGTAGATGGGAAATATCCGGCACTGTATGCCCGTATCCCGGCAGTTACTCTAACATCAAACAATGTTCCCTGCAAGTATTTGGGCTATAAATGCTTGAAGGCAAAAGGGTATTTTGCAGATCGCCGGGAGTCTGAATTTGAGATAATATATACCAGGGAGATAGGTATAAGATCGCCCAACGTGAATACTCCGTTTGAGCAGATTGATGGTGTTATGCTTACCTTTAATCTCAGGATTAACTCGCTGATGATGATACTTAAGGCCAAGTCGGTACGGGGAAACAGTATCCCCGACGGAATATTTGAAATCCCGGAGGATTACACTAGGGTTGACTTTCAGACTATCACCGAATTAATTTACCTACTTCAGCAGTAGTTCTTGCCTTGTTTTTAGGCTAAGCCCCTGATGTGTTAAAAACATTCAGACGGTTATCCTGCATAAATCGTAATAATTATGTTACTTTGCATTCTCGATTGAGGCTTATGGGTTTAATTAACTAGTTAAAGATTTACGAAAACAGAATGGCGAAAGAAAAAAATAGTAGTAGCAACGAGAAAGGATCAAAGGATAAAACGGACGCCGGTAACCCTGAAAAAAAATCACTTTTCAGGGACGATAGGGTTCGCTTCACCGTTGGGCTTTTTATGCTACTGCTTAGCATATACTTTGCAATTGCACTAATTTCCTACATTTTCACATGGAAGGTCGATCAAAGTTTTGAATGGCAAAACCTATTTTCTGGATCCGACATCAGGGTTAAAAACTGGACCGGAAAGCTGGGTGCGAGCATATCCTCGCAGTTTATGAACCGATGGTTCGGTATTTCATCCCTTGCTTTTCCTTTAATTATTGCTGTTTTGGGGCTAAAGCTACTCAGGTTGTACTCCGGCAAATTCTGGAAGTTTACCTTCAAGGTAATTGTCGGAGTAGTGTTGCTCTCACTGGTTACTGGATTTCTTTTCGAAACATCCAACGGTTTTTTGGGGAGCGGTTTAGGCGGTGCGCATGGGCTTTTTATTGCCGAATGGGTAACGGCTATACTGGGAAAGGTAGGGGCAGCATTTTTACTACTGCTTTTTATTATCGCGTATTCAATTTACGTTAGGCCTTCGTCGTTACACTTGTATAACCGGTTAGTGTGGAATTTATCTGAATACCTTAAAAATTCGACGAAGAAAGCGGAAAAGAAACCGGCTGAAAACAAATTTACTGACAACCCTGAAGCTATTACTGCAAGCAAGCCCCCGGTAACAGAGGCAGAACAGACTACTCCTTTGTTAGATTCCGATGATAAATTTGAAATAGTTGATGTTGATGAAGAAGATAACAACGAGGGAGTAGCGGAGGAGATTGATGATCGGTTAATTTTTGAGGAGGAGGATTTACTGGCAGACGTAACCTTAAGCGATGCGAATAGTAGCCATTCAACGCAAACCATTATTCCACCAGATGAAGAGGCAGGTGTTGAGTTTACCATAGAATCCATTAAGGAGAAAGAGTTTACCGAAGATTTAATAAACGAGCAGGAACTTTACGATCCCACGCTGGAACTATCGAATTACCAGCGGCCATTATTGGAGCTGCTGGAGGATTATAAAAATTTATCGTCGCCCGTTACCAACGAGACCCTGATTGAGAACAAGAATAAAATTGTTGAAACGCTTTCGCATTACAAAATACAGATAGACAAAATTAAGGCTACCATTGGCCCCACCGTTACGCTTTACGAGATAGTGCCGGCACCCGGCATAAGAATTAGCAAGATTAAAAACCTAGAAGATGATATTGCGCTTAGCCTTGCGGCGCTGGGCATCAGAATTATTGCGCCTATCCCTGGCCGCGGAACAATTGGAATAGAAGTACCCAACCAGCACCCCGAAATAGTGTCCATGCATTCCATTATTAAATCGCAAAAGTTTCAGGAATCTAAGTACGATTTGGCCATCGCGTTGGGTAAAACTATTTCGAACGAAATTTTTATGCTCGATTTAACCAAACTTCCGCACCTCCTGGTTGCGGGCGCAACAGGGCAGGGAAAATCGGTTGGGCTGAACGCAATCATCACCTCATTACTGTATAAAAAACATCCGGCCGAAATTAAGTTTGTGCTGGTCGATCCCAAGAAAGTAGAGCTAACGCTTTACAGCAAGCTGGAAAAGCATTTCCTGGCAAAGCTGCCCGATACCGATGAAGCCATAATCACCGACACCCAAAAGGTGATTAATACTCTTAACTCGCTATGTATAGAAATGGATCAGCGTTACGAGCTGTTGAAACTGGCGCAGGTAAGAAATATCAAGGAGTATAACGAGAAGTTTGTGGCCCGTAGGCTAAACCCCAACAAGGGGCATAAGTATTTACCCTACATAATTGTTATTATTGATGAATTTGCCGATTTAATCATGACCGCAGGTCGCGAGGTTGAAATGCCAATTGCAAGATTAGCCCAGCTGGCCCGTGCCATTGGAATTCACCTGATAATAGCTACGCAACGCCCATCAACCAACATCATCACCGGTGTAATTAAGGCTAACTTCCCCGCACGTATAGCATTTAGGGTATCGTCGATGATTGACTCAAGAACAATTTTAGATCACCCTGGCGCAAATCACCTGATTGGCCGTGGCGATATGCTTGTTTCCGCGGGTAGCGAAATGATAAGGGTACAATGTGCGTTTATAGATATACCTGAAATAGAGCGAATAACCGATTTTGTGGGCAACCAGCAGGGGTACTCAACCGCATTCCAGCTCCCTGAATATACACCCGAAAGCCAGGAGGGTATGCTGGAGGTGGATCTTAGAAAACGCGATGAACTATTTGAAGATGCCGCCCGTTTGGTGGTGCAGTCCCAGATGGGCTCAACGTCGCTGATTCAGCGAAAATTCTCCATCGGTTACAACCGGGCCGGCAGAATTGTGGATCAGCTGGAGGCCGCCGGAATTCTTGGCCCCTTTGAAGGAAGCAAGGCCCGTCAGGTTTTAATTGTTGATGAAGTTTCACTGGAACAACTTTTGGGTAGCATAAATAACCAGTAATTTTTTAGACCCAAGCTTACATTGTGCTATCTTTGCTGTCGAAATAATTAACCATAATTTACCATGAATAGAATAGTTGCTTTACTAGTAAGTGTTTTGCCATTGAATACTTTTGCCCAGGAGAATGTGGATGCCGCGAAAATTGTAACGGATTTTAGCCAAAAAATGCAGGAGGCAAAAACGATAACCGCTACATTTTCCTTTACACTGGAAAACTTACAGGAGAACATAACCGACACCAAGCAGGGAAAAATTATAGTAAAGGGCAATAAGTACATACTGGAGTTAATGGGCATGGAGATGTATTTTGACGGCGAAATAAAGTGGCAGTATAACAAGGAGGCCAACGAGGTAACTATTTCGAAACCGAGTGTTACCGATGGGAGTTTTTTAGACGACCCAACCAAGTTGTTTAAGGATTACGATAAAAATTTTAAGTATAAATTTATCGGGGAGAAGAGTGAGAAAAACAGAAAGGTGTATGAACTTGAATTCTTCCCGAAAGATTTGAAACTTCAGTATTCCTCGATAAAGCTACGGTTAGATAAAAACTCACTTGAACCAAGTTTTATCCGTTATCAGGGGAAGGATGGGAATAACTACATCGTTAGTATTAAAAGTTTTAAGTCGAACCTTCCTGTTCGCGAGGAACGGTTCACCTTTGAGGTAAATAAGCATAAGGGCATTGAGGTGGTGGATATGCGATAGTTGCAACTCTAATAAAACAAAGATGCTCTAGTTGACATGGAACCATTTTTTATTTCACAAAACATCTATGCTTTTCATCTCCTCAATGGCAACCGTTGAGGGCATTTCGCCTTTGCGGATTTTTCCCATCACGAACTCCGTCACTTTTTGCGCTTGTTCCCGGGTTTTGAACCCCTCGTTGCCCGGCAGGCCTGTTTTACCTCATTTTGGCTTTTTGTCTAGTACAAAAACCACGCAAGGACAAGGATTATGGGGAACTGGACAATGATGATGGTGTTTTTTAGCATGATATGCTAATTTGGTGTTACTTGTTTCTTAATAGTATTCAAGTTAAATCCGATTAAAAAAAATAAACCCGGTATCCAACTCTTTTCCACTAAGTCTTCACTATCCGGTTTAGTATCGTTTAGAAAAATTTCCCCAACGCTGTATCTCGATTTAAGAACATCTTTTTGAGAAACGGATAAGCCCAAAGCAATTACAAGCCGTTGTTCCCTGCCAATAATTAAACTAGGACCAACGTAGTAGTTGCTATTCGAGTTTTGGTCAACTCCCAACCCCAGCGATAATCCATAATTTACCATTCCTTTTTGGCTAAAGTAAGCATTGGTAAAAATGGCAATTGAGGGGGTACACGGGAATTTATTCTTATCCTTTATTAAGGAAACTGATTGGCTATCGACTGGTTTAAAAGAATACTTCCGGTCTATGCTAAAAAAATCGAAAACGAAACCGGCATTAAAATTTATTTTAAAACCACCATAAACATATGCTGAATAGGAATAAGACTTAACATCTTTAGAATCAGTTTTTCTTTTAATTTGCACATTTATATCAATTTCATCGCCTTGAGCAACACATATTGGATAATTACATTGGAACAATTTATCGTTCAATAGTTTTGAAATGCTATCTACTTTAACTAAATAGTTATGTTTCGATATAAAGTATTGTTTCAGGGAAGAATCAATTTTTTGATTAATATAATAATCGTAGTATCTATCAAAATTCTCTCGTATTTCTCTATATAACAAATCTACTTGAGTTAATTCACAATCAAAATTTTCTTTATTCTCTATTCTGGAAATATAATAGTATGATTTTAGAAGTGCTTCCAAATCTCCAAAAAGTAATGGATTGATCTTATTATCTCCAGCAATTGCTTGTTTTCCACCAGTGTTGACCAATATTGATTTTAATAAGGAATCGACAACTGAAACATTTGATAATAATTCCGGCACATTAAAAATTGTATCAACCTTGTATTCATAACCAATTGGCTGACTATTTACTGTAATCTCGAAAAGTAAACGGTTAACACTGTCAATTTGTACAGTACTTGTAACTCCCTCTTTAATAAAAATATTCCCATTCTTTGAAATAAGATTTTCACCTCTCGAGCCAATAATATCAATATGTTGCGCAAATACATTTTCCAATATTAACATCCGGATTATTATCAGAAATAAAATTTTTGTTTTCATGGCTATAAAATTTAATTTATGTTAATAATTGCTTTTATCAACTACCCCAATTTTCTACAATTTAATTTACTCATCTTTAATACAACGAACAGAAAGACCATAACTCTTTTTAAGATAATTCCTGTCTACGACAGTAGTGGTGTATATCATTTGGCGATTCCAGGCAGTAGTCTTTAGTGTATTATATTCCGTAGAACTCCACCAGTAACCAACCAACCCAAAATGGCCGAACATTCCACCATTATCGTAACGGTAGTATCCGACTGGAAGAGCTGTAAAGCGGCTCTCATTGGTAGCTCCAGCATTGGGACTTCTCCAATGGGTAGTGCCGGTCTCCTTCAATTTACCCCCAGCAACGCTTGTACCACCTAAGTAATCCGTAAGCACTGTCCACTCGTCATCAGTGGGCACATGCCAGTTCGCGGGGCATAACTTGCCTGTGTTTACCGTATACCAGTTATATAGAGCCCCATAGGAATTTTTATAAGTGGACGCATCGTGGTTATACCAACTGTAGGCTGGTGTGCTCCATTCCATATCATCAGTTACATAGGGAATGGCAGTGCCATCGTTGTACTTAGAGGTACGTAAATTCTCAGCCATCCAGGTTTGGGTTCCAATGGTAACTATATTATAGGCGTTACCATCCACATCGGTTATTGTAGAAGTTCTAAACGTTCTAATTTCCCCGTAAGTAGTTCCGTAATTGTTGGTTACATACGCCCGGTAATAGTACGTGGTGGTATAGAGCAACCCGGTCACATTGCTGGTAATTGTTGTACTACTGGTACTCCCCAGTTGGGTTTTATTATCAGTCAAAGTAGGATTGCTATGCGTGGCCCATATATGGCCATGCTGGATTGCAGTAGTACTTTGGCCAAAGCTGGTTATGGTGCCCGACAGGGTGGCTGATGTTGAAGTAATATCATTTGCAGTTTCTGTTGTTACCTCGGGTAATCGTGCGTCCTTGAGTGTAGTAAAATCTAAAGTTTCGGAGTAGCAACTACCAATCATATTACGGCTGTATGCCCTAAAGTAGTACTTGGTGTTGTGGGTAAGATTTTGCAGGGTTGCCTTATAGGCTCCAACCCGGGAAATTGGACCAAGTTCTACAACCTGTCCCAATGTATCGGGTACAGGTTTAATGGTGCTGTAGCAAATGCATAACCGTTTAATCAGTCGATTACCAGTACTTGTAACCTGCACGCTAATCTCTGCTCCTGTAAAAGTTATATTTTGAGCATCCTGTTCCGTAACTGTAGGAACTGTCCCTGCTGCAAATGAACTTTTGCCTGCTGGCGGGTCGGATTCCTTTTCGCAGGAAAGCACAACCAACAGAATTGTTGCAATTGTAATTGATAGAGCCAGTAGTATTTTTTTCGTTTTCATAGCATATTATTACTTTAAAGTACAACGCCAATACTTCCAATAACCTCATTATTCTTAAAATTCATAGAATTGAAGCCAACCCCAATGGTAAACTTTTTGAGCATAAACTGCACTCCGGTTTCAATCTCGAGGCCATCGTGGCTAAAATCGACATGGTCTGCATAGTGCTTCCCTAATTCACTATCGTTAACATAGGAGTATTCTGTAACCTGCCAGTAAAGATGTCGACTTCCGTAACCAGCGCCAGCATACAGGAAAAGGGAATTATTCAAACGTACTGTTCCTCCGGAGTGCAGAGAGTAGCGAACACGCTTAACCTGATCGGTAAACTTGTAGTACCCGTCGCCAGTATAATTTGTAAGGTCGTCGTTGTATGTATTATAATCACCTGCAACGCTGAATGTGCCATTTGTCCTTACTGATAGGTACCAACCAAAACGTCGCATATTTCCTACCATTACACCAAATGGAGCAATTGAGGACATTGAGTAAATGATAAATGTTTTCCGGGGCAGGGGAATTCGTTCGGTGCTCAACCGTATGTCGAATACAATATCCCCGCTCAACGATTCGTACTCCTCAAAAACATTCCATGTTATGGTTTTAGTTTCTTCGGGAGAAATTTCGCCTACATCGCCCGATACCGCTTTCAATGGACCTCTAAAAGTTCTGCCAGCATCGGTACTTACATAGATTGATGTAGCATACTTTAGGTCGTACCGGATATTGTCAATCCTGTAAGTAACAATAATTTTGTTACCTTCCTGCCGAAATTTAATATTGCTTATGCTTTGTGCAGAAGTGGTTAATGCTAAAATAATGGTTATAAATAGTAACGCTATTTTTTTCATATACTGCCTGTTTATTTGTTGTCCTATAATCAACTATTCTTAGTTATCTAGAACTCAACAATTACCATATCGCCGTTCCCATAAAGCATAGGCGTTTGTTCTCCCCTGATTTTTCGGGAAGTTTCAACTACGTTAACTTTCAGATAAGCATTGAGTTCATCTAGGGTTATTTTTTTATCCATGTTTAAATCTGCCTCTCCCTGCAATCCGAGACAGAAATAATAGGTGAATAACCCTGTTTGTGCATCGTCAAAACCAAGAGAAGTCTGATCATCTTTGGATGATGTAAGTACCCTGAAATTTGGATTGGTGTTCCAAGGTTGATTTTTTCTGGGTCGAATTTTAACACCTTTTGTATTAGAAATATTTTCGGCCACCAAATTTGAAGTGGCTCTGGAGGTACCGCTGAAACAGGCATCAAGAATGACCGTTACACTTCTGGCTCCAAGTTTATCCAGATTGTTATACAATGTGTCTAAACTATAACCCTGTTTTTCTAGCATTTCAAGTCGTCCATCAGCAGGGAAAAGGAATACATCATTCCCGTCTTTTTGCGGCATTCCGTGTCCTGAATAGTAAACGAAAAGATCCGTTTCTCCTTTTGTTATTATTTTATTCAACTTCCCAGTTATTGGGTTGAATATATCTTCAAAGAAGAAACCTGAAACTTCGTCATTTGT
>JBFXEO010000074.1:0-12237 GCA_050180015.1 Bacteroidales bacterium | reverse complement strand
GAGCTGTTTTTCCCCTTAATTACCAGATCAACTGCTGATGTGTTCTCAAAAAAATCTTTTATTTTGATGATGGCATGGTATATTTTGCCCTCCTCTACATTGATATACCCCCGTGAACCGTTAAACTTAAGCCCGCTAAATTTATTGTTGTCATCTGCCCATAGTTTAACGGTTTCTTCCGAGGAAACGGTACTTGCCGGGTAATCGATAACGCTATTGGCGTACTTTGTTTCGGCGAATGAGAATGAATCTACTGCCAATGAGAATGTTACTCTGCCATCAATGCTCAGGGTGGTTTCTTTAAAGCCACACCTATTGCTTTGCGCATTTACAAAATCGTTGGATTCAATACCTAGCCCTACTTTCCCTGTGGCATAAATTGTATCGGGGACATGATACCCCTTGCCGGTATTAAAGAACTTCAAACCCTGTCGCGGTAAACTGTCTTTTAAATAGTTAATGCTGTCCATTGAGTACAGAAAGACTGTTTTTACCGATGGGGCAGACGTATCAACATTTCTCCAGCTGGGTAAAAATTGTAGCGGGGCAATTGTTACTTGGGTGGCGGTATGCCTTACCTCGTAGTGTAGGTGCGGGCCACCGGAACTACCCGAGTTGCCCGAGAATCCTATGGTTTCTCCCTTTTTTACGGTAAGTTCATTTTTCCCGGGAAACAATTCTACCTCGAACGATTTTTGTGCATACTGTTCATCCAGAACGTATTTGGAAATTTTTTCGGAAAAATTGTTCAAATGGGCGTAAACCGTGGTTAGTCCGTTTGGATGATCAATATATACTGTTTTGCCGAAACCGGTTGCGCTTACCTTGATTCTGGAGATAAAACCATCGTCAGAGGCATAAACTCTGTAGCCAGTTTTCCCATTCGTTCTAATATCGACACCGGAATGAAAATGGTTGGGTCTGATTTCGCCGAATGATCCTGAAATTCCGGGCGGTAGGGCTATAGGGTTATAAAAGGTTATATTTTGACCCGTTGAACTGCTTATGGTCAGAGACAGTAATGTTGCTGATGCCAGCAATGAAAGCCTAAACATTTTTTTGAAGAATTAAGACTTTCAAAGATAGTTATTCTAAGAGACTGTATAGATTTTCAGAATATTTTGTTTCGCCGTTGACGGGGCAGCGAAACGAAGCTGGCGGAATAAAACTTAAATACCGTAATGCGCCGGAAATCCCCAGTTGCCCCGTTACCGCTTTTTCCCGAATAGGCTTTGCCGAATTCTCGGGCTTGGTTCCGGTTTTTGTTCACCGATTTATCTCCCTCCGGAGATATCTCAATAAAAAACTTGAACAGCTTCGTAATGTTCACAATTATTTTGCTTTTTAATTAATCATTGATTAATTTTGTAGAACTTTAAATGGGATATGAACGTTGATACGAGCGAAATAAGTAGTAAAATTAAACAAAAAGTTCAGGTTCTTGTTTTTGCTTATGATAGGGTGAAGCAGGAGAATGAAATAATAAGGACTCAGAATGCCGAGCTAGAAAAAAAAATTCAGGCAAGGGAGTTCGCTTACAACGAACTCGAGGAACGTTATGCCCAGTTAAAGTTGGCCAAGGCAATAGAGGCATCCGATACCGAAATGCACGAGGCTAAAATTAAGGTGAACAGGATTGTGCGGGAAATTGACAAGTGTATTGCTTTACTAAACAGATAGGTATAGTTTTGCTATAATGGAAGATAAATTTTCAATTAAAGTTAATGTTGCCGATAGGTATTACCCTTTGAAGATTGACAGGGCTGATGAGGAAAAAATCCGAAAGGCGGCAAAGATGATAAATGAAAAGGTTCTTCAGTACAAACAACGCTATACCGATAAGGATGTTCAGGACTTTTTGGCCATGGCTACCCTGCAATTTGTTATTAGGTTAATTGATTGCGAGGAAAAATCTGATAGCATTCCCGTTGCTGAAGATTTAAGGGAGTTAGACGAATGGCTGGATTCTTATATCGAAAAGCAAAGCTTAGGTTCTTTCAAATAGTATTGCCCGCATTACTGCCTTAATATTTTTGCGAAACTCAACACTACAAAACTTGGAGTAGGACTTGATCTGCCAAAGACAGGCCTTTTTACCGCTTGTTCGGGATTCCTGTTTGGGACGTTGGAAGTCTGACACAGATGGCCTCTCCACCCATGTTAAATTGGGGTTTCTACATAAAATTAAGGCGTAATGCGGGTTTTTTTATAAAAATTAAACTATATAAATTTATGGAATTTACAATAATAATAGCATCTTCAACCTTTGTACTGGGAGGGTTTTTAGCATACGTCCTGTGGAGTAAACTACTTATTGGCAGACGGGCTAAAATTATTCAGGAAGCCGAAAATGAGGCCGAGGTAATCCGGAAGGAAAAAATTCTTCAGGCAAAAGAAAAATTTCTTCAACTTAAGACTGAGCATGAAAAGCTGATTGCCGAGAAGAACTCTAAAATAGCCCAGGCCGAGAACAAGATAAAGCAACGCGAAGTTCTGCTGGCTCAAAAGCACGAAGAACTACAGCGAAAACACAAGGAGGTTGATGTTATCCGGGAAAACCTCACCAACCAGATAGAACTCGTTGAAAAACGATCGGATGAGCTGGAAAAGATGCACAAAACCCAGGTCGAAAAACTTGAGAACATATCCGGTTTATCTGTCGATGATGCTAAAACACAGCTTATTGAGTTGCTGAAAGCCGAAGCCAAAACGGAAGCCATGTCGTACATCAACGAAATTGTTGACGAAGCCAAAATGACCGCAGCTAAGGAATCTAAAAGGATTGTTGTTCAAACCATCCAGCGGGTTGCCACAGAGGCTGCCATTGAGAACTCCGTTACCGTTTTCAACATTGATTCCGATGAAATTAAGGGCAGAATCATTGGACGCGAAGGCAGGAATATTCGGGCATTAGAAGCAGCAACAGGTGTCGAAATTATTGTTGATGATACCCCTGAAGCAATAATTTTATCCGCATTCGACCCTGTTCGCCGGGAGATTGCCCGGTTAGCGTTACACCAGCTTGTTACCGATGGTCGTATCCACCCCGCCCGTATAGAGGAGGTAGTACAAAAGGTGCAGAAACAGGTCGAGGAAGAAATTGTGGAAGTTGGTAAGCGTACCGCCATTGACCTTGGTATTCACGGGTTGCATCCGGAGTTAATCCGATTGGTTGGTAAAATGAAGTACCGGTCATCGTATGGTCAAAATCTCTTACAGCACTCGCGCGAGGTTGCCAATTTGTGTGCCATTATGGCTTCAGAGTTAGGGTTAAATCCTAAAATAGCCAAGCGCGCCGGCCTACTTCACGACATTGGTAAAGTACCCGATGATGAGCCAGAGTTACCACATGCAATTCTAGGAATGAAGCTGGCCGAAAAGTATAAGGAAAAGCCCGAGATTTGCAATGCCATAGGCTCGCACCACGATGAGGTGGAAATGACTACGCTGTTTGCCCCAATAGTTCAGGTGTGCGATGCTATTTCTGGTGCCCGCCCGGGTGCGCGCCGCGAGGTGGTTGAATCGTATATCAAGCGTTTGAAAGAAATGGAAGATTTGGCACTGTCATATCCTGGCGTACTCAAAACTTTTGCAATTCAAGCGGGTAGAGAATTGAGGGTAATTGTTGGAAGCGAGAAAGTATCGGATGAGGAGGCGAATAAGCTCTCGTTCGAGATTGCCAAAAAAATTCAAGATGAAATGACGTACCCCGGACAAGTAAAAATAACGGTCATAAGAGAAACCCGGGCCATAAGCTATGCAAAATAGTTAAATTAGGAGCCTGCATTTGCAGGCTTTTAATTTTTGATTAAAAGATTACCATGGAAAATAGAAACATTCAGATGTGCGACCTGAAAGGTCAGTACCAAAGAATAAAACCGGAAATAGATTCCGCCATACAAAATGTTATTGATAGCGCTGCATTCATAAAAGGGAAGGAGGTTAGCCTGTTTCAGGATGAACTCGCAAAATACCTTGGCGTTAAGCATGTTATTGGTTGTGCCAATGGTACAGATGCCTTACAAATAGCTTTAATGGCACTGGGTTTAAAGCCAGGCGATGAGGTTATTACACCAGATTTTACATTCATTGCAACCGTGGAGGTTGTTGCACTTTTAGGAATGATTCCCATTTTAGTTGACGTTGACCCTCAGAATTTTACTCTCGATACCACAAAACTTGAGCAGGCGATTACTCCTAAAACTAAGGCAATTATTCCTGTTCATTTGTTTGGACAGTGCGCTAACCTTGGGGAAATTTTACGAATTGCCAGGAAATATAATATTCATGTGGTAGAAGATAGTGCGCAGGCGCTGGGATCGGATTACTATTTTAGTAATGGTACAAAGTCCAAGGCCGGCAGCATAGGCGATATTGGAACAACATCTTTTTTCCCCTCGAAAAACTTGGGGTGCTATGGCGATGGCGGTGCTTTGTTCACGAACAACGATGATTTGGCCAATGAAATTAAAACTATTGTAAACCACGGAATGAAGGTACGTTACCATCACGATAGGATTGGGATTAACTCTAGGCTGGATACCCTTCAGGCCGCAATACTCAGCGTAAAACTGAAGTATTTGGAACAGTACAACGCTGCCCGTATTGCTGCTGCAAACTACTACGATATTCAATTTAAAGGACACCTTAACTTGGTGGTTCCCGGTAGGGCAAATTGGAGCAATCATATTTTTCATCAGTACACCCTTAAAGTTGTTGGCGCCAGCAGGGATGAGCTGGTTAAGCATTTAGCGTCATACAGCATTCCATCCATGGTTTACTACCCCATACCGCTACATAGGCAAAAAGCATTTGAGCCATATCACAGCTTCAACAAAAACACCCAATTTTCAGTTTCCGATTCTTTGTCAAATACCGTAATTTCATTGCCAATGCACACAGAGCTGGACGAGTTAACCTTAAATTATATCTGCGAAAAAACGCTTACATTTTTCAAATAGGCTATCTTTGTTACAAATTTGTATTTGAATGGCAAACAATTTTTTTGCACACGAGACTGCTATTATTGATGAGGGTGCTAATATTGGTAAAGGAACTAAAATATGGCATTTCAGTCATATTATGACAGGATCTATAATTGGTGAAAATTGCAATATTGGACAGAATGTTGTGATATCGCCCGATGTTATTCTCGGGAAAAACGTTAAAGTTCAGAATAATGTTTCAATATATACTGGAGTAATTTGCGAGGATGATGTTTTTCTGGGGCCATCAATGGTTTTTACCAATGTAATTAATCCACGTAGTGCCGTAAATAGAAAAAGCGAGTATATGAAAACGCTCGTGAAAAAATCGGCCACAATAGGGGCAAACGCTACAGTTGTTTGTGGAGTTACATTGGGTGAGTTCAGCTTTGTTGGGGCCGGGGCGGTAGTTACCAGGGATGTAAAACCTTACGCTTTGGTGGTTGGTAATCCAAGTCGCCAAATAGGCTGGATGAGCGAGTACGGCCACAGGTTAGAGTTCGATGATAAAAATATGGCGGTTTGCCCCGAAAGCGCTCAGAAATACAGACTTGATGGCGATAAAGTTTTTAGAATAGGGTAGATTATGAAGAATTTTGCGTTAATTGGGGCTGCTGGTTTTGTTGCACCCCGTCATTTAAAAGCAATAAAGGAAACAGGCAACAATTTGCTTGCTGCACTTGATAAGCACGATTGTGTGGGAATCATGGACAGCTCTTTTCCACAAGCCGATTTTTTTGTTGAGTACGAACGTTTCGACAGGCATATTGATAAGTTAAAACGGCAAGGAACAAAAATTGATTATGTAAGTATTTGTACCCCCAACTATTTGCACGATTCCCATATCCGTTTTGCGCTTCGTCAGGGTGCCGATGCTATTTGCGAGAAACCGATAGTGCTGAATCCATGGAATATTGATGCTTTGCATGAGATTGAACTTGAAACAGGCCGAAAGGTAAACACTATTCTTCAACTCAGGCTACATCCAGCAATTATAGCGTTGAAGGAGAAAATAGAATCGGGTACTCAAGATAAAACTTACGATATTGACCTTACCTATATAACTAGCCGGGGGCGTTGGTATTTCATCTCCTGGAAGGGCGATATTCAAAAATCTGGCGGTGTTGCCACCAATATTGGTGTCCACTTTTTCGACATGTTAACATGGATTTTTGGCGACGTTAAGGACAGTAGAGTTCATGTGTCGCATCCCGACAAGGCTGCTGGTTATTTAGAGCTAGAGAAAGCCCGGGTACGCTGGTTCTTAAGCGTTGATTACAATGATATACCACAAAATATTCAGGAAAAAGGGCAACGCACATTCAGATCGATTACAATTGAGAATGAAGAATTGGAATTTAGCGAAGGATTTACCGATTTACACACAACCAGCTACAAGGAAATTTTGGCAGGAAACGGTTTTGGGTTACTCGATGCAAAAAAATCTATCCGAACAGTTTACTCAATTCGCAATTCGGCAGAGCTGGGCCTGGTGGGCGATTACCATCCATTCTGCAAAAACGTAAATATTTAAAACCAAATAATTTATGTATCAGGAACTATTAACCAGGGAAGAAAAACTGGCTGTAATTGGTTTAGGGTATGTAGGACTTCCCATAGCCTTAGAGTTTGCCCGTAAAACTTCCGTTATTGGCTTTGATATTAGGCCCGATAGGGTTGAACTCATGAAAAAAGGAATTGACCCGAGCCGGGAACTCGAACCAGAGGCATTCAATGGGTGTGATATTGAATATACGTCAAATATAGACGATTTGCGGAAGGCAAAATTCTACGTTGTTGCGGTTCCTACCCCTATCGATGAGCATAACCTTCCCGATCTAAAACCATTACTGGCAGCGACCAGAGCTGTTGGTCAAGTTCTTAAAAAGGGCGATTACGTTGTTTATGAGTCAACCGTCTATCCCGGTTGTACAGAGGAGGACTGTGTACCGTTGCTCGAAGAACTGTCGGGGTTAAAGTATATCGTTGATTTTAAGGTCGGATTCTCCCCCGAGCGCATAAACCCTGGCGATAAGGAGCACACGCTAACAACAATAAAGAAAATAACATCAGGGTGCGACACGGAGTCCTCCGAAGAAATTGCAAAAACCTACGAATTAATAATCCAAGCGGGCATTCACCGTGCAAGCTCCATAAAGGTTGCCGAAGCGGCAAAAATTATCGAGAATACACAGCGCGATATCAACATAGCCTTTATGAATGAACTCTCCATCATGTTTAACCGGATGGGAATAAATACCTATGAGGTACTGGAGGCCGCGGGAACGAAGTGGAACTTTTTAAAGTTTTTTCCCGGCCTGGTTGGCGGGCATTGTATCGGCGTAGATCCTTACTACTTAGTTTACAAGGCAAAGGAATTGGGATATCATCCTCAAATTATCAGTGCCGGTAGATATACTAACGATTCTATGGGGGGCTATGTTGCCAAGCAAACAGTTAAAAAGGTTATTGCTGCTGGTAAAAACCCAAAAGATACACGCGTGTTGATAATGGGTGTAACGTTCAAGGAGAATGTAAGCGATATCCGTAACTCCAAGGTTGTTGACATTTACAGGGAGCTAAAATCGTTTGGCATAGACAAAATTGATGTGATAGATGCTTTTGCCGATGCTCCCGAAGTTAAGGAGGAATACGGATTTGACATGGTCAATGAAGCGAGCGGCTTATATGATGCCATTATTGTAGCCGTTAGCCATAATCAGTATGTAAATTTAGATGAGAATTGGTTTAGTAGTCGCGCCGCGGAGGGATGTGTTTTTGTTGATGTTAAGGGAATTTATAGGTCAAGGATTAAAAGTTTGACGTATTGGAGCTTATAGTATTTTTATTTAGACATTGCCTGTAAAGCCCCAGTAACGGGGCTTTTATTGTATAAAATAATATTTTTATCTAACTGCATAAAGTATTATCTTCGTTCGCTGAAATTCTTCTAGGTCATATTTAATTGTGGCTGACAAGGCGAAGCTGTATCCAGTGAGGTATAAAGGTTAACGTATATCGGATAATTTTTAACCTTGAGTTTTTAACCTTGAATTTTAATTGTATGACAAAAATTAAAAACATCTGTTGTATTGGTGCGGGATATGTTGGAGGTCCAACAATGGCCGTTATTGCCCTTAAAAATCCAACTATTAGGGTTGATGTGGTTGATATTAACCCAGATCGTATTGCTGCGTGGAATACTGATGAATTGCCTGTATATGAACCGGGCCTGCTAGAGGTGGTAAAACAGGCAAGAGGTAGAAACCTTTTCTTTAGTACTAATATTGAATTGGGCATTAAAGATGCCGATATGATTTTTATTAGCGTCAATACGCCCACTAAAACCTTTGGTGTGGGAAAGGGGCGAGCTGCAGACCTAAGATTTGTTGAGCTATGTGCAAGGCAAATTGCCCGGGTTGCTACTACCGATAAGATTGTTGTAGAGAAATCTACTCTTCCTGTTCGTACAGCCCAGGCTGTTAAAACAATTCTCGCCGAAACGGGGAATGGCATTAAGTTTCAAGTCTTATCAAATCCGGAATTTTTAGCTGAGGGTACGGCAGTTGACGATTTGATGAACCCCGATAGAGTGCTGATCGGTGGCGATCAAACACCCGAAGGGTTGGAAGCAATTGAGGCGTTAACTTCAATTTACGCCAGCTGGGTTTCCCGGGAAAAGATAATTCAAACCAGACTTTGGTCGTCCGAGCTATCGAAACTAACGGCCAACGCATTCCTCGCCCAGAGAATATCTTCGATCAACAGCATATCTGCATTATGCGAGGTAACCGGGGCTGATGTCGATGAGGTTGCCTTTGCCATTGGCTCCGATACAAGAATCGGATCAAAATTCTTGAAATCATCCGTAGGGTTTGGAGGTTCCTGCTTTCAAAAGGATATTTTAAACTTAGTTTACCTATGCGAGTATTTCGGGTTGCCCGAGGCGGCAGCATACTGGGAGCAGGTAATTATTTTGAACGATTATCAGAAGCGTAGGTTTGCAATGAACATCATTCAAACTCTTTTTAACACTGTTTCTGGGAAGAAAATCGCCATGCTTGGCTGGGCGTTTAAGAAGGATACCAACGATACACGCGAGAGCGCCGCAATATACGTGTCCGATCATTTGTTGAACGATATGGCCAATGTTTGGGTTTACGACCCCAAAGTGCCAGAGAAGTCAATGTATGCCGATTTGGATTACTTGGAAACTCGGTCATCCAATAAAAATAGAGAGCTGCTCAAGGTAACCCGCGATCCTTACGAGGCTTGTCTGGAAGCGCATGCCATTGCCGTGGTAACAGAGTGGGACGAGTTTAAAGCTTATGATTGGCAACGTATTTACGACAATATGATGAAGCCAGCCTTTATTTTTGATGGTCGCAATATTCTTGATCATAAAAAACTGATTGAAATTGGATTCAAAGTTAAGGCTATTGGAAAGTCTTACTAATCTTTTAATAACGAATCTTTTAGTCTGCCTTATTGTTTAGTTTATGGCAAAAATACTAGTTACAGGCACTGCCGGATTCATTGGTTTCCATCTTGCCAAGCGTCTTCTAGAAAGAGGTGATGAAGTTGTTGGCTTGGATTGCATAAACGATTACTACGATGTTAATCTTAAATATGCAAGATTGGAGCAAACGGGAATTGTAAAAGAAGGAATTGAATATGGAAAGTTTATTCAAAGCTCAGAGTTTAAGAATTATAGATTTATTAAACTGAAACTTGAGGACAGAGATACAATTTTAAACTTATTTAAAGGTGAAAAGTTCGACAAGGTTTGCAATTTGGCTGCTCAGGCAGGCGTAAGGTACAGTTTACAAAATCCATTTAGTTACATCGATAGCAATATTGTTGGATTTATCAATATTCTTGAGGGTTGTAGGCATAATAACGTTAAGCATTTAGCGTATGCAAGCAGTTCCAGTGTTTACGGGTTAAATGAGGGGATGCCTTTTTCCACTCATCACAACGTTGACCACCCAATAAGCCTTTATGCTGCAAGTAAAAAGAGTAACGAGTTGATGGCCCATACATATAGTTACTTATATAAATTACCGACAACTGGATTACGTTTTTTTACAGTATATGGCCCTTGGGGCAGGCCGGATATGGCATTATTTCTGTTTACAAAAGCCATTCTTGAGGGTAAGCCAATTGATGTTTACAACAACGGCAATATGCAGCGCGACTTCACCTATATTGATGATATTGTAGAGGGCATAGTAAGAGTCATTGATAATCCTCCAAAAGGGAATGCTTCATGGAGTGGTAAGAATCCAGAGCCAAGTAGTTCTGTAGCACCTTACAAAATTTACAATATTGGAAATAGCAAACCGGTAAAACTGTTAGACTTCATAGAAGCAATAGAAAAAGTTTTAGGGAAAACGGCTATTAAAAACTTCTTACCACTGCAGGCCGGAGATGTGCCGGCGACTTGGGCAGATGTTGAGGATTTGGAAAATGATTTGGGTTATAGACCAAAAATACCAGTAGAAGAAGGAGTTAAGAAGTTTGTTGATTGGTACGGTAGTTATATTGAGAATTAGACTTATTTTCATTT
This sequence comes from Bacteroidales bacterium, assembly GCA_050180015.1. GTDB lineage: Bacteria > Bacteroidota > Bacteroidia > Bacteroidales > Tenuifilaceae > JBFXEO01. The sequence goes on along the minus strand of JBFXEO010000074.1, from coordinate 1,683 downwards.
AAATACACAAAATAACATGCTAAACGAAAAGTCGATTTTAATTACAGGAGGTACGGGATCTTTCGGTAAAAAGTTTACGGAAATCATTCTTAAGCGTTATCCAGATGTTAAAAGATTGGTGATATATTCTCGCGATGAACTTAAGCAATTCGAAATGTCTCAACATTATTCTCACGATAAATTTCCTCATGTACGATTTTTTTTAGGAGATGTTCGAGATAATGCACGTTTTAGGAGGGCATGTGAGGGGATCGATGTAATAATTCACGCAGCAGCACTTAAACAAGTTCCTGCAGCAGAGTATAATCCCGATGAGTTTATCAAAACTAATATTGGTGGTGCTCAAAATATTATTGATGGTGCCATGAGTACAAGTGTAAAGGTTGTGGTTGCCTTATCCACCGATAAAGCGGCAGCCCCAATTAATTTGTACGGTGCTACAAAGTTGGTATCAGATAAATTATTTATTGCAGCAAACAATATTAGAGGAAAACGTGATCTGAGATTTTCTGTTGTGCGTTACGGTAATGTTATGGGATCTAGAGGCTCTGTAATCCCCTTTTTCATGGATAAAGCTCGGAATGGGAACGTATTACCAATTACCGATAAAGAAATGACTAGGTTTAATATTTCTTTGGAGGACGGTGTTGAGGTGGTACTTTGGGCCATCGAAAATGCGTTGGGAGGTGAGATCTTTGTTCCAAAGATTCCATCCTATCATATTGAGACTGTTGCAAAAGCAATTGCGCCAAATGCTAAGCTGGAGTACGTTGGAATTCGTCCAGGGGAAAAGATTCATGAGGAGATGATTACATCAAGCGATTCTTTTTATACAATTGATATAGGTAAGTATTATGCTATTTTATCTGCTGGCGCTAACCGTCAAAAGTATTTGGATTACTACAAGGGTAATGAAGTGCCTCTCGGGTTTAAGTACAATTCTGGCGAAAATGATCAATGGGTCTCAGTTGAAGAGATGAGGCAGTTAATTAAAGATTTTGTTGATCCAAATTTTAAACCAATAGAGTAATGACAAAACCAATACCTTATGGTCGACAATATATATCTGATGAAGATATTCAAATAGTTATTGAAACTCTTAAGTCCGATTTTTTAACTCAGGGACCTAAAGTTAAAGAGTTTGAGGACACTTTTGCTACGTATATTGGTTGCAAGTATGCCGTGGCTGTGGCAAATGGAACGGCTGCTCTGCACCTATGTACATTGGCATTGGGAGTTCACCCAGGGAATAAAGTAATAACTACTCCTATTACATTTGCAGCCTCTGCAAATTGTGTACGTTATACAGGCGGTGATGTAGAATTTGTAGATATAGATCCGGAAACCTACTTAATTGATATCAACAAGGTCAAGCAGCTTCTTGAAAGCGCACCTAAGGGAACCTATAAGGGAATAATTCCTGTTGATTTTGCAGGAAGAGCGCTAAACCTTGAAGAGTTGAAGAAACTTGCAATTGATTATGATTTATGGATTATTGAGGATGCATGTCACGCCCTTGCTGGTTACTTCATAGATTCCAAGGGGCAAAAACATCTTTGTGGCAATGGAGAATATGCAGAACTATCAATATTTTCATTCCATCCTGTAAAGCACATTGCTACTGGTGAAGGAGGAATGATAACCACTAATAACGAGGATTTATATAGAAAATTGTTGCTTTAT
>JBFXEO010000073.1:0-12472 GCA_050180015.1 Bacteroidales bacterium | reverse complement strand
CGGGAGATGAAATTACATTACCCTCACCCGACAAAAAATCGAAGTAGTAAAGTATATGGATATCTCCCTGTATTCCAAAGGCATCCTGCATGGTGTATGCCACTCCGTTGGTTAGCGACAGAAAGCATTTTGCATCTGTAGCATTCTGTGCATCCAGAGTAATATCATGGTACCAAGCCAATTCACCGCCAGCTGAGGAATCGTCCTTGGTTATTGTAAGCGAGATGCTAGCCGAACCACCCTTTATATCGCGAATTGTAAAAACAATAAGATTTACGGCACAGGTATCCTTGGCAAAGGTTACATCACGTTCAAACTCCTGCGTGTTCATTCCCTCATCAATAACTCTCACACCATTATTCAAAACAATAAGGTTTGTGAGTGCATTTTCACCATTCCACTTGCAATGAGCCTTGAATTTCAGCGATGTTGCTGCGGGAACAGCAGTATCGTTGTTAATAAGGCTTTCTCCACTAATCAGCTCAATTAGCGGAGGATTTGTGTTCTTATCTGAATCCTTACACGATGCCAAGATTAAACCGATCAGCATTAAAATTGGAATAAATCGAGTAGTAGAATATTTCATATCGATGTGTATTAGAAAAGGCTATACGAAATGGCCCGATTAAACCTATTTTTTAATTTTTTTTATACCCGATGCTAACCCTACGCCGGCCAATGCACCTATAAAGCCAAATGCAATATGGGTTAAGATTGGCACAATGTAACCAGCGCTAAATGTTCCGTACATGTAACCGCTTAGCGAAAAGAAAACAATTCGCGAAATTGGAATTAAGCTATACACAAGCCCGCCCAGCATTGCTGCAACGGGAACCCATACTAAAATTTTGTGCCAGCGATACCATGCAAAATCGATAAGTAAGCCCATGCCAACATAGACGTATGGCAAAATGGGATCGGTAAAACCAAAACCGGGAACAAGGGCCGCTACTATCGATCCTGTAACCGTAAAAGTTGATGCAAGGCGCATGTTGGAAAGGTAGCGAGCACCCATAACAATCAGCATAAACTCCAACCCATGCCTGCCCGGCATTCTGAGCGGAACCCTAAGCCTATAGTGCAACCATGTTGCAGCAAAACCGGCTAATAGCAATAGTAAAATCTGTAAAGTATCCGTTAAGCTAATTGGAAACGCTTTTGATATACTCCTTGTCTGCAAGTTTATAGCCATACTCTTTATTATCAATTTTATTTACAATCAATGTTATTAATCCATCACGGTGTATGGGGCGTAACCAACCCTCCATCAAAATGGGGCAATCATCGTTTACCAAAACTCCATCGGGGGTTACCACCCTATGCAAATTAACTAATTCCTTCAACTCGGCGGGCGATTTTACGCCTGTAATTGATCTTACATCAACACCTTTTAGCGCCACAAATCGGCCATCGTTTCCCGATGCCCGTAAACCAACGGCAGCCATAGATCCTATTATTCCGTCATGATTACCGGTTAGGCCGATTAGGGTGATATTCTCACGCTTGGCAAGGTTCAAACCGTCTATCTGGCTGACTAAATCCCGCTTTGCAGCTACCCCCCATTCCACAATCGAAGCCGGAATATTTTCGGCATCAACCATGCACAAGCCGCAATCGGAACCGGGAGCACAAGCCTTTAGCAGGTAGGCAATCATAAAATTTAGCAAGTCGTCGGTTTTGTCGGTTTCAACCTCAATACATAGCGATGAGTTATGCGATGTGTAAGGAACGCGAGGATCGAAGAGTAGCTGATGCCGCGAAATAGCCCCACAAGTTCCAAGCTCGACCTCGGCTATCCGTTCGGCCATTGTGCGCCCCGCATATCCAGTGCCACGGCTCTCTAAATTATCGGTATCGTCTATTCCAACCAAAAATTTCACCTAACCCTCCTGCTCATTAATTTTATGGAAGAAATTTTTAACGATAATCTTTACCGAAGCATCAAACTCTTCGCGTAGCTCCCTATACGCCTCCACCAATTTTAAGCCGCAGGGAGTTAATACCGTATTTCCGCCATCTCTCCCACCCCTATGCTTTTCTATCAGCGAAAATCCAAGCGTTTTTTCCGATTCCCGAAGTAGGCCCCACGCTTTACGGTAACTTATCTGCATCTTCTCGGCAGATGCCACAAGTGAACCCAGCTCGCCTATATCAAGCAGCAACTCAAAATGTTCCTCGGTAAGCACAGGGTTCCCATTATCTCTATGTTTTAGAAAAATAGAAAAATCCAAAAAAATATCGTAATACTTTGAACCTTTTGGGCCGGCCATACGCTTAACCGCTGTAAATTATTCCCTGCAAATTGCCATAATCCAACAACAGCAGGAATAGCTGAGGATTTACTACAAAATTAAATGATAAATAGAATTGTACAAATAAGCAGTAAAAAAATAAGTGTACCTCTTTTAATAATCAGAACAAAAACGGGCCTCAACATTAAAATGTTTAAACGCTAAATCAATACAACTATTTCACAAAAATTTGTTGACCCCGGCGTATTTACAACAAAAGAACGTAATAAATTAATGTTAACCCATTACTAGTCAATGATTACCTGATTCCACTAAACTTTTTCACCACTACTGTGTTAACCAAATGATTTTTATTTAGAATCTATTTAAATAAAAGTTTGATAAAAATCATAGTAAAAACAATTCGTTATGTATTATTTTGCATATCGATAAATTTAACCTAAGCAGTATGAACAACGCAATATTTGCCTTCGAAAGACCCAGAAATGAGGCAATTCTAGAGTACAAGCCGGGCTCGGCAGAAAGAATAAGGCTCGAGGAAGAGTTACAAAAGTTATCTTCAAAGGTTACAGAAATACCGCTAATTATTGGAGGGAAAGAGGTTAGAACAGGGATTACAGGAAATGTTGTAATGCCACACAACCATTCCCATGTACTTGCTACCTACCATTTGGCCGGAGAAACGGAGGTACAAATGGCCATTGATGCAGCGTTGGCCGCCCGTCACCAGTGGGAGCAAACATCGTGGATTGACAGGGTCTCCGTCTCGCTGAAAATTGCCGAACTAATATCGAAAAAATACCGTGCACTAATAAATGCCGCCACCATGCTGGGCCAGAGTAAAAATGTTTATCAGGCAGAGATTGACTCGGCCTGCGAGGTTGTTGATTTTCTCCGTTTCAACGCCCACTTTGTAAGCCAGATTTACAACGATCAACCCATATCGGAGAATTCGCACCTAAACCGCACGGAATACAGACCGCTAGAGGGGTTTGTATTCACCGTATCACCCTTCAACTTTACGGCAATTGCCTCGAACCTGAATATGTCGCCCGTACTAATGGGAAACACAGTTGTCTGGAAACCCGCTACCGCATCGTTACTATCTAATTACATTTTGATGAAAATATTCAAGGAGGCCGGGATCCCCGATGGTGTAATCAACTTTGTACCAAGCAGGGGTTCCGTTATTGGCAAGGAAATTTTTAAACACCCCATGCTGGCCGGAATTCACTTTACCGGATCTACGTCAACCTTTAACCATTTCTGGCGACAGATCGCCGAAAACCTTGGTAAATACCGCTCATACCCAAAACTGGTGGGTGAAACAGGGGGCAAAGATTTTATTGTAGTTCACCAAAGCGCAACGGTAGATGAAGTTGCCACGGCAATAGTGCGCGGCGCATTCGAGTATCAGGGACAAAAATGCTCCGCAGCCTCCAGGGCATACGTTCCAAAATCGATGTGGCCCGAACTTAAATCTGCAATGGGAAAAATGCTGAATGAAATAAAAATGGGCGACCCCGGAGATTTTACCAACTTTATAAACGCCGTTATTGACGAGGCATCGTTTGATAACATAATGACATACATCCAAAAAGCAAAGGATTCCAATGAAGCGGAGGTTGTATTTGGTGGAAAAGGTGACAAATCTGCCGGATACTTTGTTGAGCCCACAATTATTCTCACCACAAATCCTCACTTTATATCCATGGAGGAAGAGATTTTTGGCCCGGTAATAACCATGCTACTTTACGATGATAACGAATACGAAAAGGTTCTTACCACCTGCGATGAAACATCGCCCTACGCGCTAACCGGTGCTATTTTTGCAACCGACCGAAAGGCCATTGACCTTGCCGTGGAAAAGCTCCGCTACGCCGCAGGCAATTTCTACATAAACGATAAGCCCACCGGGGCGGTTGTAGGCCAACAGCCATTTGGCGGTGCCCGGGCATCGGGAACGAACGACAAGGCCGGAAGCCTTTTGAACCTTATCCGCTGGACCAGTGCCCGTACAATCAAGGAAACCCTGGTTCCACCGATCGGCTATAAATATCCGTTCATGCAACAATAACCCGCGCGAAATATTACCCAGCTAAAATTAAACATGATAAAAAACATTGGCAATGATTAGTATAATTGATGATACTTTACAAAAATTGGAAATTAGCAGTACAAATTACGGCGCATGTTCAGGCTCCGAATGGGTTGAGGCACATGGTTCAGAATTAAGTTCGGAGAACCCTTCGACCGGGGAAACTATTGCTACCGTAAAAACGGCCAACATAAACGATTACGAGCTTATAATGCAAAGAGCAACGGAAGCCTTTAAGGAATGGCGGCAATGGCCAGCACCCAAAAGGGCCGAAATTGTATGGCAAATAGGAATTAAACTCAGAGTTTTTAAAAAAGAGCTGGGCAGCCTTGTAAGCATCGAAGCCGGAAAGGTACTTCAGGAGGGTATGGGCGAAGTACAGGAAATGATAGATATTTGTGACTTTGCTGTAGGGCAAGCGCGCCAAATGAACGGTATTATGCTACGCTCCGAACGCCCTAAGCATAAAATGTATGAGCAATACCATCCGCTGGGCATAGTTGGTATTATAACCTCGTTCAACTTTCCGGTAGCCGTTTGGGCCTGGAATACCATGCTTGCCACCGTGGCTGGAAATGTTGTTGTTTGGAAACCCAGCTCCAAAACACCGTTAACGGCAATTGCTGTTCAAAAAATTGTGGCCGATGTAGTTAAAGCGAACAACGTCCCCGAGGGTGTTTTTAACCTAATTGTTGCAAAAAGTGCTGTCTTAGGCGATAACTTCCTTGAGGATAAGCGAATTCCTCTCTTCTCGGTTACCGGATCGACAAGGGTTGGGCAGCACGTTGCAAAACTGGTAGGAGGCCGTTTTGGAAGAACCATCCTTGAGCTGGGCGGAAATAACGCAGCCATCATTATGCCATCGGCAAATCTCGATCTTGCCATTCCGTCCATTGTGTTTGGAGCAACTGGTACAGCAGGGCAACGCTGCACATCAACCCGTAGGGTTATTGTCCATGAGCAGATTTACAGCGATGTAAAATCGAGACTTTTAAACGCATACGGCCAACTGGAAAAGCGTATTGGAAATCCGCTTGATGCAGGTACCATTATGGGGCCGCTTATCGACAAATCGGCGGTAAGTGCATACAACAATGCTATTTCGGGGGCAATTAGCGAAGGGGGAAACGTAATTTTTGGCAACAAGGTAGTGGACGGAGAAGGATTTGAAAGCCGAACCTTTGTTATTCCTACCATTATTGAGGCAAAAAACAGCTACAAAATTGTACAGGACGAAACCTTTGCGCCAATTCTTTACCTGATTAAGGTTGCCTCGATTGAAGAGGCAGTTGCCACCAATAACGATGTTCCCCAGGGCCTATCGTCAACCATGTTTACGACCAATTTGATGGAGATGGAGCAATGGCTATCGGAACAGGGTTCGGATTGCGGAATTGCCAACGTAAACACCAGCACATCGGGTGCCGAAATTGGCGGAGCATTTGGCGGCGAAAAGGAAACCGGTGGCGGAAGGGAATCGGGATCGGATGCCTGGAAAGCATACATGCGCCGGCAAACCGTAAATATCAACTTTGGTAAAGAATTGCCTTTAGCCCAAGGTATAAAATTTGACATTTAGCCCGGGTATTCTGTTTCCTTTAAACTTAAAATGGCGGCTAGTCATTTTGTTTATGGTTTGGTAGGTTGGAGCGGCAATACTCCAACCTTTTTTTGTAAATAGCTGAAGTTTAGGTCTGAATATTAAATAATTGTTTTCTAATTTTATATACAGAACTAAACCCAAAATAGTACCAACATGACAGCTGTACCCGCAAAAGTCCAAACCCGGCTGGTGTCTGGACTAAAAAAATTTCAGTCGATAGTTAACTCGGCAAAATCAAAAACACCTATTATTCTCGTCACGGGGACACGGTCTTCCCGCCATACACCGGTAGCAAATTTCGTTGGACAGCGGCACGTTCCGGTCAAACTCGTCAATATTCTGTAAGGTTATTTTGGCTATCTGCGAGAGTGCCTCAGCGGTAAAGAATGCCTGGTGCGAGGTAATTATTGCATTGTTAAAGCTAAGCAACCGGAGTAAATTATCATCGGTAATGATGGAGCTGGAAAAATCCTCGAAAAAGTATTCACCCTCCTCCTCGTAAACATCAAGTCCGGTTGAACCAACCTTTCCGCTTTTAATTCCTTCAATCAAATCAAAAGTATTGATAAGTTTTCCCCTACCGGTATTTATAATCATAACGCCCTGCTTCATTTTGGCAATACTTTCAGTATTTATCATGTGCTCAGTTTCCTTGGTGAGCGGACAATTTAGGGTAATAATTTCCGATGCGTGGTACATCTCGTCCAGCGGTACATACCTTACACCGAGTTCATTTGCCCAGGAGTAATCGGGGTAAAGGTCGTATGCCACAACTTCCATCTCAAATCCCCTTTTCAGGATTTGCGCCACCAGCTTACCAATTTTCCCCGTGCCAATAACACCGACGGTTTTGCCATAAAAATCGAAACCCAGCAAGCCCTGCAGGGCAAAATTCCCCTCGCGTGTACGTGCGTGTGCCCTATGAATTTTACGGTTCAACGTCAGCATCAGGGCAATGGTGTGCTCAGCCACTGCATGGGGCGAGTATGCGGGAACCCTAACAACATGAATTTTTCCAAAGGCAGCCTGAAAATCGACATTGTTAAAACCAGCACTCCTAAGAGCAATTAGCTTAACGCCAAGCGAGTATAGCTTATCAATAATTTCACCCGTAATTTCATCGTTCACAAAGGTGCATACCACATCGTACCCCCTGGCAACCTCAACAGTATCGGGCGAAAGATGAAACTTAAAATACTTAATTTCAAAGTTGTACTTTAAATTTTCCCGGTTAAACGATTCCTTATCGTATGGCTTGGTGTCGAAAAATGCTATTTTCATTGTCGTAGATTTTACATAGTAACGATTGAACTAACGCTGTGTTCAAAAAAACAGACGGTTTGTTATACTCTTTTCTTTGCCCTATAGTCTATGGCAAAAAAATAAAAGCTAATCAAATAAAATCAAATTTAGATTCAACGTAAAGAATCTATAGTTACCTTTGGAATCGATATTTCTTCGGGGCAGGGTGCAATTCCCTTCCGGCGGTAAAAGTCCGCGAATCCTTGACAAAAGGACTGATTTGGTGAAACTCCAAAACCGACAGTAATAGTCTGGATGGAAGAAGAAAATTATGAAACTTATTCCTATTTGCCATTACCTGGCATGCCCCGTTGGATCTATTGCACAAATAACCACCAAAAAAAGGGCAGGAAAATGAAAACTATCAGCTACTTTGGGAACAACCCCCTTGAACGGGTAAACAAGGCCATTGCACAGCTGCAGGCGGGAAAAGGGATACTACTGATTGATGATGAAGACAGGGAGAATGAGGGTGATATAATTTTTGCAGCGCAAAACATGTCTGTCGCCGATATGGCATTAACGATAAGACACTGCAGTGGAATTGTATGCCTGTGCATTACGCCCGAAAAAGCAGAAAAACTCAATTTACATCCGATGGTAAGCAACAATACCAGCAAAAATCAAACAGCCTTCACAATCTCGATTGAAGCCAAGGAGGGTGTTACCACCGGAGTATCGGCTAAGGATAGAATACAAACCATACGCGTAGCAACCGCCACAAATGCAACACCCTCAGACCTTGCCCGTCCGGGACATGTGTTCCCGTTGATTGCCAAAAACAATGGGGTTTTTGAACGCAGGGGCCACACCGAAGGATCGGTCGATTTGGTGAAACTTGCAGGGTTGGGCAGCTCCGCCGTACTATGCGAACTAATGAACGATGACGGAACAATGTCCAGAACTCCCGAAATAGCTGAGTTTGCAATTAAACATGGTATGACAGTAGTTACAATTGAGGATATTTACCAGTACCGCAAATACAGCAAAACAAGCGTACCTTACAACCCTATCACCCATGCGCTATCTAACAATTTTTGTTAAACGCTATGTACCGCTAATCTATCCGTCTTCATCCGAGTCTGTATCATTAACAGACCTTTTCGGCTGTCGGAATTTATGGCTGTAAAAAACACCTACGGCATAGGTTGCCATCGGATCCTTGGCATTCAACTTATCCTGGTACTGTCCAAAAACCTCTATCTCATTTCGTTTATTAAACGGGTACGATACCCCCACACGGAACCGGAACCGGTTAAACTCATGCTGCTTGCCGGACGATATATCGTAGTATATTTCACCCATAACAAAGGGCTCAATTTTGGTCCTGGGAATATTGTAGCTCACCTGCAACCGGTTTCTCAGGTTATCTTTACTCTCTACGCTGTATCCATAATCGTACCAGTAAATTGTACTATGCTGATACTGGAATCGGTAAGTAAAACCAAAACGGGCAACATAGAACCGTGAACGGATACCGGCAGAATGCCGATGCCTTTTGAACCTATCGTTAAATTCATCATCGTAAAACCGGGAGTAGCGGTAGCCACCCTCGAGCTGTAACCACCGATAAATTCGGAAGCGAATTTCTGCCTCCAGCAAAAAATCGTCCAGCCGCAAAGGGGAATTGGTAAAACGGAATTCAGGCGATACGCTTACACTCAACGAACGGGTTAAAGGCTTTCTCAACTCAACTCCAGTCCAGTAGCCGTAAGTAACTTGAGCTTCTACAGCATTTGGTAAAATGCCAATGGCAATTATTGCCATAAAACATAGTAAGATATTATCCTTCATCTACTTGTAAGGTGGTAAATATAAAACTCTCCGGGAAACTAGCCTTACCGATGGTTCTTCCATCAGGGTAACTGAAACTATATAAACACCAGCCGGTAACATTTTATTACCTAAATTCCGAACACGGTTTGCCCGCGAAGCAGGTACGCCCATTCCGTTAAAAATATGCCAGCAAAGCTTAGAACGCACAACCGACGGATCGTTATGCTCCCCATTTAAATTCAACTTTTCCAACCCATGAAACTTTTGCCCTGAAACAAATGTGTTGAACGATATTTTAAACGATTTTTTCTTTGAGTACCCCGATGTATTTCCCCGAAGCCCTACACCTACATTAAAAACCGTATCGACCAACGATGATGAGGTAAACATAAAAGTGGCCCGGTACTCCACCTCGTTTCCCGCCATGTACAAGCTATCAAGCAACAATTCATCCATGTATATATCAACCCGGGGAACCTCTGAGTCAATGAAAACAGGTGATTTCTCAGGGAATAAGTTTTGGGAGTAAAGCCCTTGCCGAGAGCCAACAACAACTAAGACTAGAATGATATTTTGAAATCGCATCTATCCGAAAAATTACAGGCCAATTCTTACTGTGTAAATATAAGTTCTACCTAAAAATTAACATCAACCTAACTTATTATTTACATACATATCTCCGCAAACGGTTGAAAGTTAAAGAAAAACAACACAGCTACAGATTAAAGCCCTCCGCGGGTGCTATTATTTGGACTTATTATAAATTATTTTATTGTGAAACATTTTAGATAATGATAGCTAAAGAAATTTATTTTTGTAGTCGGTTTTAAATGTTATTATGAATGCCTTCTAAACCCGATTTAATTGAGCATTTAGGCCGTGTTGACGCAGTAACACCAAACGATATCAGAGTGGTTATAGTGAGCCAATCTGCGTGTGCCAGTTGTCATGCAAAGGGAGCCTGCACTGCATCCGATTCATCAGAAAAGATAGTAGTTGTAACCAAACCAAACCACAACTTTTTAGTAGGAGAAACCGTCAAAGTGCTGCTAAAAAAATCGTTGGGGTATAAGGCATTGCTGCTGGGCTACCTGCTACCACTTGTTGTTCTCATTGTTTCGTTATTCCTGTTCAGCTACCTTGGTGTAAGCGAAGGCAAGGCAGGCTTATGCTCCCTGCTAACATTAATTCCGTACTATACTGTAATTTACCTGTTTAAAGGATCGATTACCAAACAATTTAATTTTGATATCGAAAAACTCTCATAAAAATTCAACTATATGAGTTCTGTCCTTTTATATTCAATAGCAATGCTGAGCGTTCTGGGTGTTGTATTAGCGCTGATACTATACTTTGTGGCCCAAAAGTTTAAGGTTATTGAGGATCCCCGAATTGATGAGGTTGAGGCCGTGCTTCCCGGTGCAAACTGTGGAGGATGTGGCTATCCCGGTTGCCGGGGATTTGCCGATGCTTTCGTTAAAACCGACGATATTTCGGCGATGTTCTGCCCGGTAGGAGGGAATGACACCATGAATGCCGCCGCCGCGGTAATAGGTAAAGCAGTGGAGGCCAAGGATCCGCTGATTGCCGTTATAAGGTGTGCCGGAAGCGTAGAGCACAGAAAACGACTTGTTCATTACGACGGAGCATCGTCGTGTAAAATTGCAACCGCCCTGTACAGCGGCGATACGGGTTGTCAGTATGGATGTCTCGGACTAGGTGATTGCGTTACCGTTTGTAAGTTTGATGCAATACATATCGATCCTGTAACCCTATTGCCCGTAGTAAACGAAGAAAAATGTACTGCCTGCGGTGCCTGTGCAAAAACCTGTCCAAAATTCATCATCGAGTTGCGCAAAAAAGGGCCTAAAGGGAAACGCATTTTTGTATCGTGTATTAACAGGGATAAAGGTGGAGTTGCGCGCAAGGCATGCCAGGTTGCCTGCATAGGCTGCGGGAAATGCGTAAAAATATGTCCGCACGATGCAATTACACTGGAGAACAACCTAGCTTACATCAATTTTAACAAGTGTAAGCTTTGCCGTAAATGTACGGAAGAATGCCCAACAGGGGCAATTCAGGAAATCAACTTTCCTCCACGTAAAGCAAAGGTAGAAGGGCAAACAGAAAGCGTATAAATAAATTGATTTTGCACATAGTTACTTAAACCAACTAAACGTAAGGTAATCGTGTTAAAAACATTCTCCAAGGGCGGAGTACACCCCCCAGAAAATAAGATCTCTGCAGGAAAATCCATCAAGATTTTACCGCTACCTTCAAAGGTTAGCATACCTGTATCGCAGCACATAGGTGCTCCGGCTACTGTGTTGGTGGCCAAAGGCGACAAAGTAAAAGTTGGACAAATTATTGCACAAAGTGCAGGGTTCGTGTCGGCTAACATTCATTCCTCAATTTCGGGTACCGTTGAGTCCATTGATTCGGTACTCGATAGTTCGGGCTACCGCCGACAGGCAATTATCATTACCGCTGAAGGCGATGAATGGGAGCCGAGTATCGATCGCTCTACCGAGCTGAAAAAGGAAATCAACCTTAACGCACAGGATATAATTAAGCGGATCAATGCGGCTGGAATTGTGGGAATGGGAGGGGCAACTTTCCCATCGCATGTAAAACTATCGGTACCTGCCGGGAAAAAAGCCGATGTGCTGATTATAAATGGTGTTGAGTGTGAACCCTACCTAACATCGGATCATAGGTTGATGCTAGAAAAAGGGCCTGAACTTATGGTTGGCATCCAAATCCTGATGCGGGCGCTTAACGTGGAAAAGGCGCTTGTTGGCATTGAGAACAACAAGCCCGATGCAATAGATCATCTTAAAAAGTTATCTGCCGAATATAGGGGAATTGAAGTTTATGCGCTGAAGGTAAAGTATCCACAGGGAGGCGAGAAGCAACTCATTAAGGCACTCATAAACCGTGAAGTTCCATCGGGAGGGCTGCCCATTGATATAGGTGCCGTTGTACATAATGTGGGGACAGCTTTTGCCGTTTACGAAGCCGTTCAAAAAAACAAGCCGCTATTCGAGCGTGTGGTTACGGTAACGGGGAAAAACCTTCCTGAAACATTCAATTTCATGGTGCGAATAGGAGTTCCAATTTCGGGATTAATTGCCGCAGCAGGAGGACTACCCGAAGATACGGGTAAAATTGTCAACGGAGGCCCCATGATGGGAAAAGCCATCAACAATAGCGATGTTCCGGTTACCAAGGGCACATCGGGAATTATTGTTTTCCCGGCAAAAGAATCGAAACGCAAAGCCGATAGCGCCTGCATACGCTGTGCCAAGTGTGTTTCGGTTTGCCCCATGGGATTGGAACCATATCTACTCATCAGGTTAAGCCAACGTATGATTTTTGACAGGATGGAACAGGAATGCGTCCTCGACTGCATGGAATGCGGATCGTGTAGCTTTGAATGTC
>JBFXEO010000072.1:0-12490 GCA_050180015.1 Bacteroidales bacterium | reverse complement strand
GGCAAAGAAATAACAATGGCCGCCAAAGCAGGAGGAGCCGACCCTGAAACCAATCCCAAGCTCCGACTACTTATACAAAATGCCAAATCGGAGAACATGCCCAAGGATAATGTTGAGAGGGCCATAAAGCGTGCCACCGAGAAAGATCAAAAAGACTACAAGGATGTTGTCTATGAGGGCTATGGGCCTCATGGAATTGCTATTTTGGTGGAGACAGCAACCGACAATCCGACCAGAACCGTGGCCAACGTTCGAAGTTACTTCAATAAATTTGGAGGATCGCTGGGAACTACAGGGATGCTAGACTTTATTTTTGAACGTAAATGTTCTTTTAAGGTTGAAATGAAACCGGATATTTCGCTTGATGAAATGGAGCTGGAGCTTATCGATATCGGCGTTGAAGAGATTTTTACCGAGGACGATAACCTTATGATTTTTGCCGAATTCTCTCAGTTCGGGCCAATTCAGCGATACATAGAGGAGAAAGAATTAAGCATCCTGAATTTCCAGTTTGAACGCCTACCAAACGATACAAAAAAACTTACGCCCGAACAACAGGCTGAGGTGGAGAAATTAATTGAAAAAATTGAAGAGGATGAAGATGTAACCAACGTTTTCCATAATATGCAGTAGCGTAATGGCAAAAAATTAAATGGTTTACCAGGGCGTTGATTGAAATCAACGCCTTTTTTATCGATTCTTAACTTCAAAATTTCTCCCCGGGATGGATCAAAACCCGCTATCACGCTAAGCCAACCTATAAAAATATTCTCATTATCCATAAAAATCGACTATTCACGTATGATAACCTGCCGTTAGTCTATTGTTAAAAAAAACTAAATAGTGTTAAATACTGTAACCCAAAATTATCTAACTTTGAAGCATAAATATTCCGTCAATAATACATACTCTATAATATTATAGTATGGAGTGGATGCCGAAAAACTTAAGAGTAGGCAAAAATTAAATTATATCTCCTATGAAAAGGAATGTAATACTTTTAACCATTGTTGCCGTTGTGTTTCTTACATCGTCATGCACCAGTGTAAGAAAATCAATATCTACAGGATATGTAGATAATCTTAAAATTGAACCCTTAAAAGAATCTCAATATGATATTCTTAAAGAAGTAGAAGGGTACGGAAATGCATCACAATTTTTATTTTTTGGTGCATGGTCAAAGTTTTCTAATGAACGCGGTGTCGTAGGGAAAGCCCTAGCTAAAGCTACCTATGATGCAATAAGCAAAATTGAAGGAGCTGATATGCTTATCGCTCCAAAATATGAGATTGAAAACATAAATTTTTTGATTTTTAAAACGGCAAAAGTTAAAGTTAAAGCGAAAGCACTACAGATTAAAACTACAAAATAGTTCCGTTTTGCCATGCAAGCTGCATCTAAATCAAACTTTTGCAGCTTGCATAATTTTCAGCAATTAACACGTTATTATTAATAAATCAACAAAAAATACTATCTACCCATGAAAAAGTTTGGAATAATGCTATGCCTGACTGTGATAGGCAGTTTGGCATCCTTTTCGAACGATTTTTCGACCATCTATTTTTATCGCATAAAATCGAATGCCGAAATCAAAAAACCCTTTGAGATATTTATAAATGGCAAAAATATTGGGCAACTAACCAACGATGGAAGAATTAAATACACGATACACAGCGTTGGCGAAGTGGAAATTTTTGCCCGTTCACCGCGATGCGAGACGGCCAAAATTCGAATTAACATTCAAAATAATTCCGAATACTACGTAAAAGTTGACGGAATTACCTGTTTTGTAAAAGAGTTTGATGCTGAAAAAGGACATTATGACTTTAACAACCCCAATAATTTCAAAAATGGTATTGTTGAACTTTCCGAGGACGAAGCAAGTCCTATTCCCTCACTGCGATCGAATGCGCGATTTAGGCAACATCTGGCATCAGCAATAAAAGAAAATAAAGCTACATCCATTGAAAACGAAAGAACACCAACCAGCACAAATAATGATACTCAGCCGAATATCAAAAGCGATGTAGATATAAATATTCCTGTGAACCCTCAAACCAACGACAAAACTTTTGCCGTAATTATTGCCAACGAAAATTATATGCGCGAAATTAGCGTACAGTATGCCATTAACGATGGTACAATATTCCGCGAATACTGCGAAAAAACGCTGGGTATTCCCTCAAAAAACATCCATTTTCTACAGGATGCCACTTATGGCAATATGCGGTCGGAGATCAAATGGATAAGCGATGTTGCCGCTGCGTTTGGCGGAGAGGCAAAAATCCTGTTCTACTACGCCGGGCACGGCATGCCCAACGAATCGGACCGGTCGGCCTACCTGCTGCCCGTCGATGGCTTCTCGTCGGACTTTGAAACGGCCATAAGGCTGGATGAGCTCTACGGCCGGCTGAGCGGCTGCCCGGCGCAGAGCGTTACCGTCTTTCTGGATGCCTGCTTCAGCGGAAGCGTTCGCGACGATGGTATGCTGGCCAGCGCCAGGGGGGTCAAGATCAAGCCCAGGGCCAATATTGCCAGGGGCAACATGGTGGTTTTTAGCGCGGCAACGGGCGAGGAAACGGCCTACCCCTACAGGGAGAAGCAGCACGGGCTGTTCACCTACTTCCTGCTGAAAAAACTTCGGGACACCAACGGGAATGTGGACTACAGCACCCTTTCGAACTACATCATCGAAAACGTGAAGCAGCAGGCCATCCTGGTCAACCAGAAATCGCAAACCCCGCAGGTAAACGTATCGCCCGATTTGCAGAGTACCTGGCAACAGCTAAAGATCAAATAACCTACTAAAGTTCAAACTATTGCTAAGTATTTAAGGTACGTAAACCCAATTGGATAAATTAAAATTTCTTGCAGAACAGCATTAAATCAGGCAAATATGAACACAAAAGTTATCGCCTTTTCAGTAATGGCTGTAATATACTCCAACTTTTCGAAAGCTCAAATCGACGAAAATATTAACACGCTTGCCGGACATCAGGGTTGGGTTTACTCCGTATCTTTCAGCCCAAACGGGCAGTATGCCTTATCTGCATCAACAGATAATACGCTTAAACTATGGGAGGTAAATACCGGAAAATGTATTCGTACCTTTACCGGGCATACCAATGTAGTAGGAACTAAAGCATTTAGTCCGGACGGACGCTTGGCTTTGTCGGGGAGTGACGATAAAACCATTAAACTATGGGATATTAACACGGGCAACTGCTTAAAAACATTCACCGGACATACAAGTTATGTAAATTCAGTGGCTTTTAGCCCCGATGGAAAATTCGCCATTTCTGGAAGTACCGATAATACGCTAAAATTATGGGACATCGATGCGGGAACCTGTATCAGAACTTTTACAGGGCATTCCAGTTTTATTAACTCGGTTGCCTACAGTCCCGATGGGAAATTCGCCATCTCCGGAAGTGCTGATAAAACCATTAAGCTTTGGGATATCAATACTGGATTATGTATTAAATCTTTTACAGGGCATTCTTCGTGGGAAGGCATAGTAATGTCGGTTGTGTTTAGCCCTATTGGAAACTCTGTTCTTTCTGGGAGTGCCGATAAAACAATAAAACTTTGGAACATAGAAACCGGGGAGTGTATAAGAACCTTTGAGGGACACTCTCAAACGGTTTGGTCCGTTGCATTTAGCAACGATGGTAATTACATTCTATCAGGGAGCGAGGATGGCACCATCAAAGTATGGGACATAAATACGGGCCAATGCCTGCATACATATTCTGGTCATACCGGTACAGTTATTTCGGTTGCATTTAGCCCTAACAGTAACGTTATAATTTCCGGAGGTAAAGACAACTGTGTTAAACTTTGGAGCACCGGAAAAATATTCTCCGTAACCGAGAGAATCAAAAATTACGTCGAAAATCACATCCAGCAATGGCAGCAAAAAGATGAATTTGAAAAGTTGTCCGATTATCAGCAACGAGTAAACGAAAAAAACCGTGAAGTAAAAATTGAAGAGTTTACCCAAAATGCTCTTTCAATTCTAAAAAAAGAAAAGGCAAAGTATATTGATTGGAAAAGTTTAGCCATTAAGGGCAATTACGATGCCGAAAACGAAAGTTATCTGCTAAGTAGCCCACAATTAGCCGATATGGTACTTAAAGTTCCCATTTCAGAAGCACCTCAGTTTAAAACAGATTTCAGCAGTTTAGAATACAAGTATCCCGATTTCATTGTATATAATGACCAATTAGCTTTATCAAAACTAACCATAGTCAATCCCAGTAATTCTAAAATATACGAATGGAACGGGCTAGAATCATCAACATATTCCGTTGCAAATATTCAGTACAACTTTGCACCCATAAGCACTATCCCTGTAAATCAGGGTAACCAGGTTCTGAAACCAAAAATTGATGAAAAAAACATAAATATAGGCCGTTCCGATGTGGATGTAAATATTCCGGTAAATCAACAGGTAAACGATAAAACCTTTGCCGTAATTATTGCCAACGAAAATTATATGCGCGAAATTAGCGTACAGTATGCCATTAACGATGGTACAATATTCCGCGAATACTGCGAAAAAACGCTGGGTATTCCCTCAAAAAACATCCATTTTCTACAGGATGCCACTTATGGCAATATGCGGTCGGAGATCAAATGGATAAGCGATGTTGCCGCTGCGTTTGGCGGAGAGGCAAAAATCCTGTTCTACTACGCCGGGCACGGCATGCCCAACGAATCGGACCGGTCGGCCTACCTGCTGCCCGTCGATGGCTTCTCGTCGGACTTTGAAACGGCCATAAGGCTGGATGAGCTCTACGGCCGGCTGAGCGGCTGCCCGGCGCAGAGCGTTACCGTCTTTCTGGATGCCTGCTTCAGCGGAAGCGTTCGCGACGATGGTATGCTGGCCAGCGCCAGGGGGGTCAAGATCAAGCCCAGGGCCAATATTGCCAGGGGCAACATGGTGGTTTTTAGCGCGGCAACGGGCGAGGAAACGGCCTACCCCTACAGGGAGAAGCAGCACGGGCTGTTCACCTACTTCCTGCTGAAAAAACTTCGGGACACCAACGGGAATGTGGACTACAGCACCCTTTCGAACTACATCATCGAAAACGTGAAGCAGCAGGCCATCCTGGTCAACCAGAAATCGCAAACCCCGCAGGTAAACGTATCGCCCGATTTGCAGAGTACCTGGCAACAGCTAAAGATCAAGTAATTGAATATCTCCGGGCTCTAGTCAAAGATTATACACGGTCATTTCAAACTCACACTTGGGGGGTATATAAATAATCTTTACTTTTGCTGGTTATTCAAAAATTTCGAAAACTATTTACAATTTAACGGTTAACCGATGAAAATATCTTACAGCTGGCTGAAACGGTATATCAATGTTGATTTAACCCCGGAGCAAATTTCGCAAATACTTACATCTATAGGTCTCGAAGTAGAAAGTTTAGAGTTGAAGGAGGCTATAAAGGGTGGCCTGGAAGGGGTTGTAACCGGACAGGTTTTAACCTGCGAGAAACATCCGGATGCCGACAAGTTAAGTGTTACAACTGTTGATATTGGTTTGTCAGAACCTCTTCATGTAGTATGCGGTGCACCTAATGTGGCCAAAGGACAAAAAGTGTTGGTGGCAACCGTTGGCACCAAATTATATTTTCACGATCAGGAAATTACCATTAAAAGGGCAAAGATTAGAGGTGAAGTGTCAGAGGGTATGATTTGTGCCGAGGATGAACTTGGATTGGGAACATCGCACGATGGAATTATGGTATTGCCTAGCGATGTTGCTGTAGGATTACCTGCTAAATCGTACTTTAATATTACCGATGATTATTTGCTTGAGATTGGCCTAACCCCCAACAGAATAGATGCAGCCTCACATTTTGGCGTTGCCCGCGATTTAGCGGCTTACATCCATTTTCATAACGTTAACGGTACTAGAGCCCTGCTACCATCGGTCGGTTCTTTTGCTGTAGATTCCAAGGAATTACCAATTCCTGTTGAGGTTTTAACCACGCAGGCCTGTACCCGATATTCGGGAATTACGGTTTCGGGCATAAAAGTTGCCCCATCGCCGGTATGGTTGCAGAAACGCTTACGGTCTATTGGGTTAAATCCGATAAACAACGTGGTGGATATAACCAACTTTGTGCTACACGAAATTGGTCAACCACTTCACGCATTCGATGCCGATGCCATAAAGGGGAATAAGGTGGTTGTAAGAACAATGCCCGAGGGAACACCCTTTGTAACGCTCGATGGTGTTGAGCGAAAACTCTCTGCTGATGATTTGATGATTTGCAATGAGTCGGAACCAATGTGTATTGCTGGTGTTTTTGGTGGACTTCATTCCGGTGTAACCGACAAAACCACCAAGGTTTTTATTGAAAGCGCCTGCTTTAATCCTGTTTATGTTAGAAAAACTGCACGCAGACATGGCTTAAATACCGATGCATCGTTCAGGTTTGAGCGCGGAACTGATCCGAACATTACAATTTGGGCGTTAAAGCGTGCCGCATTGCTCATAAAGGAGATTGCCGGAGGCGAAATCTCATCGGGAATAGCTGATGTTTACAATTCTCCGGTCGAATTCTATAAAGTGGACTTTAATGTTGAAAAAGCCTGCGCACTAATAGGTATGGAGATTCCTACCAATCAGATCGAAAAAATTCTGATGGGGTTGGAAATTAAAGTTCTCGATAAAAATGGGCCAAATTGGATTCTGGGCGTTCCAACCTACCGGGTTGATGTACTGCGTGAAGCCGATGTGGTTGAGGATGTTTTACGAATTTTTGGGTATAACAACGTGGCAATGCCCGATAAGGTCAGTAGTACGCTGAACTATTCTCGGAAACCCGATTCGTTCCAGATGCAGAATATTGCAGCAGATTTTCTCTCGAATAACAGATTCAACGAAATAATGTGCAACTCGCTGACAAAGGGTGCTTACTACAAAAATCTGGATACTTTCCCTGAGCAAAACTCGGTTCAAATTCTAAACCCATTGAGCAACGATTTAAACGTATTACGTCAAACTTTACTGTTTGGCGGCTTGGAGAGCATTCAGCGTAATACCAATTTTCGCAATCCAAACCTTAAATTGTATGAGTTCGGGAATTGCTATAGGTACAATGGCATTAAAAATCCAGAGAACCCGCTGGGCAGGTATGCCGAGAATTCCCGATTATCGATTTGGTTGACTGGCGATAGGGACGCGGAGCACTGGTCACAGAAATCTGAAAAGGTAAATTTCTTCACCCTTAAAAGCTTTGTCCACTCGTTGCTCAACAGGTTTGGCTTCGATTCCGATACACTGGAGCATACCGAGGCCCCTGAGGATATGTTCGATTATGGAATGATGTATAGACTGAATGACAAGCCTGTTGTAACCTTCGGGTTGGTTAACGGAAATATTGCTAAGGAGTTTGACATCAAAGCCGAAGTTTTATTCGCAGAGCTAGAATGGGAGATGCTGCTAAAGCAAACGACAACGAATAAGATTTCGTACACAGAATTACCAAAGTACCCAGAGGTACGTAGGGATTTGGCGTTGCTGCTCGATACTGCTGTAACCTACGAACAGGTTCGCAAACTTGCATATACAACCGAGCGTAAACTTCTTAAGAATGTTAACCTGTTCGATGTTTACCAAGGGAAAAACCTTGCCGAAGGCAAAAAGTCGTACGCCGTCAGCTTCACCCTACAGGACGACGCCCGCACCTTAACCGATGAGCAGATTGACCGTACAATGAAGCGGTTGATTGAGGCTTATACAAAAGAACTGGGAGCGCAACTCCGATAGTAATTGAATTACACTAAAGGCCATCGAATCGATGGCCTTTTTTTGTTCTTACTATTTTTGAGAATTCTAACGATGTATAATTCGTTGAAAAATAATGTCTTTTTGCTGTATTACATTTCTTTTTCATAATTTTAAAGAAATATTGTACCATGAAAAGGCTTCTCACAATCTTATTCCTTTTTGTTTTTAGTTTTAACGGTTATACACAGCGTATTGTTGACTATATCGATAGAATAAATAGTACAGACAAAAAGGATTTACAGTATGATTTATGTATTAGCCATGATCAAAAGTATATGGCAATTGCAACCCTTTCAGCCATAAAAATTGTTGATATACAAAATTTCAAGATAGTAAAGGTTATTCCTGTTGATTTGGAGTTTGTTTACTTGGTATCATTTTTATCTAGTAACGATAAGGTGCTAATTGTTGGGAATAATAAGGAAGAAACCTCTGCTGAAATCTATAGTGTATTGGATAAAAAACTTATAAGAAAAGTAAACCCTATTGTTAGCGGAAAAATAAGTAAAGGTTGGCTACAAGGGGAGTTTGCCAAATCTGATAATTACTTAGTAAGTGTAACTAAAGAGAAGAAAATATTTATACTAAACTGCAATACTCTTGAACAAATAAAAACAACGTCATTTACAGGAGGAAGCGGTAAATGTATAGATAACCTTGTAATTAGCAAGGATGAATCGTTGATTGCATTTGAAACCTCTAAGGCTATAGGTTTTGGATCAACCTTATTTGTAGTTGACATTAACGGAAACCTCAAATACTCAAAGCAGATTGAAGGTATTTTAGCCGGGGTATCATTTTCTGCCAAGAACGAACTATATATTTCCGAGTTAACCTCTTCGTCGGAAAGTGTTTTTCTTAAAAACAACGTGTACAAAATAAATCTCGCCTCAAAGAAAATTGGGAATATTACAGGATCAATGTCGTTCGAAATAAGAGATAAAAACTCAACTTATATGGTAGGCACGGATTCTTTTCTTGGTTTCGAAAGTGTTTCCGAATCAATATCTAGAAGTAAAAGTTCTGCTTTTTTAACCTTGCTATTTCTTAAAGAAGACAGTTCGATAACAATACCAAGCTACAAATTACTTTATGGTGATATTAACTTTAAAAACTTTTTAATTAGTCGACAAATTTCAGAATTATCTGGTGATATTTATATATTACCTGTTGGTTACGAGAATTTCAGCTATGTTCTCGATGGGAAAAATAAAAAATTGCTTGGCTATTTTTATAATAAAGAAAATAATGTTGCATTTGTATCCACTGATGGGCAATTTACAGGAGATAATGAAGCTATTGCAAATTTGAAATATAACACCAACGATCAACCAGATATTCCATTAGTATCGCAGTTAAACCAATTTTACACGCCAAAACTATTTAATCAGGTTTTGACTTCTACTTTTTCTTCCGCAATTTCTATTGCAGACCTAAGCAATGTGGTAAAGTTTACACCGAACTTAAAAATTATATCACCCGATAGTATCAGTAATCAGAAAAACAGTTCAGTTACTATTCGCTACGATGTTAAGGATAATGGCGACGGGGTCAAGGAAGTTCGATTTTATGTAAATGGGAAATTGCTGAATAGTGATATTCGCGGGTTTAAAACGGTCGGAAACAACAGTCAAGATATATCTCTACTTCCGGGCGAAAACATTATCGAAGCCGTTGCAGTAAGCAACAGTGGCTACCAATCGAGTCCCGATAGGGTTATTGCTAACTATAAAGGTGCTGAAGCAACTACCAACCTGTACATACTAAGTATTGGAATCGACCAGTACAAAAACTCAAAGTACAACCTCAACTATGCCGTTGCCGATGCTTCTTCCATTGTCGATTACATAAAAGTCAATAGCATGGGCATCTTCAAATTTGTTGATGCAAAACTAATTACCGACCAACAAGCCACCAAAACCAATATAGTGGAGGAATTAACCCAAATATCACAGCAAGCCAACGAATCGGATGTATTTGTTCTATACTACGCCGGCCACGGGGTAATGAGCGAAGGTTCTGCAGATGTACCAAAGGACTATTTTATGGTATTAAACGATGTGTACCAAATGTATGGAAATGATGATTTGCTTTCGCGAAAAGGGTTGTCTGCTGCCGAACTACGTGAGTTTTGCAAAAAAATTAAGGCCCAAAAACAGGTAATACTTCTCGATGCCTGTCAGAGCGGTGGAGCCACCGAAACGTTTGCTATGCGTGGTGCATCAGAGGAAAAGGCTATCATTCAGTTGGCTCAATCAACTGGTGTTTTTCTTATCTCTTCAACAGGGAGTGAACAGTTTGCGAGTGAATTTGGTGAACTCAAACATGGTGTATTCTCATATGCGTTGCTTGAAGGATTAAAAGGCGCAGCTGATGGCGGTAACAAGGACGGAAAAATCACCATCAAAGAGTTGGAGGCATACCTCAATGACCGCATCCCAGAATTAACCCAGAAATATAGGGGTACCATGCAGTTCCCCAATACATGGTCGCGGGGGATGGATTTTCCGATTGTAGTTGTTAAGTGGTAAAATATGCACAAAAAAATAGAGCTAATCAAGGCCGACATTACAACCCTCCATGTTGATGCAATTGTGAATGCAGCCAATGAGTCGTTACTTGGAGGAGGCGGGGTTGATGGTGCAATTCACAGGGCTGCAGGCCCGAAACTACTTGATGAATGCAAATTAATTGGACGCTGCCCAACCGGCGAAGCACGTATAACCAAAGGATACAACCTAAAAGCAAAATACGTTATTCATACGGTTGGCCCAATTTGGCGGGGAGGAAAAAACGATGAGCCATCACTATTGAAAAATGCCTACGCCAGTAGCCTTAAGTTAGCCCAAGAAAATACGTTAAAGAGTGTTGCGTTCCCCAATATCAGCACAGGAGTTTACGGTTTCCCCAAAAAATTAGCTGCTGAAACTGCAGTAAAAACGGTTAAGCTATTTATGGAAGAGAATGAATACCCTCAAAGGGTTGTCTTTGTTTGCTTTGATGATGAAAGTTACTCTATCTACAGCAAGTTGATGGATGTTCCACAGTAAAAAATATCAACTGAAACCCATTAAGATTAGCGCTAAATATTAATCTCATACTTCTCCAGCCTTCTATCCAACGATTGCCTGGTAATATTTAAAAGCTGGGCTGTTTCGGTTTTTTTGTAGCCGGTTTTTTCCAGTGCTTTCATAATCACAATCTTCTCTATCAAGTCTAAATCAAAAACATCGTCCCCAATAACGCTTGTGGGCGTAGCTTGCTCCGTAGATAACGTTAATCCGGTAAAATTTTTAAGAGATAGCTTACTGCCATCGCTAAGAATAATGGCACGTTCAATCATATTTCTGAGTTCCCTGACATTCCCGGGAAAGTTGTACAACATCATAGCCCGCAATATGGCGGAATCTATACTGGAAATTTTTTTTCCCAACTTTTGCGATTGCAGGGTTACGTAATAGTTGAGCAAAATTGGAATATCCTCCTTACGCTCCCGGAGCGGGGGTATATGTATTTCGAACGAGTTTAACCGGTAGTATAAATCTGTCCTAAACCTACCACTCGCTATTAGCTTACTAACATCCTGGTTGGTAGCGGCAATAATCCGAACATCTACCGGAATATCTACGCTCGACCCTATTCTCCGTATTTTCCGTTCCTCGAGCACACGCAGCAATTTACTTTGCATGGCCGGTTGCATTTCTACAACCTCATCGAGAAAAAGCGTGCCCCCATGGGCTATCTCAAACCAACCCGCCTTATCTTCAGTTGCCCCGGTAAATGATCCCTTTTTGTGGCCAAAAAATTCGCTTTCGAATAGCGACTCGGGAATGGCCGAACAGTTTACTGCATAGAAGTACGATTTTTTTCTATTACTTAGAAAATGAATCCCCCTGGCAACCAGCTCCTTCCCGGTTCCGCTTTCGCCGGTTACCAAAACCGATGTGTTATCGGCCTTGGCCACCTTGCCCATCAGGTCTATTACGTTGTTAATTTCCGGGGTTTGCCCAAGTATTTCGTTCCCCACGCTTTCTATAAGCTCCTTGGAAATCAGCGCGTAGGTTTGATTTATCTCCTTGAATTCGGCGTTTAGGGTTATATACCGCTTGGTACGCTGAATAGCGGCTCGCATGTCGAGCAAACGGAACGGTTTTGGGAAGAACTCAACGGCACCGTGGCGCATTGCCTGAATTACGGCATCCATATCGCCGTGCCCCGTTATCATTATAACTTCTATTTCGGGGTATTGCGCTTTTACCAGTTTAAGCACCTCAAGCCCGTCCATCTCGGGTAGCCGCAGGTCGAGAATTAAAATATCAACCTCAGTTTCCGCGAGAACTTTAAACGTTTCCGATGGTTTAGCAGATAGCAACACTGTAAATCCGTCGTTCTCTAAAAATTCCCGTATCTCCTCGCGAAAAATCTTCTCATCGTCAAGCACTAGTATTTTTAACGCCTTCATTGATTTATTCCTTTGGTAACGATATTTCAAAAATTGTATATTCGCCCTCTACGCTTTCTACCCTTATGTCGCCAAGGGCATCCTTAATAAACCCGTAAGATATGGACAATCCCAGCCCGGTACCCTTTTCTTCGCTTTTAGTGGTAAAAAACGGATCAAATATTTTGTCGATAATGGTGGGGGGAATTCCTATTCCGTTATCCCTAAAATACAGGAAG
>JBFXEO010000071.1:0-12506 GCA_050180015.1 Bacteroidales bacterium | reverse complement strand
GTTTTAAGAAGCCGCGGGGTATTGCTGTTAATGCAATTTATTGCCCGTAAGGCAAGGGGAAACACCTTTCCCCCTGTAACCATCTAGGGTGATGGCGGTAAGTAATCCCCATCCCGTTGCCTGTTAATACAAAACTATTTCTTTTGCTGCGGCTATTAAAAATTCTCAATTACATTTGTGGTAGGTTTAGCCGCCATGGAAAATATAAACATAAGACCTCAAATAGTTACGCTTACAACCGATTGGACCCAACACGACTACTATACTGGTATGCTTAGTGGAAGGTTGCTTTCCATATCGCCTGACTTTAACATTGTTGAGCTAAGCCATAGGGTACCCCCGTTCGACCATATCCATGCGGCTTTCGTGCTGAAACACAGCTTCGAGAACTTTCCACCCGGAACCATTCACCTTTGCATGGTTAATGCCGAAAATACAGACGGCAAACAGATGCTTCTTTTCGAGTACAGGAATCATTACCTGATAGTTCCCGATAACGGAATCCTTGGATTGATAGTTAAGGAACCTCCGGCTAAAGTATTTGCTTTCCCTTACGGGGATAAAAGCAGCTTTGCTTCGCTGGATGCCGCCACATCGGCAGTAAAGGCACTGGTTGGTAGCACGGAACTAAACGATATGGCAGTAATTACGAATAGCTACAGGCTAAGCGTTCCGTTGAGAGCGGCCATTGACGATTCTACGATAACCGGCAGCGTAGTCTATATCGATTCGTACCTGAATGCAATTACCAATGTTTCGCACGATTTATTTGAGCGTATTGGCAAAGGGCGTAGGTTTACCGTTTACGTCCAGAGTTTCAACTATAAAATTGATGAAATCGTGAAAACATACTCGGATGTAGAGGAAGGCGAGCTGCTGGCCCTTTTTAACTCCTTAAACTTGTTAGAGATTGCCCTAAACAATGGATTCGCCGCCGAAATGCACGCGTTGCGGGTTGGATCGAGCATTATGGTAAAATTTCATGACGATAAAACAAATTAGATAAAAATGGCTGAGAACAATTACACCAATTCACGTAGGAACGAGGCCATGGAGGCTTTCGGTAAACTCTTGGAAATAATGGACGAGCTGAGGGAAAAATGCCCCTGGGATAGCAGCCAAACTTTTGAAAGCATTCGCCCTCTGACCATAGAGGAAACCTACGAGTTATCCGACGCTGTCCTTGATGGCAATTTACCCTCTGTTCAAAAGGAATTGGGCGATATCCTACTACATGTAGTATTCTACGCTAAAATTGCGAAGGAGAAACAAGCCTTTGATATGGTTGATGTTGTTAACGGCCTTATCAAAAAGTTGATATACCGTCACCCCCACATATATGGCAATGTGAAGGTGAGCGGATCCACCGAGGTAGTTGAAAATTGGGAGCAGCTAAAGTTGACGGAAAAAGATGGAAATAAAACGGTACTTTCCGGCGTTCCTTCATCGCTGCCAGCCCTGATAAAGGCAAATAGAATTCAGGAAAAAGTCCGTGCCGTTGGATTCGACTGGGAGGAGAGATCGCAGGTGTGGGATAAGGTGTCCGAAGAGCTGGAAGAGCTTAAAGCGGAGATAAAATTTGCAAATGCCGAAAATATTGAGCAGGAGTTTGGCGACCTACTTTTTTCGGTTGTCAATGCTGCCCGGCTATACAATGTTGATCCCGAAACGGCGCTGGAACGTACAAACCGTAAATTCATGAAACGGTTCGGCTACCTTGAATCTAAAACCGTAAAGCAGGGGCACTCGCTTAAGGAAATGACCCTCGACCAAATGAATGAGATTTGGGACGAGGCCAAGCAGTTCGATAAGGAGTAAACAGTGCTTCTTTGCGCAGGAATATTATGCTGTTTAACTTTTAACCGTTAACTTTTGTTCGGCTACATCATCAAAAAAATTCTTTACAGTTGCCTCATAGTTTTCGGGGTGGTATCGCTTATTTTTCTACTTTTTAATATGATCCCCGGCGATCCGGCCAGAATGGTCATGGGGCAACGTACCGATTCGGCTTCGCTGGCGGCAGCCCGTCACGATCTGGGATTGGACAAACCGCTGGGCTATCAGTACCTGAAGTACCTGAACGACCTATCGCCAGTTTCGGTACATAACCCCAGTAACCCCCATAGTTACATTTACCTCGATACTGCGCTTTATTCCGGATATGTATCGCTGCTAAAGTTCGGGGGTAACCGGCTGTTGGTGCTAAAGTATCCTTACCTGCGGCGTTCCTACCAAAGCAGGAAAACTGTAACAGCCATAATCGGCGAAACATTGCCCAATACGTTTATTCTTGCACTTTCGGCAATGGTATTTGCAACAGCTATTGGTATCTTCCTGGGTGTAATTGCCGCCATTAAAAAGGATACTTTTTTTGATAGAATTGCGTTGGTTACATCGGCCTTTGGCATGTCGTTACCATCGTTTTTTGCCGCAATACTTATAGGGTGGGCATTTGCAGTTCTGTTGGGTAAATATACCGGGCTAAATTTAACCGGGAACCTTTGGGTGGTTGACGATTTTGGGGAAGGCATCCACCTGGAATTGAAAAATTTGGTACTTCCAACGCTAACGTTGGGGTTACGTCCGGTGTCAATTGTTACGCAGCTTACCCGTAGTGCAGTACTCGAAACCTTGGACCAGGATTATGTTAGGACGGCAAAGGCCAAGGGGTTAAAGTTTCCGGCAATAATCCGGAAACATGTACTTAAAAATTCGTTAAACCCTGTTGTTACAGCGGTTTCTGGTTGGTTTGCCTCACTTATGGCAGGGGTTATTTTTGTTGAATATATTTTTGGATGGAAGGGGTTGGGATATGTTATGGTAAGTGCCCTTAACAGCTACGATGTCCCTTTGGTTATTGGATGCGTAGTATCACTTTCGCTAATATTTGTTGTAATCAACCTTTTGGTTGACGTGGTTTACTCTATGCTTGATCCCCGCGTTAAGTTGGGGTAGTAGTAGCTACGTTAGGTTTCACTTACATTTATGCTGGTATTAGCTTCATTTTTGGGATTTTTTTTCTTGTCTTTCTTTTTTTTCTTCTCCAACTTCCTCATTTTTTTGACATGCTCACCCCTGAGCCAAATAAAGTAAACTATTGCCGTTAGTATCCAAACAGGCCAGATATTTATCAGCAGAATGATAAACCAGACTATGCCCTTCCATCCCGCATGTAACGATCCCTTTACACGTTGCCAGAAGCTGGGCATCTCTTCGGGCGTAAATCTGAAGTCTAACTTTTGGTAAACGTAAAGCGATATGGTACTTTGGTTTACCTGATGATCCATATAGTTTACTTTACCCTGTGCAGACTCAATGTCAGCGCGAATTTCGCCCAGCTTGTTTTCAATTTTGAGGATATCATCTATACTGGTGGTTTCCCTTAGCATGTTAAGGTATTTTCTTTCAACCTTCTGCTTATTCGTCAGCCGGGTTTTAGTATCGATATAATCTTCGGTAACGTCTTGCATGTTGACATTCTGGTAATCTACCCGCTTGGCCACTGTAGCCAGC
The DNA here is from genome assembly GCA_050180015.1 of Bacteroidales bacterium. Taxonomy (GTDB): domain Bacteria; phylum Bacteroidota; class Bacteroidia; order Bacteroidales; family Tenuifilaceae; genus JBFXEO01. The sequence goes on along the minus strand of JBFXEO010000071.1, from coordinate 8,993 downwards.
GATTTAAGCAAATTGTCAAACGATGCCGAAGGAACCCTTACTTCCAGATTGTTCCATATTTGCGACTCGGTTTGCTGGAAGCCTTCGCTTAAAATGTATGCCTTATAGGATAGCACAATGGAATCAATTTTACTCTTTGACTGCGTATAGCTGGTTACCTCCATGCTGAGGTTTGCCGTTTTAATTATTCGGGGAGTTACTCCGTTGGCGGTTGTTTTGGCTGTTGACTCAAAACCACCCAGGTTCGGATCGGATGCGCTTTCATACTCCGGCATAACGGTTTTGTCTGCCTTATACTCATCTTTCCCGCTTTTGCAGCTTAATGTTAGCAGCGCGAGAGCGATTACCAACAAAAATGGGATGTTCTTTTTCATGGTTTATAATCTTTTAGGGTTTGCTATAAGACAAAAATAAGGGGCTACAGCCAATACAAACACGGCAGCGGCTATTTTTGAATATCTTAAAAATTATCAGAACGTAGGTTGTTGGTAGCGCTTGTTTGCCAATTTACACGTTAGCGCGAAACAATTTTTATGGTTTCGCCAAAAACCTTAACCGTATCACCATTTCTCAGCTTGGCCCTTTTGCGCGATTCTATTTCGCCGTTAACTGTAACATCGCCATTTTCCACCAAAAAGTGAGCCTCGCCGCCGGAATTTACCAGTCGGCAGGCTTTAAGGAGATTATCGAGTTGAATGTATTCCGATTCAATATAAAATTCTTTCATGCTATTCCGTTTATTGCCTTAATAGTTTTTACATTTTTTTAGTACACCGAAGTTTATCGAGGGTAGGGCTATTCCCTAAACAGCAATGCAATTTAATTATTTTTTGCATGTAAATCTCAAGAATTGTATTCTGTTTAGTTGTCTTTCTCCCAAAATAGTTAATTTTATTCGGTTTTAGATAGCATTTTAAAGTATGGAAGCATTAACTTTTTCGTTGATTGTGCCTGTTTATAATCGGCCTGGCGAGGTAGAGGAACTGCTAAGCAGCTTATTGCAGCAAACCGATAAGAATTTTGAGGTTGTAATAGTTGAGGATGGTTCCACCGTTAGCTGCAGGGCGCAGGTTGATAGGTATCAATCAACCCTGGATATTAAATACTTCTACAAACCCAACACAGGCCCCGGACAATCGCGAAACTACGGGATGGAACGTGCTGGTGGCAGCTATTTTATCATTTTAGATTCAGATTGTATTATTCCCCCAAAATATATTGCCACTGTCAGAGAATCGCTCACTCAAAACTACGTCGATGCATTTGGCGGGCCCGACCGTGCCGATCAGTCGTTTTCGCGTTTACAGAAGGCGGTTGACTATGCCATGACATCGTTTTTTACCACTGGTGGCATACGCGGCGGCAACCGGCAGCTGGATAAATACTACCCACGCAGCTTTAACATGGGCATTTCCAGGGAGGCTTTTGAAAAAACAGGCGGATTCCCCTCCGTTCGTTTTGCGGCCAGCAAAGCTGCAGGTGAAGATATTGAGTTGAGTATCAACATATACAAGCAGGGCTTTAGAATAGGTCTCATCAACGATGCTTACGTTTACCATAAAAGACGAACGAGCGTTCGGCTGTTTTACCGTCAGGTTTACAACTTCGGCTATGCACGGGTAACGCTATCGGTTAGGAATAAAGGAACCTTAAAGGCTGTCCATCTGCTGCCAATGGTATTTACACTGGGGACAGCTGTGCTGGTGGTGTTGTCCGCTTTTTTATCGTGGTTATTTTTGCTCCCATTAGCGCTGTTTATTCTGATAATTTTTGTTGATGCTACATTCCGTCAAAAGAGCATTGTAGTTGGACTGATGGCCGTGCTGATTGGCTTTACTCAGCTATTTGGGTACGGAGCTGGTTTTATGGTTGCGCTATGGCGGCATTGGGCGCTTGGCAGTACGGTTAAGCCTTAATTAGCGGTATGGACGTGAACGTAATCTGAATACTCGGAAGTATAATGATACCGAACCGGAGAATAGTAGAACTTGCCCTTGATGTTGGTTTTGATGCCTGTGGTGTTTCGCTGGCCAGAAAGCTGGAGGGAGAGGAGATGCACTTTTCCTCTTGGATTCAAAACGGATATCAGGCCGAGATGGGCTATATGGTTCGCAACAGGGATTTACGGATGGATACTACGCTACTTGTCCCCAATTCCAAATCGGTTATCAGTATTTTGTATAGCTACAATAGAAGCGATTTGCCTGTTTTTACTGAAACGCCTAAAATATCACGCTATGCCCTTGGCCCCGATTACCACAACGTGGTAAAGAAATATCTTTACGAGCTGCTTACTAGGATCAGGCTGGAGTTCGGTGATGTAAATGGCAGGGCTTTTGTCGATTCGGCCCCGGTGCTGGAAAGGGCCTGGGCTACATCTTCGGGGTTAGGATGGGTTGGCAAAAACAGCAATCTGATAAATTCCTCGCTGGGATCGTTTGTTTTTATTGCCGAACTTATTGTTGATGCGGATATAGAACCCACAACGTTGGCTGTTGCCGATAGGTGCGGTAACTGTACCCGTTGTATCGATGCCTGCCCTACGGGGGCAATTGTTAGCCCACGGGTTATCGATTCGGGTAAATGTATCTCGTACACCAATATCGAAAAAAAAACTCCGCTGAGTGCACGGGAGTATTCTTCCCTTCATGGCTGGTGTTTCGGTTGCGACATTTGTCAGGAGGTTTGCCCCTGGAACAAAAAAGCGAGGATTATTGACCACTCCCGGCTGCAATCCAAACATTTAAACGGCATTACTCCGGATAAACTATCCGGTTTGACCAAAGAGCAATTCGACGAATTGTTTGGCAACACTCCGCTAACGAGGGCTGGATACGATAAAGTTACCTCGGCAATTCGAATGATGTTAACAGAGTAGCCATCGGTTCCAGAAGTAATGGCTACCGTTGGCTTGGTACGTAATATCTCCAATAATTGTTGTTTTAGTCGAATTTTGCAGAGGTGATTATTGAACTAAACCTCCTTTTTTGGGTTTTACATATCAGTTTTTTCCCAAAGCTATTGCGTTGCTGCCATAATTACACTAATTTTAGTAAAATAACTTTACCGTTATGGTTATCTGCCGAAGTTTATGTTTAAGTTTTATTCTGATAGGGCTATCGTTTGCCGGTTACCCATTGGGCGGGAGCCACTATGCGCTGTTGAATTACACTAAATTAAGGGAAATAGACGGCGATATAAGGAACGGCAGTTACGGTAAAATTACCGGGTTGCTTATACTGAACAGTAACGGGAAAATAATACACGAGAAATATTATGGCTTTAACAGCCGGAGCACCCTGAATCAAATCAGCTCTGTGACCAAAAGCATCACCTCTATTATGGTTGGCGTTTGCCTGGAAAAAGGGTATATAAACTCGTTGGACACTCCGGTATGGGAATACTTTCCTGAAGACAGCTCGATATTCGCTAAAGATACCCTGAAAAAGGAGATCACGCTAAGGCATTTGCTAACCCAAACTTCGGGGTTGAAGTGGGATGAATGGAAATTCCCTTACAACTACGCCTCCAACTGTTTTATGGTATTACTGGGGACAGAGTCGAACTGGGTGGAAAAATTTTTCAACCTGCCAATCGATACGTTGCCCGGCACCAAATTTTGCTATAATAGCCTTGCATCGCAGGTGGTAGCCGAAGTGTTAAGCCGGGCATCGGGCTTACCTTTTGATGGGTTAACCCACAAGTATTTGTTCGAACCCCTGTCCATCCAAAGCTATAGCTGGGAGAGCTATCCGTCAAATACTTCACCTGCGTGGGGCGGAATTGAACTTACCACGCTTGATATGGCTAAGCTCGGGCTAATTGTAATAAACGATGGTGCCCCGTGGGGAAACCGTATAGTACCGGAGAGCTGGGTGAAATTATCAACAAAAAAAATCACTACCATTACAGACAACCTCGGCTATGGCCTAAACTGGTGGGTTGGCAAACAGCCCGATGGGAACCCTTTGGTTTATGCTGCTGGCTACGGCGATCAGTATGTTTACACTGTTCCGGATAAAGGGCTGGTAATTGCAATTAACGCGCAGAATTTTTCCGATTATCAATGGCCTAAAACCATCGATGAACTGGTAAAATCAATACTTTCCTCAATATCCTATTCACAGAGTATAAATTGATAAAATAAATTGCCATGTCGAAGCTAAAAACAACTTACCTGGGACTTGAACTTAAAAACCCGCTGATAGTGGGTGCCTCGTCCCTAACCGCAAATCCCGATACCCTAAAGGCCATTGAAGCTGCCGGTGCTGGAGCTGTTGTTTTCAAATCGCTTTTTGAGGAGCAAATCCAGCTCGAAGAGCTGGAGATGGAAAATGAGCTGGAGGAATACAACGAACGCCATGCCGAAATGGTGAAACTTTTTCCAACGCTAAAACATGCCGGCCCCGCGGAGCATCTGGCAAAGCTGAAAAAAGCAAAGGAAACGCTGAGCATTCCGGTAATAGCCAGTTTGAATGCGCTGCATCCCGATACCTGGGCGGAGTACGCCCTGGAAGTTGAAAAAACAGGCGTTGATGCAATAGAGCTGAATTTTTACACAACACCCAAGGACTTTGAGGTTGAGGGAAAAACTATTATTCATTCGCAGGTTGATATTTTGAGAAGCGTAAGGGAAACGCTGACGATACCGGTAAGTGTAAAGTTGAGCCCGTTTTACACCAATCCGCTCGATGCAATTCGCCGATTCGACGAAACCGAGGTTCATGGCTTCGTCTTGTTCAACCGTTTATTTCAGCCCGATATCGATATTGACAGGGAAGAGCTTATTCAAACTATCATTTTGAGTAGCTCCAACGATATGCGCTTACCGTTACGGTTTACCGGGCTACTTTACGGAAATGTTGCTGCTGATTTGTGCTCCGCTACCGGGATCATGAATGGTTCCGATGCTATAAAAATGATTCTTGCAGGTGCATCGGCATTTCAGGTTGTTAGTACCCTGTATGCAAACGGGATTGAACATATTACCAATATTTTGAGTGATATTGAAAGATGGATGAATCAGAAGAACTACCGGTCGATTGATGATTTCCGGGGAAAACTTGCCAAGAAAAACCTACACGATCCGTTTGCCTACCGTAGGGCTCAGTACGTTGATATTTTGCTAAGGTCCAACGATATTCTGAAAACTTCTGCGTTGAAGTAACTTTTTATCAACGTAATATTTTAAACTAGTCTTGAGGTTACGCCGCATAAGGATTCCGGAATTTTCCCGGAATCTTATTTTATAACATACTACTTTGTTGGTAAACAGTTGATTTAAACCGTATCTTTGTCAGAAGGTGCGAATTTTCATGTTAAACAGAATTGACTTCAACCAGCATCGGGTTAGGGAACTAAAGGCTGGCAGTAATTTGCCGGGGCCTGTTGTTTACTGGATGTCGCGCGACCAACGGGTAAATGACAGCTGGGCAGTTATTTACTCCATAGCTAAGGCCAACGAATTGGATGTTCCTATTTGCGTAGCCTTCACACTTTCACCGGCATTCCTGGGGGCAAATTTACGGCACTACGATTTTATGTTAAGCGGGCTTCGCAAAGTTGAAGCGGAATTGCTGGATAGGGGTATAGGGTTTACCCTGCTTAGAGGAAACCCCGCAGATACGCTTCCAGGATACATCAACAGCATTAAGGCATCATTGCTGGTTAGCGATTTTGATCCTTTGCAAGTTAAGCTGGAATGGAAACGGCAGGTTAACGATCGTATTGCAACTCCGCACCACGAGGTTGATGCCCATAACATTATACCTTGCTGGCTTGCCTCTGAAAAGTTGGAGTTTGGAGCCTACACTTTTCGTCCTAAAATAAAACGCCTTTTGTCCTCTTTTTTGGTGGACTATCCGGCTGCTAAAGTGAACCGCCCATGTGTAGCTAACCAGAAATCAACAAACTGGCACGAGGTAGTTTCGTGGTTAAATCCGTTTAACCCGGTAAAGCCAATCGGTTGGCTTTTACCGGGAGAAGACGAATCTCTGAAGGTGCTAAAGCTATTTCTCCGGGAGAAATTATCGGGGTACTCTACTGGCCGGAATAACCCAAATTTAGAATGGCAATCGAACTTGTCGGCGTATTTACATTTCGGGCAAATATCGGCCCAGCGTGTAGCCATTGAGGTTATAAGAACTGATGCTCCACGGGCAGACAAGGAGGCATTTTTGGAAGAATTGATAGTTCGTAAAGAGTTGTCCGATAACTTTTGCTGCTACAATCCGGCCTATTCGCGTTTTGCCGGATTCCCCGATTGGGCCCGGGAAACACATAAAATCCACAGGTTCGATGTCCGGCAATACCTGTACACAACTCACGAGCTGGAGTATTCCAAAACGCACGATTCCCTTTGGAATGCGGCTCAGAACGAAATGGTAGTAACCGGGAAAATGCACGGGTACATGCGTATGTACTGGGCAAAAAAAATTCTTGAGTGGTCAACTTGCCCCGAGGAAGCCATGCGAATGGCAATATTCCTGAACGATAAGTATAGTATTGATGGACGCGATCCCAATGGCTATGCGGGTATTGCATGGTCCATTGGCGGTGTTCACGACAGGGCATGGCCGGAGAGGCCAATTTTTGGTAAAGTTCGTTATATGAATTTTGAGGGGTGCAGGCGCAAATTCGACGTGGATGCCTATATTGCAAAACATTTGCACAAATAGAAATTAAATCATTGAAATCAACAGGGAATCAATAATTTCCCCGGAGAACACGTGTAAATTTCCAGTGAAATAGCCGTACTTCAAGGAGAATGAAGTATGGCCATATACCGGTAAAATATTTAAAGTTTTTATAGCGATGACTAAAATTAGATTACACCGGCTTGTAGGTATCGTATTGGTAGCATTAACGTTGTTTGTGCCCGCTTATGCTTTTGGCCAACAGAAAGAATCACCGGCTCCCGATAGCTATGTTATACTAATTTCTTTTGATGCCTTTCGATGGGATTACCCCGATGTTTTTAACACACCCAACTTAAACAGGATGGCTGCTGAGGGCATAAGGGCCAAATCGTTAATCAGCTGCTATCCGTCCAAAACATTTCCCAACCATTACAGTATTGCCACAGGGCTATACCCCGACCATCATGGTATAGTAAACAACTCGTTCTACGACTCAACCCTGGGTTACTATGCTTTAGGTGATAGAGAAAGCGTGGAGAATGGCGAGTTCTATTTGGGCGAGCCAATTTGGGTAACGGCCGAAAAACAGGGGGTTAAAACGGCCTCGTTTTACTGGGTAGGATCCGAGGCCAAGATTCAGGGCATTCAGCCTACCTACTGGAAGCGTTACAACCGACGGGTACCCTTCAAGCAGCGGGTCGATACGGTTTTATGCTGGCTTTCGCTGCCAGAGGCAGAACGGCCACATTTGGTAACTTTTTACTACTACCAGCCCGACTGGACGAGCCATGATTTTGGCCCTTTGGGCAAAGAAACGAGGTTGGTCGCCGAGCAGCTCGACAGCCTTTTAGGCTACTTTATGGATAGGCTGGAAACTTTACCCATTGCTGGCAAAATCAACGTTATAGTATTGTCCGATCATGGAATGGCCGATATTTCTCGCGACAGGGTTATCAATTTGTCCGAAGAGTTAAACAGGGATTGGTTTAGCGTAATTGCCGGAGGAAACCCGGTGCTTTCACTTCAGCCTAAACCCGGGTTTTACCGGCAGGTGTTGGAGGAACTCAGGAAAATTCAACACCTGAAAGTTTGGGAAAGAAGCGAAATTCCTCAACGTTACGTTTATGGTAACAATCGTAGGGTGAACGATATTCTGATAGAGGCCGATTTGGGCTGGAGCGTGGGCTGGACTGGCAACAAGGAAAAATACTCGGGCGGTACTCATGGCTACGATAATATGGTTCCCGATATGCAGGGAATATTTTTCGCAAGGGGCCCTGCATTTAAAAGGGGTTACATTCAACCGTCGTTCATAAATATCGATGTTTACCCTGTAATTGCCTATATCCTTGGCTTACAACCTGCAAAAATTGATGGGAGCATTGAGGCGGTAAAAGGAATGCTCAACTAGCAAGGGGAATACCTTAAGGATTTATGGCCTCCCTTATATACCTTAAATTGTTTGCCACAATCTTTTTAATACCCCGGGTTGGTTTCATCGAGCTGGCAAGTTGACCCTGATTTTCTAAATTCCTTGTAGTCCCTTCAACTTCATCCGTGGAATAAAATACCCCGGAACTTTAAACAGTCTCTAATATCATTTTAACTTTTCACTTAAATCTGTAACTTCGACCCGTAGTTTAACCGATCAGGTAATGCAAATACTCATACTTAACATAAAAAAGCTCGTGCAGGTAGAAAAGACACCTGCAAGGTGGATTGCTGGAAGCAATATGTCCAAATTGAATAGTATTGACAATGCTTATTTGTTAATCCAGGATGGTATTATTAGAAATTTTGGCACAATGGATAATGCTCCAGAGTTGTCTTCATTATCAGGCGATGTGCTAATTTATAATGCTCATGACAGGATGGTATTTCCATCATTCTGCGACTCCCATACACACTTGGTTTATGCCGGAAGCCGTGAAATTGAATATACTGACAAGATCAGAGGATTATCGTATGGGGAAATAGCCAAACGCGGAGGGGGAATTCTTAACTCGGCAAAACTCCTTGCTAAAAGTTCGGAGGATGAACTATACGAGCAGGCATTGCATCGGGTAAACGAAATTATTGGTAAGGGAACAGGAGCCGTTGAAATTAAAAGTGGCTATGGCTTGGACACGGCGAACGAGTTAAAAATGCTCCGGGTTATCCGCCGGTTGAAAGAAACCGCCCCGCTTACAGTTAAATCAACCTTTTTGGGGGCTCACGCCGTTCCTGCCGAATACAAGGGCAAGCAAAAAGATTACGTTGATTTAATTATAAACGAGATGATTCCCCGTGTTGCTGCCGAGGAGGTGGCCGATTATATAGATGTTTTTTGCGATAAGGGATTCTTCACCGTTGAGG
>JBFXEO010000070.1:0-12528 GCA_050180015.1 Bacteroidales bacterium | reverse complement strand
TAATTTTATCGGGCCTACCAACTTCTGCTCCTCTGTACCCCATTGTAATTCACCGGATGCTTTGAGCAATTTTTTTTCTAAATTTACCCTGCTATCAAAGAAATCCGCAACCTGATTGGCCAACTCCAAGGGATCCCTCGATTTAGCGATCAGTCCTACACCGTACTCATCAACAATTTTCCTCATTTCGGGCAAATCGCTAACAAGCACGGGTACCTGTGCCATTATATAGTCAAAAATTTTATTGGGCAGGGCGTACCGATAGTTCAACCCCAAATCTTCCTCAAGCGACAACCCCAGCCAGGCTGTACAGGTAAGAGTATGTAAATCTTCAGGGTTAAGCCTGCCAACAAACTCAACCCTGTCAAACAGCTTTTGATCCAGCATTCTTTTACGAAGTGAAATTTCAATATCGCCCTTCCCCGCAATAATAAGCCTGTAGCACGAGAGATGGTTCATCATATCTACTGCAAGCTCTACTCCCCTACCAATATTCAGGGAACCCTGGTAGATTAGGGTTGGACGCTTATCCTTAAATGCTGTCAAATCCTTTTTAACCGCAGTATTCCGAACAACAACCGGCCTAACCCCGTACCTTCTGTTAAGCTCACTGGCTATACCATCCGATACGGTAAAAACATAGCTGGCTTTTCCGATGCAAAACCGTTCAGCCATTCCCCACAATGCCCTTTTCACGCGACGGTTAATAAGCTCCGGGAGTTCTGTAAACAGTTCGTGGCTATCGTAAACCAGCGGTTTAAACCGAACCACAGATGCCAGCCAGCAACCCGGTAAAGTGTCCAAGTCGTTGGCATATATCAACGAAACCCTGGAAAAAAGCAGCGTGCAAAAGATTTTTAAGTTGAAAAGCAGGTAGAACAATGGTCCTCCCGGAAAAAAACAGCCGATGTATTTTACTTTATATAAACCACTAATTGCAGGAATTTTTACTAAAGGTTTTCTTCCGGTAACCACTACGTTATAGCCTAATTGTGAGATTGATGTAGCTGTTCTATTGACCCGCTGATCGGTGATTAAATCTGAGGTAACAAAAATTCTCACGGTTCTTTCCATGCCAAGCAAACTTATGCGAATATAAACGCTAAATGTTTATATTTGTTGAGTAAATTTCAAGTTAATGTTTGTGATTAAAAAAAACATATCGCTAAAGTCGTACAATACTTTTGGCATTGATGTTTCAACCCTCTACTACGCCAAGGCAAATACAGTTGAGAAAATACTATATACCATCAATTTTGCTTCATACAATAAGGTTCCTATTTACGTTTTAGGGGGAGGCAGCAATGTTCTGCTTACAAAAAACTACGAAGGAGTTATCATAAATCCATCCATTCAGGGCATTACAATAGTGGAAGATATGGCAAACGAAACCATTCTCCGGGTAGGCGGCGGTGTTAACTGGGATTCTTTTGTTGGCTACTGCGTGGATAAAGGTTTTTGCGGTGTTGAGAACTTATCGTACATCCCGGGAAATGTTGGTGCTGCTCCCATCCAGAATATTGGTGCGTATGGGGTTGAAGCAAAGGATAGCATCTTTAAGGTTGAAGGCATTCAGGTTGATAACCGCAAAGCAGTAGAGTTTAACAACTCGGAATGCCAGTTTGACTATCGTGACAGTATTTTTAAGCAAGAGTTAAAGGGTAAAGTCATTATCACACACGTATGGTTCAAATTAACCAAGCAGCCAGCACTAAAAACCAGCTACGGTAACTTGGAGGAAGAGCTGGACAGACTGGGGGATAAATCCACAAAATCAGTCCGCCGGGCAGTAATAAGCATTCGAACAGCCAAACTCCCCGATCCGGCAATTTTAGGAAATGCCGGCAGCTTTTTCAAAAATCCGGTTATTGGTGCAGATATTTTTGAAAATATCAAAATCAAATATCCCAACGCACCGTCATATTTTATATCGGAGAACTTGGTAAAAGTCCCTGCCGGGTGGTTGATAGAGCAATGCGGGTGGAAGGGGAAGAAAGTTGGAAGCTGCGGGGTACACGCTAATCAGTCCCTGGTACTGGTTAACCATGGGGGAGCAAGCGGCGAAGAAATTCTCAGCCTTGCCAAATCAATTCAACATTCAGTTTTTCAGGAATTTAACATTAGCCTAAGCATGGAGGTTAATGTACTATAAAGCGATAAAATTCCACCCCATTCCCTGTTCAACCAACAAGTATGGGCATGAAAAATATTTTTATTGAACTGACAGAAACAAAAATATTACTAAACGTTTTGCTCGTTGCATGGATTGAGCCAAACAAAGAACGGATCAACCGTTAAGCCGAATACGGAAAATTATTCCTTGTCCCAAAAGGTAAAAGAATCGTACGGCGAAATAAAGTTGCTGATTGAATCGTTAAATTCCCCGCAGCGGTAGGATCAACAAAAGAAGGCCTCATCAAAATTCACCAGGTAAACCTTTTCCGTAGCCCGAGTAATGGCGGTGTAAAGCCAACGTAAGTATTCCCGGGTCAGCATTTCTTTCCGGAAGAATCCCTGATCAATAAAAACATTGGGCCATTGCCCGCCCTGCGCCTTATGACAGGTAACAGCGTAGGCAAATTTTACCTGCATTGCGTTAAAAAAAGAATCTTCCTTAATTTTTTTTAACCTGGCCTTATAGGTCTTAATGTGCATGTAATCCTGGGCAACCTGCTGGTACAGGTTTTTCATGTGATCGGCACCCAGCGAGGGGCCATCCATCATCAGCGAATCAAGAATAATCCTTACATCTATAAGCTGCTTATCATCATCGAGTAACCTAATGGTTAAATCAGCAAATCGGAACCCATACATTTCGTACCGTTTCCCTATCCTCGTAACTTCAACTATATCGCCATTCGCGATAAACCCAATATCCGGATAACCATCAACCCAGAAATAGCTGTTCCTTGCCACCATTAAGTAATCGCCAACAGATAATTCCTCGTCGCTGAAAAGTATTCTTGACCGGACCCCGTTGTTAAACCTGTTGGCCCTTTTGTTGGAGTAACAAATCACTACATTCCCTTCCCTCCCGTTGTTACGGTATTCCTCAGAAAGGTGCTCAAGCAACTCCCCGCCACCAATCCTCCGAACATCGTCAAATCCTTTGGTGGACAATTTGGGCGTAACTACAATTCCCGAATCAATAACTTCCCTGATTTTTGTAGCGTTATAAAGTATCCCCGATTCTTTTTGCTGACGAACTACCTCGTTCAGGTAAAATTCTTTAACATCAAGGTCTAGGCCTGTAAGCAGAGAGAAATCGAGGGCCGGGCTTAAGTCCAGCCCAACAGGGGGAAGCTGCGCGGTATCACCCACCAGAATTAGGCGGCAGCTATTTCCCTGCTTTACGTACTCAATCAAATCGGACAGCAATTTTCCCGATCCAAAAATGCTATCATCGAACGATGTGTTGGAAAGCATTGAAGCCTCATCAACAATAAAAATTGCATTGACAAGCTTGTTAAGGTCAAGGACAAACCTACCAACTCCCTCCTTCATGCTTTTCTGCCTGTAAATGCACTTGTGTATGGTATTTGCCTTATAGCCAGAATACTCCGATAGAACTTTTGCAGCCCGCCCGGTTGGAGCAAGCAGCTTAAACTTTACGCTAAACTTTTCAAGTGCTTTGACATAGCCAGCAATGATAGACGTTTTACCGGTTCCGGCAAATCCCCGGAGTAAAATGCAGGTATTGGGCCTCGTATCCACAACAAAATTTGCCAAACCATCAATGGCTACCATTTGCCCGAGTGTTGGCTCAAAATTAAGGTACGAGAGGATTTCACTTTGAATTTTATTTTTTAGCATAAAGGGCAAATAAAATTTTACTTTGAAGTTCGAATTTAATTATATGTTATTAAATTTGCAGGCAAACTTAAACCAATTCTTGCAAAATGAAAACAGTTTATCAAGGCTTACTAGTGATTATAATTGCGATTCTTGCTTACCTCGTTTACGATAGTATAATGGATCCCATTCGCTTTAAAAAAGAAAAAGATAAAAGGTACGAAGCCACCATTCAGCGTTTAGAAGATATTAGAACCGCTGAACTGGCATACCGTTCTCGTTTCAACAAGTTTACGGGTAGTTTTGATACATTAATTACTTTTTTGAAGGAAGGGCAATTTAAAGTAGTTAAGCAGATAGGTTCCGAGGATGATTCCATAGCACTCGCCCAGGGTAAAATATTCCGCGATACCATTTTAGTGAACGTACGCGACAGCTTATTTAAGAATTACCCCATAGACTCATTGCGATTTATTCCATATTCAGGAGGAGTACAGTTTGAGCTGGCCGCCGGTGATCTTGAAACCGGCTCTAAAATTAAGGTTCGCGTATTCGAGTGTAAAGCCCATAATGATGTAATACTAAACGGATTGGATCACCAGGAAATTATTAATATCAACGATTTACAGAAAAAACTTGATAAGTTCCCCGGTTTGCAGGTCGGATCTATGACCGAAGCCACAAATAATGCTGGTAACTGGGAGTAGTTATTAAAATAAATGGATGAATTAGAACTTATAGACGAAACTTTCGATAGCAATCGAACCGAGGTATATGAATTATCCATTCAGGTTAACCTGAATGGATTTTCGTTTGCTGTAAAGGATACGATTCGGAATACGTTTATTTCCCTTATTTCAAAATATTTTGCCACAACCGTTAAAAACAACGACAGCTGGGGCTCTGCTGTAGATGAAATACTTTCGGCATACCCAGTAGTTAGCCAAAAATTTAAAAAAAATTTTTTTTCGTTCACCCCTGCGGGTTTTAGCATAGTTCCGGAGGAAATTTTTGACTTAAGCAAAGCCAAAAGCCTCTTTGAAATATCACAGCCGTTGCCTGAGCACTCGGAAATCCATCATGCAACAATTCATAACAACGGTTCTGGCAAGGTGCTAATATTTTGCTTACCCTACACCCTCTCCTCATCGTGGCTCAAAGTTCAACCCGACACAAAATTTTTGACACCTGTATCATCTTTAGTAGTTAATCCTGAAATTTCCCGTTCGGATGAGCTGCTGCAAATCAACTTTTCAGATCAGCAGCTAACCATTACCTACCATAAAAACGGGAACCTGGTGGCGGCAAATCAGTTCAACGGGAAATATACCAACGATGCCCTGTACTTTACCCTCAATTTCTGTAAATCGTTAAATGTTGATTTAACTACGGTTAGGGTAAAAATCTCTGGAGACGCAATAAATTCAACCGAAATAGTGAAAAAACTAACCGGTTACTTTAAGAATATCGCCACCGATGCCTATACAAGCTCCATTCATTTTTGCTACCAGCTGTTAAGGTATCGAACCAAATACCATACCCTGTTTTATTCTTCCGGGATATGCGAATAGTGGGAGGAACCTTTCGGGGACGACAATTTAATCCTCCTAAAAATTTTAACGCAAGACCTACCACCGATTTTGCCAAGGAAAGTCTTTTCAACATAATCAATAATAACTTTTACTTCGATGAGCTAAATGTGCTCGATCTATTCTCCGGTACTGGAAGTATCAGCTTTGAGTTTATTTCCCGGGAAGTAACCCATGTCGATGCCGTAGAGGCGGACTTTGTCCATTGCAAATTTATTAAGGATACCGCCCTAAAACTTGAAATCAAAAACCTAATGGTTTTCAAGGCCAATGCGTTTAGCTTTATCGGTAGGTGCACATCTAGGTATGACATTATTTTTTCCGATCCTCCATACGATCTTAAAGGCATTGATCAAATCCCTGAAATAGTGCTCAGCCGAGGTTTATTAAACGATAATGGCTGGCTAGTGCTAGAGCATTCTGCACGCTATAACTTCAAGGATAATCCAAGCCTTTTCGATCACAGGGTTTACGGAAGCGTGAATTTTAGTTTTTTTAAAAAATAATTGAAACTGCTATTGCAAGATTAATAATTGTGTCTTATTTTTGCATCGCTTTTAAACGGTCTGGTAGTTCAGTTGGTTAGAATACATGCCTGTCACGCATGGGGTCGCGAGTTCGAGTCTCGTCCAGACCGCAGGATTAACAAAAAAGCCCTTGATTTTTGAAGTGTACCCAAAATATTGGACGGGTTAATAAAATTAAATTGCATGAGTTCGGTATTGTACCGGACTCATGTTGTTTAAACCGGTCTTTATCCGTTTATTATTGTAATAGTCAATATACTCTTCTATTTCCTTGCGGAAGTGTTCGATTGATTCAAACTCCTGTAAATATAATAATTCGGATTTTAACAGCCCGAAAAAGTTTTCCCTTACGGCATTATCCAAACAATTCCCCTTGCGGGACATGCTCTGTCTGATACCTTCCTGTCGGAGCCTGCGTTGATATCGTTTCTTTGATATTGCCAACCCTGATCGGAGTGCAGGATTAAGTTTGTTTTATCCTGTAGTTTCTTAAACGCTCGATCAAGCATCTGTATTGTCTGATAAGAAGTAGGCCTGTCAGATATGTCATAACTTATTATTTCTCTATTGTACAAATCCATTGTTGGCGACAGGTACAGTTTTTTACCGAACAAGGAAAACTCAGTAAGATCTGTAACCCATTTCTGATTAGGCATATCCGCAATAAAGTTGCGTTCAAGCAGGTTTGGGGCAATTTTGCCTGTTCCCCCCTGTATGAAAGGTACTTACGAAGCCTGACACGACATTTTACCCCACAGGTTTTCATTAGTTTAATGGTTGTCTTGTGATTAATGAGATATCCTCGGTTCTTCATCTCCGCGGTAATCCGGCGATGACCGTAGTGCCCTTGATGTTCGTGGTATATGCTTACGATCTCTTCTTTTTCGCGGGCATATTTATCCGGCAACTTCGATTGTTTAAGCTGGTAGTAAAATGTACTACGTGCCATCCCTGCGACTTTCAGTAGTGCCGAAAGCCGATGGTGCGGCCTTAGTCTTTCGATGGTTTGGGCACGTTCCCGCTCTCTCGGGATACGCGTTGCTCGGCTAAGGCCCTCAATTTTTTTAAGTAAGCATTCTCTGCCCGAAGGTATTCTAACTCCTCAAGAAGATTGTCTTTGGTAGATTTTACAGATTTTGCCCCTGTTGATTGTTTATGTTTATGTGGCTTTTTCATCTTTCCCCGATTATCCCGGTAAAGTGCTGAGACTCCTTCTGACTCATACAGTCGATCCCAGGCAAGGACAACGCTTTCGTTCGAAATACCGAACTTTACTGCTGTCTCGAACAGAGATAAATGATTTTCACGCATATAGCGGACAACAGATAATCTAAAGTCACCGCTATAACTAGCTTTTTTTAATTGAGCATATACCTTTAACTCCATATTGCCCATAAAATGCAACCCAGCGTCGAATACTCTTGTGGTCTGTTCCTAAGCGACGAACTACTTCACATAGTGAAACGCCTTTCTCTAAGACTTCTAATACTGCTTCCAAACGCTGCTGATCTGAATACTTCCTTTTTCCGCTCATAAAAAAACACCCCAAAAGTTGTGTCCAACTTTTGGGGTGTTTTTTAATTGTATCGTCATTGCGGTTTTATTTACTTCCAGGACTTATACATAAATAATAGTATCAGCCCAAATATTTCCAGTCGCCCCAAAAGCATATCAAAGGAAAGAACCATAAGGGCGGCATCCGGCAGCTTGGAGAAATTGCTCATGGAACCTACCAAGCCAAAGCCTGGCCCGGCATTTCCCATGGTTGCAGCAGATGCAGAAAAACCAGTAATCAAATCAATCCCCATCGAAGCTAAAATAAGCGTACTAATCAGCAGTATAACAATATAAAGTACGATAAAAAGGATAACCGAGCCAACAATTTCATCGCTGATAATAGATTTTCCCAACCGGACAGGGATTACTGCCTGGGGGTGTTGAACTTTTAACACCTGGCTTTTAAGTGCCTGAAAAAATATAACAACCCGGTCTATCTTCATTCCTCCGGCGGTAGATCCGGAACATGCACACTGAATTGTAAAGAATAGGATTATACCTATGGAGAATGGCGGCCAAACGGATGAATCGGCATTGGCAAACCCGGTTGTAGTTGAAAGTGAAACAACCTGAAACGCGGCATACCTGAAACTTTCGCCCCATGTTTGGTAAATGTTTCCGTGCAAATTCATGGCAACCACCGCAATACCAAAAATTGTTACAAAAAAGTAATATTTTACTATAGGAGAACTAAATACATTGGTTTTTCGTAGTGCCAAAGTTGTATATATCAATCCGAAGTGAATTCCTGAAATAAACATGAAAATAATAACCACTATATCTATAGGAAGGCTGTTAAAATAGGCTATACTTGTATTCTTAGTCGAAAATCCACCCGTAGCAATGGTTGCAAAGGCATGGGTAACGGCATCAAAAAGGCTCATGCCAAAAATCATTAAAAGAATGGTTTGGGTTACGGTAAGCCCTATATATACAAATAGGATTATATTAAGCATCTTGCGGGTTTTATACTTAAAATTCTCCTGCGCCAGCGGGGAAATTTCCATTTTTGAAAGGGTCATCTGCGCTTTTCCCAGCGACGGCAAAATCACCAGCATGAAAACAACTATACCAATACCACCAATCCAATGGGTAGAGGATCGCCAGAATAGCAAACCCCTGGGGAGCGCTTCAACATTATTGAGTATAGATGCCCCCGTTGTGGTATAACCCGATACGCTCTCGAACAACGCTTTAACAAAGGTAAATTCCCCACCCCATAATAAAAATGGAAGCATTCCAACAAAGCAGGAAATAATCCAGCTGAGTACCACCACAAAGTAAGACTCCCGGTTAGAGAGGGTCAGCGATTTTGGAACAAATACCAGGGGAAAAATTCCCATTAAAGCGGTAATCAAAAAACTGTAAAGCAACGGCAGCTCCCCCGCATCATTATTATACAGCGATATGGTAAATGAAACAAAAATAAACGCTGCATTGAGCAACATTACTAAACCGATATACCTTAATACCACATGTGGTCTCATGCTAGTTCTTTTGGAGGCTTTTGATGGTAATCAAATTTTTTACCGATTCCTTAAGATCATTCAATTCGTCCTTGGTCTCAATGCTAACTTCGAAAGGTTTTTTATACTTAACAAAATCGTTAATACCTTTTGTAACCCTGATTATAGGCTTTACCATGTAGTATAAAATCATATAGTAAAATATGATTGAAAACACAATGCTTGTGATAACTACCAGTAATCCAGGCAAAATAGTTCTATACGGACTTTTCTCCAGCAGGGAAGCCGTTTGAACAAAGTTTTGCTGATTAATTGTAAGTAAATCGTTTATCTTATCCTGAATGAGGCCTACTTTAGGTTGAATATCGTTTAAATAGGTGTTAATATTGCTGTCAGAATTCTTTATAAATGCCTCCGCGGTTGGTGTGTAAGTGGAAAAAAGTATGGCTATAGAATCGACATGATTTACCTCTCCGGGTATGGTAAGGTTATTGGACGCTTTCCGAAGGTTTTCCTCAAAATCGGCTTTAGAGGCATTGTACAACGATAGGGCTTTTTCATTCTCGCCTCCAATAGCCATAATAAATGCTCTTTTCTGCTTCTCAAGGCTGTTTGACATATCCCGGGCATAATCAATGCTCCGGTAGTTCTCAACCAGAAGGGTATTAACATAGTTTCCCAGCTTGGTTAACTCGTATATCGATATTAAACCAGAAATTACCAGGAGCAAAGCCAATATTATAAATCCGGCTATTACCTTAAATCGTATTCCCATTTTAATAAAGTTTCTACAAAAGTATAAGTATGTAAAAGATATTGAATGTTAAACTGTAAGTTATTTTTACTTTTAGTAAAAAATTTCCGCATTAAGCGCAAGAAACCGGCCGGATGGTTGTCAAAAATATTGAATGAAATACTAAGTAATGGACGATAATATTCTAGTTCATAGGGTTGTAGCCGAAAACGATCATAAGGCCTTCGCAGAGCTTATGGATAAATACCAAAAAATGGTGGTGACAACCTGCAGGGGGTTTGTAGCTTCATATACTGAAGCGGAAGACTTAGCCCAGGAGGTTTTCATTGAACTATTTGAATCGCTGGCAAACTTCAGGAACGAATCAAAATTATCGACATGGCTATACCGGATAGCCGTAAATAAATCGTTGAACTACTTGCGGAAGAAAAGACGTGAGGCATCCGTCATCAGCTTCAACCTATGGGGGAAAGGAGCCCGAGCGGAGGATAACTTTCAGGTATTATCGCCGGTAGAGGCAGAGGCCGACCATGCCATTACATCCGGCGAAAATAAAAAGCTGTTTAAGCGGGCCATCAACAAACTTCCGGAAAATCAACGTATAGCTCTTATCCTCAGCAAATATCAGGATTTATCGTACAAAGAAATTGCCGAAGTAATGGATGTTTCCACCTCATCGGTAGAATCGTTACTTTTTAGGGCAAAAACCAACTTGAGAAAATATTTGACCCACCCTCAAAAAAAATAAGCGGATAGCGCAAGTTTATAAAATCTTATGTGTCCAACCAGTAAATAGTAAAACCCATGAACTGCAACGAAACAAAACGGCTAATGATTCAATATATCGATGGTGACCTGGGCAAGGATAAGGCATCGGCCCTTCGGCAACATCTATCTGAATGCAACCAATGCAGCAATGAGCTCACCAGGATTAAGCAACTTTACAGCTGGGTTGAACATGAGGTCAAAGAGTATAGCTATAACCCAGCTATACCCGCCAAGGTTTTAGCTCAAATTACTGAAAAACCTGAGAAACACTCAATGCTGTTTACACCTAAACGATATACACTGTTAGCAACACTATCGGCCGCAGCAATTGTTACGGGTATTTTTTTAGGATCGTTCCTATCCCGCATTGAATCAAATATCATGCAGATAAATCTTAACGAATCAGCTGAACTTTTTGCAGAGGATTACTTCTCGGTATTAGATAACAATCCATACTATCTTCTGGATGAAAACCAAAACAACCAGTAACCATGAACTACCTGACTAAAACACGAATTCTTGTTATAACAGTAATTATACTGTCCATCCTGCTAGTATCGTTGCTGCTAACAATTGGCTACAGGTACTATACGCTGAATAGAATTAGCACAAATTTCAGAAATGCCAGAATGGAACAAGAAAGTGGCGATTTTATCGGTCGGACGCTTCAACTTGCCCCCGAGCAAAGGGAGCAATTCTGCGTACTACGGGATAATTTCAGGCAGAATTTCGATTCCATAGATAATCAGGTAAGAGCGGTATCGCGGTTGATAATGGAACAGATTTCTCAAACAAATCCGAATAACGATACGCTAAACATGCTGGTAAACAGGTATGCCGAACTGCAAAAGGAACAGAAAACAAGAATGGTTGAGCACTTACTCGAAGTAAAAGGTATGTGCAACCCGGAACAGCAAAAACAATTTTGCAAAATTATGGGACGAATGAAAAATTTTCAGCGGGGACATTACAACGATCGCATGCGTAGGGGGCAATCTCAAAATCCCCGAAATAACAATAACAATCAGAATTAATTAACTTAAACTATTTACGATGAAAAGGATTAGTGGTTTTTTAGTAGTAGCATTTATGCTTACAGGGATTTCTGCCTACTCCCAACCGGGACAGCAGTTCAACAAAGGCAGAGGCGGGTACAACAACGACCTGATAGGACAGTTTGAATGTAGAATACCCAATTTAACCGAAGATCAACAGCAAAAGATCAACGATCTGAGGGTAAAACACCTGAAAGAAGTTACCCCGCTCCGAAATGAATTGAGGGAAAAAAGGGCTCATCTACGGACTCTGCAAACAGCCGATAAGGTGGACATGAATGAAATCAACAAAACAATCGATGAGGCGGCTGCTATAATGTCACAGTTAATGAAAAAACGAGCAGCGCATAGGGTCGCCATTTCCTCCATTTTGACCGATGAACAAAAAGTTTACTTCAATTCACATTCCGGCAGAGGCTTCGGAGGAATGATGGATGGAGCAAATAGGCATGGAATGGGCAAAGGTATGGGAAAGGGAATGGGCAAAGGCATGGGGAATTGCTATAATCAGCAATTGGACCAGGAGTAAAATGCTTCGCATAAAAAAGTTGAAGGCTCTTACTATTTATGTAGGAGCCTTCAATTTTTATGTTAAATACTAGTCCTACCGAATGCCATTTTTTTTGTAAAATTGCAAGATATTTAATCGAGCAATTTACTATGGTTAATTACGGTGATTTACCAAAACCCTACACAAAAAGAAAAACATCCCCAATAGCCATTCTGCCTGTGCCCTACGATGGCACCAGCACCTGGATTAAGGGGGCCGACAATGGCCCCAGGGCATTGCTAGATGCATCGGCAAATATGGAAGTTTATGATATAGAAACCAATACCGAGGTTTACAGAATTGGAATTTATACGGATAAACCAGTTCTGGAATCGAAAACCCCAGAAGCAATGGTAGATGCTGTCCGTAGCAGAACCTCTGGTCTGCTTAAAGAGGGTAAATTTGTAGTCACCATTGGAGGAGAACACTCCGTAAGTATAGGGGCAATTCAGGCATACGCCAAAGCATAC
>JBFXEO010000069.1:0-12723 GCA_050180015.1 Bacteroidales bacterium | reverse complement strand
TTTCAAGAGAAGCAATGTCAATCTGGGGCTCAAGAGAAGGTAAAAGCTTTTCTACTTGACCTTGTGGTTTCAAGTCTGAAATTTGTACCGTTCTACAAGAATTAAACGAAAGCACGAAGGCAAATCCAATTAATAATAATTTACTTTTCATAGAATTAAGTTTTAGGTTTAACAATATTTAAAGTCTATCTAATGACATAAAAAAAATAATTAAATGAATTAATTAGTCATAGTATTTATTTATACCCGTTAATTCTGAAAGAACATTAACCTTTCACATCTTCAAAATGGCCTGTAACTCCCTTATATATACTATAGAACTAACTTCATCCGTCCATCCTTGCATATATTGTACAGTAAAATGGCATGATATTTTTGTGAAACTTTACGCTAATGTAACCTTAAATTTTTAAATCGTCAAAGGGCGAACGAATTTTTTCTATGCTTTTTTCTGTTACATGGGTGTATATTTCGGTGGTTTTGCTACTTCTGTGTCCCAGAAGTTCTTGGATGTACCGTAGGTCAGTGCCACTTTCGAGCAGGTGGGTGGCGTAGCTGTGGCGCAGCCAGTGTAACGTGGCTTTTTTAGGGATACCCGCTCTGGATAGCGATTGTTTTAGCACATGCTGAATACTGGTTGCGCTGTATTGCTCTCCGGGGCTAGAACCCTCGAACAGCCATATTGCGGGTTGGTATGCTTTGTAGTATTCGCGCAGCATTGTTATTGTTCTATCCGAGATGGGTACTACCCGGTCCTTTTTACCTTTGGCATTTCGTATGATTAGCAGGTGCCGCCGGGAATCTACATCCGGGGGTTTTAAGTTTAGCAGCTCGCTGCGCCGTAACCCGCAGGCGTATATAAGGCTCAGCATGGTTTTATGCTTGGTATTCCTGGTATGCCTGATTAGCCGGGCAACGTCTTCCTTGCTGAGCACGTTGGGCAGTTTGTGCTCGCGCCGGGGGCGTTCCAGCTTTTCAATATCAATTCTGGAGTTGACAATTGCGCTGAAGAATAGCTTAAGCGCGCTGACTACCTGATTTTGGTACGAGTAGCTGTACCCCTCACCTAAAATGTAATCGTGTACGTAACGGACAACCATTTCATTGGTAATTTCATCGGGTGGAGCCGGGTGCATGTACCTTAAAAAGGTATCGAGTATTTCGGTGTAGGTTCGTATCGTATTTTCGCTGTAGCGCTTGTGGAGTAGCCATATCCTGAATGCTTTAACGTTGATGTTGGGCTGGTCTGCGCTTGGCGTGGCGGTGTTTTTAGTCTCCCTGTTCTGCTTGTCGTCCATTATGCCTTGCAATTTAAGCGCGGTGTAATCTACCCGGGCGTGATCCTTAAAAAGATTAAAAATTTGGTTGAGGTTGTAGCTTGCCCGGGGAATATACCAGCATCGTTTTGTGCTGCTCCATTTGCTGCCGGGAATCTCTTTTACCAAACCGATCAACATTTTATCCCAGCTGAATTTTATTAGTATAACCTGCTGGTTTCGATGTTCCGATGGCTCCAACACTACAGTTTGCCTGGTCATAAAGCGTGGGTAGGTTAATTCAACGGTAACGAATTTAGCAAAAATTTTGATACGCGGTAATTCTCGGAGTAGATAAAACAACTCGTGTTTGAAATGTAAGAAAGTATCTGGATTTTATGTTTGCCCTTCCACAGGCTCAGGGTACAACCCGGGAAGAGCCACCTTACCCCCTCACGTTAATTTAAGGCAGCGGGTATTGGGAACCAGAACCTTACCTTCCCGGTAATTGTTAATTGGCTATTTCGAATTTCCTGCCCAGGGAAAATTTTTTCCTAAGTACCCGTTGGGGGTTGCCTGCTTAGGAAAATATAATTCTCTAAGCACTCGTTCTGAATTTTCTGCTTAGAAAAAAACTTTTTCTAAGCACCCGTTGTACCCGTTCCCTGTTGTACAGGATGAGAGAATACCGGGAAGAAGCGGCCCCCTATGGGATACTAAAAGCGGCCTGTACCCAATTTTCTGATTATTCAGACATCCAGCGCTACCCATTGCAGTTTTTATTTTTCTGGTTGACGAAGATGCTATTTCACTATCTTTGCACAAATTTTCAGGGTATGATTACTATTGATCAGGTTAGGGAGATTGTAAGGCGTGCGGATGCGCTGAGGAGGCACCTTTGACATTGACGGTAAATTAATTCAGCTGGAGGAAGAGGAGCAAAAAACACAATCGCCTGTTTTTTGGGATAATCCCGCCGAAGCAGAAAGGCAGCTCAAAAAAGTTGCCGGAATTAAGCTGTGGACCGATGGCTTTGCCACGGTTAGCCGTTTAGTCGATGATTTACAGGTTATTTTTGATTTTGCCCGCGAGGGTGCTGCCACGAACGATGAGGTTGATAAGCATTTCAGGGAAGCTACCACGGCCATAGAGGGCCTTGAACTCAGGAATATGCTCCGCAACGAGGAGGATAAGCTGGGTGCAATTATGAAAATTAACTCGGGGGCAGGGGGAACAGAAAGTATGGATTGGGCCGCAATGCTAATGCGCATGTATATGCGTTATGGCGAAAGGAATGGCTACGGGGTAAAGGTTATCGATATTCAGGATGGCGAGGAGGCCGGCGTTAAATCGTGCACACTCGAGTTTGAGGGAGACATGGCCTACGGCTACCTTAAGGGCGAGAATGGCGTTCACCGCTTGGTGCGTATATCGCCATTCGACTCCAACGCCCGTCGGCACACTTCGTTTGCTTCGGTGTTTGTATCTCCGGCCATTGATGATACCATTGAGATTGTTGTAAACCCTGCCGATATTAAGTGGGATACCTACCGGTCGTCGGGAGCCGGGGGGCAGAATGTAAACAAGGTGGAAACGGGGGTTCGTTTATACCATATACCCACCGGCATTGTAATTGAAAATACAGAGTCCCGTTCCCAGTTTCAAAACAAGGAAAACGCCATGCGGTTGCTAAAGTCGCACCTGTACGAGCTGGAGCTGCGAAAACGGCAGGAAGTTCAGGCCGAAATAGAGGGAAAAAAGAAAAAAATTGAATGGGGATCGCAGATCCGTAACTACATACTACACCCCTACAAGCTGGTTAAGGACTTACGGAGTGGTTACGAAACATCGGACGTTAATGCAATTCTCGATGGCGATCTTAGCGATTGTACAAAATCGTACCTGATGCAGTTTGGCGGGGAATAACCCCCAGCCGGTCGTTGATTTTAGGCAGGAGTGTTTGGGCCAATGCGTCTGGCGTGTGAATTTTGTATTCTTACTGCCTACTTGCCACCATCTATCTGATTACTTACTAACCGTGCAGGCTTAACTATCGTTTAACGCTTAACGTATTCGTTTCGCGGAAAAACTATCAACCGTCAGCTATTCTTTCTTCAGCCTTGCTTTTGTTATTAGCCCAACCGGAATAAAGGCAAAAACCTTTTGCATTCTTCCGCGTGTTATTTGCGATAGGAATAACCCCAGTACAACAACACTAATACCGCCAATCATTATCGGTGTAATTTTTTCATCCAGCAGGAAGTCGGCGAAAACAGCGGTTAATACGGGAATGGCGTTGGTGAATGTATTTGCGCCCGTTACACCCAGGTGTTTTACCGAGTATGTAAAAAGTAAAAAAGCAAAAGTTGAAGCAAAAACTCCCAGCTTAAGCAGCGGAATCAACGACCGCCAACTTATCCCCACGGAAATAAAATGGCTATACTCAAAGGTAAAGAATAGCGGTAAAAAGTAGAGTACACCAATGGTATTCTGGTAGGTAATTATGGAGAATACGTTGTACTTTGATGTTAGTTTTCGAAGAATTAGAGAGTAACACAAGGCCGAAACCACGGCCAGCAGCATTAAAGCTACGCCAGCAGGATTTGCATTTACCTGGCCAAACCCGTTGCTAAAAACAACCATTCCAACTCCGACCACCGATACCAGGATTCCCAAAAAATTCATCGGCGAAACTTTTTGTTTGTAGATGTAGAACTCACCAATTGGGCTAAACAACGGTATGGTCGATACTATTACCGATGCCAGGGTTGAAGACACCATTGTCATTCCAAAACTTTCGCCGATAAAGTATAGGAAAGGTTCAAAGAATGCCAGCAGGAAGAATAATTTTATGTCACTGCGGCTAATTCTTACCAATTTTTTCAGTATGCCGGAGGCAACAAAAAGAAAAATACTCGAAATGATTAACCGGGCAAAAACAAGCGTTATCGGTTTGTAAAAAACAAAAACCTCCTTGTACCATATAAACGAGAGCGACCAAAAAACCATGGACATTACCACGGCTACATAAACCCCAGTAGTATTACGTTGCATGGAATATTTATTTGCGGTAATTTGAGTTTAACCCAGGGAAATGGTTTAAGAAGATGCAAAAATAATGTTTTGTACTGCCGCTAATGTACTTTCATATTTTATTTCTCGCTGTTGATGGAATCTTCGTTTTTTGTTACTTTTACGAGTCGAAAATACTGGAGCAATGGAAGAATTAATCAGGCTTAGGCATGAGTTACACCGTAATCCTGAACTGTCGGG
This sequence comes from Bacteroidales bacterium, assembly GCA_050180015.1. GTDB lineage: Bacteria > Bacteroidota > Bacteroidia > Bacteroidales > Tenuifilaceae > JBFXEO01. The sequence continues at coordinate 8,194 of JBFXEO010000069.1, read as the reverse complement.
GCAGGAAAAGGCAACGGCAAAACGATTACGCTTTTTCCTGAGCCGGTACCGCCCTGATGAGCTGTACTCCAATGTTGCCGGCGAGGGTATGGTTGCCGTATTTAACGGGAAAGAGAGCGGCCCCAGCGTTTTATTCCGTTGCGATATGGATGCACTCCCTATTACCGAGGTTAACAATGTTCCTTATAAGTCAAATGTTCCGGGAGTTTCCCACGTTTGTGGCCACGACGGCCACATGTCCATTATTACAGGCTTAGCGGTAAGGTTCAGCGAGCAACCATTGTCGCACGGAAGGGTTATCCTGCTATACCAACCATCGGAAGAGAATGGGGAGGGGGCAAAAAAATCAATTGAAAGGCTGGAGGAGCTCAACCTTTTGCCCAGCTATGCAGTAGCGCTGCATAACCTTCCTAAATACCCTAGGGGTAGCATTATTATGGGTAAATACACCTTTTCGGCAGCATCAAAGGGTTTAATAATACACCTGACAGGGAAAAACTCTCATGCTGCGTACCCCGAGCGAGGCTTGAATCCGGCCGAAGCGGTTGCTGAAATAGTAAAAATGCTGTTAACCCTGAAAGAATCAAGTAATTTCAAAGACTTTGTCCTTGTTACCATAATCCACATAAATGCCGGAGATGTTGCCTTTGGTACATCGGCGGGATCGGCTGTGATAATGGCAACCCTGCGGGCGTTTGACGATGACGATATGGCGATACTTTCGGAGAATGCCGTGCGCCAATCGGCACAAATCGCCAAAAAGCACGGGCTGGGCGTATCCATATCGTTTGCCGACGATTATCCGGCATCGGTTTGCGATTCGGAGTTAACCCATTTGCTGGAGGATGTTGGAAAATCTCAGCATAGAGAGGTTATATACCTAGAGCAACCGAACCGCTGGAGCGAGGATTTTGCCCACTTCTCCGCATGTTGTCCGTCGATTATATATGGGCTCGGTTCGGGCGAAGACCAACCCGACATTCACTCGCCCGAGTATGATTTCCCCGATGAAATTATACCCGACGGGGTTGAAATAATGGAAACCCTGGCACGCAGATTAACGGCGGGGTAATATCACCGGGAACGTATTTTATAAAACAATGTTGTGTTAATGTGCTTAGCCGTTGAACTTGTTGAAACAACCCATACTCCACAAGTGCTGAGTTTGTGCACGTTCAAAATGGATTCCTTCGCCAGGCGATATTGAATATCAAAAATTTACTGTGGATTTTTTCCCAAAAAACAATTAGCATAACTCTGAAAATATTTGGCTGTAAAATCAGATTAAACAGCAGTCAGCGCAAAATCACAGGGTGCGAAAATGGTAGATATTGTGCTTGCTCTCCGTTGCTGTGAGGTTTTGTTGCATTTGCAATTACCCCGATTTGAGTTAAGGCCAAGGGTTTAACCGTGCTGTTACGAATAATTAGCTGTAATCTAACCTTTAGCAATTCAAATTCGCTTAATTTTGCTGGGCAAGAAATTAAAATACCGGTCATGCATATTGTAAGCGGGGATATTCCCCAGAATCCGGCCCGAAGGATTAAGCTCAGTTCAACTTTTATTCCTATTATCATTGGGCTGGGAGTGGTGATTTACCTGCTCTACAATGAATTTAACCCCGATGCGTTTAAGCTAATTCGGTTTACCTGGAACTCGGTACTGTGGATTTTCATCGCATGTCTCTTAATGATGGCACGGGACCTGGGATATATCATGCGTTTAATGACTTTGACCGATGGTAAATTCCGATTTTGGAAAGCCTTTAGGGTGATAATGCTCTGGGAGTTTACCTCTGCCATTACACCGTCGGCAATTGGAGGAACAAGTGTTGCCATAGTATATGTGAACAAGGAGGGGCTTAATGTTGGGCACAGCTCCGCCGTGGTAATGATTACATCGTTCTTGGATGAAATGTATTTTGTGCTGATTTTCCCCCTGTTGGTGCTTATGGTGGGAGCGTCGGAGCTGTTTGGGGTTGGCAATGCTGGAAGTTCAATTGTCCATGAATTGATGATTTTTAGTGCAATCGGGTTTTCCCTGAAGTTAGCGTGGGTGCTAACCTTAAGCTACGGCCTGTTTGTAAATCCGCGCGGATTAAAATGGTTAATACTGATGATTTTCAAGCTTCCCATTCTACGCAGATGGAAGCAAGGCGCTAACCGTGCGGGAAGCGATATTGTGGCAAGTTCCGCCGAGTTCCGTAAAAAACCTTTCAGGTTTTGGCTCAAGGCATTTGGAAGTACTTTTCTTTCCTGGACAGCAAGGTTTTGGGTTGTTAATGCGTTGCTGCTGGCTTTTTTTAGTATTGATGATCACATGCTGATATTTGCCCGCCAGCTGGTTATGTGGATTATGATGCTGGTTAGCCCCACTCCGGGTGGAAGCGGTTTTGCCGAGTTCGTTTTCACCAGGTATCTCTCAGAATTTATTCCGGTTGATGCCTCTGTTCTTGGGGCCATTGCCATTGGAATGGCTTTGCTATGGAGGTTGGTCAGCTACTACCCTTACCTGTTTGCTGGCGCAATAATCTTTCCCCGTTGGATTAAACGTAAGTTTATACACACTAACCAATAAGGATTAACAGACGAAACGGGAACTATACAGTCCCCGTTCCTTGAGCCTGTCGAAGGGGGAAAATAAAATATTTACTTGTTTTCCTGGATATACCTGATAAGCGATTCAAAAATCATGCGGCCATCGGTGTTGCCCAGCTCATCGTCCGACGCTCTTTCGGGGTGAGGCATCATACCAAAAACGTTCCTACGTTCATTGCAGATACCCGCTATATTTTCTACCGCTCCGTTTGGGTTGAATGCCTCGGACACAACTCCGTTCTCATCGCAGTAGCGGAAAAGGATTTGGCCGTTTACGCGCATCTGCACAAGGGTTTCCCTCTCGGCAAAGTAACGCCCTTCGCCATGTGCAATGGGAATTTTTAGGGCTTTACCTTTAGGTAAATACGACGTTAAGGCCGTATTTTTACTATCGGGTGTAAGGTAAATATTTTTACAGATAAATTTCTGGTTCATATTATGGAGGAGTGCGCCCGGCAGTAACCCCGATTCACAAAGTATCTGAAATCCGTTGCAGATACCAAACACATACCCTCCATTGTTGGCAAAGTCAGCCACCAGGTTCATAATCGGCGAAAACCTAGCTAATGCCCCGGATCGGAGATAATCGCCATAAGAGAATCCTCCGGGGAGGATTATAACATCGGGGTGGCCATTCAAGCTGGTTTCCTTGTGCCAAAGTGTAATTACTTCCTGCTCAAGAATATCGCGTAACACATAAATAGTATCCTGATCGCAGTTAGACCCCGGAAATATTACTACTCCAAACTTCATAGGATTTTTTCTAAAACTGTTCAAAGATATGGATTAAAACAATACCCTCAAAACGGGCTTTTGTATAGCTCCGATAATTTACCTATTTTACCGGGTGATTAAATGTTAACTGTTATGGCTCGGAGTATTTTAAGGTTACTGGGAATTATGCTTGCCATTGCGGCGGTAATGTTTGGACTATTTCTTACCTACTCTACGTTAACCAGCTTCAACCCGGCACCACAGCAGGTGGTTTGGCATTCTGACAAACCCGATACTTTACCGGTTAATGTTACGTTAAGGGCTTTGAGCTGGAATATTGGCTATGCCGGACTTGGCGACAATATGGATTTTTTCTACGATGATGGTAAAAAAGTCCGCGATACCAGGGAGCGAACCACTGAGAATATTAACTCCATTGCCGATTTCCTGGGGGCAAATAAAGGCAGAGATTTTTTCCTTTTACAGGAGGTCGATTACAGCTCTCGCCGGTCGTACTACATTTATCAACCCGAGATTATTTCCAAAGCGTTGAATTACCAGAGCTCTGTTGGCTTTAACTACGATGTTTCGTTTGTACCTGTTCCGCTAAAAAACCCAATGGGGAGCGTAAAATCTGGGGTAAATACTTTTAGCAGGCCAACTCCCCAGGTATCTACCCGGTACCAGTACCCGGGAGAGTTCCCTTGGCCCAGCAGGATTTTTAATTTGCGCCGATGTATGCTGGTTAACCGCTACCCTACCGGTAACGGTAGTACGTTAGTGCTTATAAACACCCATAACTCGGCGTTTGATGATGGAGCACTAAAAGAGCGGGAGATGAGGTTCCTGAAAGCATTTGCTATGGAAGAGTACCTGAATGGGAACTATGTGGTTGCCGGAGGTGACTGGAATCAATCACCTCCAGGATTTTCGTTATCTACATTTGGCAGCAATTACCAGGTTCCCTTTTTCCGGTTAACCAATATCGATGAAAACTTTATGCCTAAAGGCTGGCTTTGGGCTTATGACGCCACGTATCCCACCAACCGTTACGTTAATCAACCATACACGCCGGGGAAGAGCTATACCGGAATACTCGACTTTTTCCTTTTATCGCCCAATGTAAAGCTGGTGCAATGCAAAACGGCCAATTTGGAGTTCAAAAATTCAGACCATAACCCGGTTTTACTATCATTTGAATTGATTGACAAAACCCAGTAATGCAAATCACCCTGTTGGCTTATTTTAATGTCAGTTTACCGGTGGTTTTGCTGTGCCAATACCGCTAATTTGATATTTTGTCAAAGAATTCAGGACGTTTACTTCTGCAATCATTTTAGTACTGTAAAACTTATTATATTTCAACGTTGCTTTTGCTGATTTGCAAACAATTTTTACCTTTAACAATTTAAATGACATCTACAGGGTTAAGGTATTTTGCATGGTTTACGGGCTGAGGTGAGTTTGTTTAAGTTAATTGTATATGCAGGTAACCGATCAGGATTTACAGTATTTTGTAACCACATTGAAGAACGTATCAAAGTATGATTTTTCTGAGTATTCGGATAAATCGCTCAAGCGTCGCCTACAGAAAATACTGGAAGATTACAACCTAGACCTAGTTACGCTTATTACAAATCTTAGGGTTGACCAAAACTTTATTGAGAAGATAGTTAAAGAAATTACTGTTAATACAACGGAATTGTTCCGAGACCCACCGGTTTGGCATCTTATCCGATCCCGTATTCTGCCACGATTCAAGAACAACAAAACCATCAATATATGGCATGCCGGATGCTCAACGGGCCAGGAAGTTTACTCCATGATGATCCTGCTGAACGAAATGGGTATGCTGGACAAGGCTAAGCTGTTTGCCACGGATATTAATATGGATGTGCTAGATTCTGCCAAGCAGGGTATTTACAAGTACCGCTTTAACCTGGGATATTTGGACAACTTTGATAAGGTGATAAAACAAAATCCCCTGAACTTTGAAGAGTACAACGAGATACCCTACGAAAAGTATTTTGATATAGACAAGGTAAAGGATACCATCACCATGAGAAAATTCCTTACCGAGAAGCCAATTTTCCGGAAACACGACCTGGTAACGGATGGAAATATATTCTTTGCAAAATTTGATTTAATCCTATGCCGGAATGTGATAATTTACTTTAACTATTCGTTGCAGAACAAGGTATTCGAATTGTTTAACGGCAATTTGTACCCCAAGGGCTTACTGTTGCTTGGTATGCACGAAACAATTCTAGGGCCATGGGCAAATAAATTTGAACGCCTGGGACAGGCTTACGTAAAAAAATAGTAGTGAACGAACTTATTGATCGATAATGAAACTTTTCAAAAACATACAGCTAGGTTGGCGGATACAACTCTCTGTTGTTTCTGCCGTTGCCATTCTTTTTGTGTTTGCGGGGCTAACCATGAATTATATGTCCCAAAAAAGAGTTCTGGAGGCAGCCCGGGTACAAGCCGATGTTTACATTGACAGGACAATACAGCTGATTGATGCCGTTGAAAGGAGAACTGGCAACGGTTTTACCGTGGATGATAAGGTAGCGCTAAAACCGTATTTCCAGCATGCCGCTTACTACAGCACTGATTTTCCCTGCATAGTATCGTGTAATGGGGAATATCTGCTTCACATAATCCGTGAAGGGCAGCGGATTCCCATATCTGCGCTTAACCAGCTTAAGGCTAAAACAGCAAAACAGGGCTATATCTTTTATACCGATTTTGCCGATAATTTAACCGAAAAGCGAATGCTTTGCTTTAAGTACTATGAACCGTACAAGGCTTACGTTGCCATTTCTGTAAGCCCACAGGAAACACTTGCCCCACTTGCAGGCAACAGAAGGGTTATAGTGCTTATCATAGTAATTTCGGTATTCCTGGTTGCTCTGGTGATTAGGTTTATGGTAAAACCAGTTATTCGAAACATCAACCAGGTAAATGTGAAGCTACGTCAGCTGGCCAACGGTGAGGTTCCAAATCACCTAAGGAACGATTTCGGCGATGAAATTGGCCACATGGTAGAATCATTGAATGGGTTGATAGATGGAATAACCCAAAAAACTGAATTTGCCAGAAAAATTGGAAGCAATCAGCTCGAATACCAGTATAACCCGCTCAGCAAAAAGGATGAACTTGGTCTGGCTTTACTGGATATGCAGAATAACCTGAAACACGCCTCGGAGGAGGAACGATCCCGTAAGCAGGAAGATGATATCCGTAGTTGGACCAATGTTGGGCTTGCGAGGTTTGGTGATATCCTTCGTCAAAACAATAATAATTTAAACACCCTTGCCGATAGCATTACCCAGAATTTGGTGAATTACCTCGATGCTAATCAGGGCGGGCTTTTTATATACAATGAATCCGATGATGATAAGTATTTAGAGCTACTCTCGGCATTTGCCTATAACCGGAAAAAATTTATCGAAAAGGTAATCCAGGTTGGTGAGGGTTTGGTTGGAACCTGTGCCTTGGAAAAGCGCACTATTTACTTGAAAGAAGTTCCCGAAAATTATATTGCCATCACATCGGGTTTGGGCGAGGCCACTCCTACAGCGCTGCTAATAGTTCCTTTAAAGCTGGAGGATGACATTTTTGGGATCATCGAAATAGCCTCGTTCCGTGAGTTTAAAGCATTCGAAATAGAATTCGTTGAAAAAATAGGAGAAAGCATAGCATCTACGCTATACTCCGTGAAGAATAGCATCCGTACCAATGCACTGCTGGAGCAGTCGCAGCAGCAACGCGAAGAAATGGCCGCACAGGAAGAGGAAATGCGGCAGAATATGGAGGAAATGCAGGCCACACAGGAAGAAATGTCGCGTAAAAATATAGAGCTGGAGGTAGTTACCAATGCCATAAATCAGGCATTAATATCAATGACACTGAGCGAGGAGGGCTACATTGCCGATATGAACAACAATTTTCAGGCACTTGTTGATTTTTCGAGGATGGAGCTTGAGGGCAAAATGTTCGTGGAGCTAATTCACCAGGAGCAACGCAGTAAATTCAACGCCTTATGGGATCAGGTTCTGGCGGGACAATCGGTGAGCGAAACACTGCATTTGCTCGGCAACAATGAACGGGATATTTACGTGATGACCACAATTTCGCCAGGAATGGATGCAACGGGGCAAATCATCAAGATATTCCTGGTGGGGCAAGATGTTACCGAAACCAAGAAGCTTGAGTTGATGGCACAAAAACAGGCCGAGGAAATAGAGCAAAATTTGATGCAGCTGAAAACGGAGCACGAACGATCCGTCCGGCGCGAGAAGGATATAGAAACATTACTTAAGGCCCTTGACCAGAATTGCCTGGTTACAACCATTGAACCTAGCGGTTTAATCACTTACATCAACAATAAAAATGTCGAGATCCTGGGCGATGCTAAAGAAAAAATAGAAGGAAAGTATTTGCAGGATATCGATTTTGAGGCCAAGCATAAACCCAAAGAATTTAAAATTTTCTGGGAAAACTTACAGAAAGGGGTGAAGCAGCAGAGGGAATTCTCGCTCATGGTCAACCAAAAAGAAGTGTGGATACTAGAAAACTATACTCCGGTAATGGACGAGAGCGGGGAGCTATTTAGAGTTATTAATGTAGGTTTCGATATTACCGAGAATAAGGTAAGGGAGGCCGAAATGACCCAGTTAATTGAACAGTTCAAAAAATTAAAAAAATAGCAATTAGTTTTATAATGGCACAGTACGAAATAGGTATAGTTGATACTCGGAATGTAATCAAAGTGCTTTTAGACGATTTTGGTTACGACTTTAGGGACTATGCCCTCACATCTTTTAAACGCAGGCTGGATCAGGTGATCAACGGTAACAGCTTGCGCGATGCCG
>JBFXEO010000068.1:0-12783 GCA_050180015.1 Bacteroidales bacterium | reverse complement strand
ATTTACTATAAATATTTGATAAATCAAACCCTTTCATCGCTTGAGCTGAATCATACTTTAACCGATTTCATTAAGGACGCCATTAAAAGCGTTTAGGTTCACAAGGAAAAGGTTGAGGGCGATTTTTCCTTTGCTTCGCAGCTGGGCAATACCATCATGCACGTTGTGGCCATTCCTGAGTTTAACGAGAACGAGCTTGAAACTATTCTTTTCGTGGGCCACGATGTTACTGAAGCTAAGCGAATAGAGATGGAAATTCAGGATAAGAATCGGAAAATCACCGAGAGCATTAACTATGCCCAGCGTATCCAAACCTCAATTCTTCCGAACAATAGAATAATTCGCCAGCATCTTCCCAAATCTTTCATATATTACTATCCGCGCGATGTGGTTAGCGGCGACTTCCCCTGGTTCTTCCTGAAAGATGATTTTATTTACATCGCCGCAGTGGACTGTACCGGGCATGGTGTTCCGGGTGCACTCCTTTCCTTCATCGGCTATTTTACCCTGAACAACCTGGTTGACCATGACTCTTCCTACACGGCAGGAGAAATCTTAGACAGGTTGCATTTTGATGTTCGAAAAACTTTAAAGCAGGACAGGCCCGATGCCGATGCCCGCGATGGAATGGATATAGCTTTCTGTAAGATTATTCCTAAGAAAAAGGAACTTCATTATGCTGGTGCGCATAGGCCCCTTTACCTGGTTCGGAAAGGCGAACTAATCGAATACAAGGGAAACCGTAAGGCAATTGGGGGTATTCCCCATCCAAAGAAAACCGAGGAAAATTTTGAAAACCATATAATTCACATACAAACAGGCGATCGGGTATTCTTTTTTTCCGATGGAATTGTGGATCAGATTGGAGGCGATGATAAACACAAGTATAGCCCTCAGCGGGTACGGGACGTGATAATGAATAATCAAAAATTATCGATGCCTGAATTGTCGGAGGTTTTCTCGAAAGATTTCGAAGGGTTTAAAGGCAGCCTGAAGCAGGTTGACGATATCCTGTTAATTGGAATTGAGTTCTAAAATTGCTTAATATTCGTAAATTATATAATTTTACGGGCTATGGATAAGAAAAATGTTAGAGGATTTCTTGAGTTCGTTTACGACTTCTACAAGTCGATGAAGGCTCACGAAATTACCCTCGTTTACGAGGGCGAAATTACCCACCAGATTACAAAAGCTTTTACCTCGCTTACAGAGTCAAATATGGCCAAGGAGGAGGAGTCCAATTCTGTCCAGAAAAAAGTATTCCATGTAATGGTGGAATGCCTTCAAAACATTAGTAAACATGCCGACAGCTTTGGCTCTGACGATTTCCTGTTTGCTGGCCGTGGAATTTTTATGGTTAGCAAGGGCGATGTGGAGTACCATGTTACCACCGGGAACGTTATAGAGAATAGTAAAATTGATGAATTATCCAAAATCCTTGACTACATTAATACGCTTGACAAGGAAGGATTAAAACAACTTTACAAAACACAAATGCGCGAGGGTCGCTTATCGGAGAAAGGTGGCGCTGGTTTGGGTTTTATTGATATTGCCCGTAAAACTGGACGCAAGCTGGAGTACCACTTCCTGCCTATCGATGAAGATACACACTTCTTCATTTTAACTTCAACTATTTCCAGAAACGAGTAAAATTTAAAAAGATATGGAAACCATCAAAATAATGGGGACCGATGACACCCCGACAGTTATCCTGGATGCTGAAAACGAAATTTTTGAAATTTCCGGGCGGTCTCTTCCCGAGGATGTAACAGCATTTTACGACCCGATTCTGAGTTGGCTCGATGAGTATTCATCGTCACCCAACGGAAAAACAATTTTCACCTTTAAGCTGGTGTACTTCAACACCGCCAGCTCAAAGCTATTGCTGGATGTTCTGATGAAGCTGGAGCAAATGCACGAAAGTGGAAACGATGTGCTGATTCGTTGGTATTACCCCGAAGACGACGAGGACATGCAGGAAGCAGGAGAGGAATATGCTGAAATTGTAGATGTCCCCTTTGAGCAGGTGGGTTATACGTTGAGTTAGTTTTTCTTTTAAATTCTTCCAACCGGTTTAAACCATGAGTGAGGAAATTCTCAAAGCGTTAATGCAGCTTTTTGCAATTATTGCAAAACAGGATGAAGGGGTTGAGCTTAAGGAGCGCGATTATGTGGTAAACTTCCTCACCCAACAGCTGAATGATGAAGCTGTAAGTGAATACATTCAGCTGTTCGATGAACATGCCGGTTTACTTGAGAAGGAAGATACCCCCGATGAAGATAAAGGTAAGCGGAAGTTAACCTCTGTAAAAGATTCGGTAAGAATTTTGGGTATCTGTAAGAAAATTAACAAAACCCTTACCCAAAAGCAAAAAATAGTTGTACTGGTTCGTTTATATGAGCTCATCAATGCCGATCGGAAATTTACCGACCAGCGTATGGCCATTATCAACACTGTGGCCGAGGTATTTAAGTTAACCCGGGAGGAAATTGCCGATATTGAAGGTTTTGTCGTTAAAAATACTCCCGAAGAGTTAGATTTTAGCAGCATCCTTTCCATCCACGATAAAGAGGCGAGCGGAACTGCCTGTAAGCATATATCTACAGAAGCTCTCGACGGATACATTTACATTTTACAGATTAAAAGCGAAGACCTTTATTTCCTGCGCTATACGGGAAACGAGGATGTTTTTTTGAATGGCTTGCCAATTAGCAATCGCAGAATTTACCTATTTGCCAGTGGGAGCTCTTTAAAGCTGCCCAAGGGTAAGCCCGTTTACTATACCGATGTTGTAGCCCACTTTTTGGCCGATACAACCGCAGTAAGAATATCGTATAAGGTTGAGGATGTTGGCTATCAATTCAAAACCGGTGGGGTAGGTTTACGTAATATTTCCTTCAGCGAGGGACACGGTAAGTTGGTTGGTATTATGGGGGCCAGCGGGGCCGGAAAAACCACATTGCTGAACGTGCTGGCAGGAATTGAGAAACCGACCTCGGGGCGTGTACTGATTAATGGATACGATTTGCCCGGCGAGAAGGATAAACTCGAAGGTGTAATCGGAGTCATTCCCCAGGATGACCTGTTAATTGAGGAGCTAACCGTTTTTGAAAACCTATACTACAACGCCAAACTTTGCTTTAAAGATAAAACCGAGGAAGAGATAGTTGCAATGGTCGATAAAACCCTTGCAAACCTTGGCCTGTTGGAACGCAAGGACTTGAAGGTAGGAACCCCCCTGAATAAGATGATTTCAGGAGGACAACGTAAGCGCCTGAACATAGCCCTAGAGTTAATACGCGAACCATTCATACTGTTTGTCGATGAGCCAACCTCTGGCCTTTCATCGCGCGATTCCGAAAATGTAATGGATTTACTCAGGGAGTTAACCCTGAAAGGTAAGCTAATATTTGTAGTCATTCACCAGCCGTCGTCGGATATTTATAAGATGTTCGACAACATGATGATCCTCGACATGGGTGGCTACATGATATATTACGGTAACCCGGTTGAAGCAGTAATGTACTTCAAGCGGATAGACATGCAAATTAACAGCGATGTGGGTGAATGTCCCGTTTGTGGCAACGTTAATCCGGAACTTCTTTTCAATATAATTGAGGCTCGAGTGGTTGATGAGTTCGGACGTTATACCCCCATCCGCAAGGTATCCCCCCACAAGTGGGAAGAATACTTTAAGGAGAATATCAAGCTGCAGCCAGTAGCCGGTGAAACCGCCGAACCGCCCCGTTCTCTGAATATTCCGTCGCGGATAAAACAATTCTTGATATACACCAAGCGCGATTTACTTTCAAAAATTAGCAACACACAGTATATCATATTGAATTTACTCGAAACGCCCATTCTGGCATTCATCTTGGCGTACGTAATACGCTATATAGCCGATCCCAACTCCGATATTTACATCTTTAGGGAGAACGAAAATATCCCAATATACCTTTTCATGGCATTAATTGTAGCTCTTTTCATTGGGTTAACGGTGAGTGCCGAGGAAATTTTCCGCGATAGAAAAATACTCAAGCGCGAAGCTTTTCTGAATTTAAGCCGATCTAGCTATCTCTTTTCCAAAATAGCCATTCTATTTTTACTTTCGGCCATTCAAACGGTTACATTTGTTTTAATTGCCAACTGGATCCTTCAAATCCGTGGAATGTATTTTGACTACTGGTTGGTGCTTTTTTCCACGGCAGCATGTGCAAACATGCTTGGTTTAAATATTTCGGCAACATTTAACTCGGCGGTAACAATTTACATTGTTATCCCATTGGTGATGATACCCATGATGGTACTTTCGGGGGCGATGTTCAGCTTCGAAAAGCTGAACCGTTCTGTTGGAAGTTTTAATAAGGTTCCGTGGATTGCCGAGTTCATGATTACAAAATGGGGGTACGAGGCATTAGTGGTGCATCAATTTAAGGATAACGACTTTCAGAAAGTTTTTTACGGTATAGAAAAGATACAGCGCAATGCCGACTATAAGCTGGTTTACTATATTCCCGAGGTGGAAAAAAGAGCAATGGACTGTATTGATGCTATGGACAGAAGGGATGCCCCCCAGGTTCAGGAAATATTTAGGAAAAATTTGCCGGTTGTCCAGAAAACCGTTATATCGGAAACCACACACGCGTCACCATCAGTTCCATTCAACTATACCGATAGGCTTACCCCCGAGAAGTTTGACGAGGAGACTGCCTACGCTTTAATTGACTATATAGAAGCACTTAAACGTTTTTATGGGAATATATTTCAGGTACAAACGCAAAAGCGGGATCGCATAGTGGAATATTTGGTTAGCACGAACCCTAAATTATACGAGGCTAAACGCCGTGCCTACCATAACGAAGGTTTGGCCGACATGGCCATGAAGTCGTTCGAAAAAAATAAAATATTACTATTCAACGATGAATTGGTTCAGCAGTACGATCCGGTTTATCGTGATCCGACGCCCAATAACCTGCTCGATTTTCGCTCCCATTTTCTTGCTCCACGCAAGTACTTCCTGGGTATGTACTTCGATACGTTCTGGTTCAATATAGCAGCCCTGTGGGCTATGACCGTATTGTTGTACATTACTTTATACTACGAATCACTTAAAAAACTTATTGATCTGTTCTCAAAAATCCGGATGCCTTCGTTGCCCAAATAATTTTTTCTTATCTTTACTCACAATTATTGAAGATTTTCATATAATCTTAAACTTTGCCATGAATAGGAGGTTATTAAATTTACTGCTTATTCTCTTTGTTGGAGTTACTTTTTCATCCTGTAAATCGTGCAGCTCCGATATTGACGTGAGCCAAGAATTCGATATCCCGGAAAATTTGACCCATGATAGTGTAACTCTTCCGGTTTTGGGCAAACCGGTGATTGATGAAATGATGCAGAATATAGCGTCGCCAGTGGAAACAGCAGCCCTGATTAAAGGATTAAAAATACCATTCGATAAAGATTTTTTGGCTAGCACCAAATCATCCGAAAAATTTAACACTAGCTTTGAAAAAGCCTTGGCCCTGGGGGTTTATGGTTGCGATTTGGGTTACCTGAACATGTACGAGAAAACATCCTTTGTTGTTGATTATATTTCTGTCATAAAGCGCCTGGCTGATGATATTCAGGTTGGCCAGTTTTTCGATTTTTCCACGTTGAAACGGCTGGCCACGAACAACGAAAACCTTGATTCGTTGATTACTATCTCCCAGCAAAGCTTTAGCCGTATCGACAACTACCTTCGGGAAACCAACCGTTCAATGCTCAGCTCTGCCATTGTTGCCGGAGTTTGGGTTGAGGGGGCCTACCTTACCACTCGGGTTGCCAATATCAGCGACCATGAACGGATTAGAGAAACCATAGGAGAGCAAAAGACAATTCTTGGTTTTTTGGTTGCCCTGTTAAAAGTTTATGAAAAAGATGCCAGTATGGCAAAGTTTTTGGCCGATATTGATGATCTTAGGGTTTTGTTTGAAAACGTGAAAATTACATACGAATTGGAGGAACCCGAAATGGTTGAGATTGATGGCGTATTAACCTTCAAACAAAGGGACAAGCAGATCGTTAGCATGGACGATGAAACTTACAGAAAAATTATAGATAGCATTCAAAAGTTGCGCAATAATCTTGTTAATCCTTAGGAAATTATTTGGTTATGAAAAGAATACTCTTCGTGTTTACTGTTGTTCTGCTGAGTGTTATTTATGGAAAGGCAAACGCTCAGTCCGAAGAAGAATTGGTTCAGATTTGTGGGATGATAGCCAAGGATGCTACTTTCCTCAAAGATTTTCGTATAAAACTTGATGCTGGCGATCCACCACCCGTACAGCGTATTCCGGTTATCCTTAAAAAGGATGTTAAATACCGTTTTACGGTTTGTAATTCCAAGGACTTTGAGGGGAAAGTTGTACTTCAGCTGTTCGATAATAACAGAATGCTGGCCACAACTTACGTAATTGCCTCGGGCAAAGATTATCCTTATATCGACTGGGTTTGTACTAAAACGGGGGCTTACCATTTATTTTTCAGCTTTCGCGATGGTAAGGCCGGCCTAGCCGTTGGCTTGCTTTCTATGGTTGAGATGTTATAGTAAATTAATCCCTTCGCCAGATTTATTTCATCGGTAAAATATAGTAGCAAACCACCACGATGTGTGGGGGGGGGTAGTAAAAAGGAAAGATATATTTACTCTTTGTACGATTCCAGCTGGAAGGGAACCTTTATATGGTCGGACAAATCTTTTCCGGCCTCCTTAATATCAATGTCGTCCTCGTTGTAGGCCCAAACAATAGTTACTTTGTGACCACCCTGGGATATTTTTTCGAATCGTTTTAGAACCTGGAAGAGTAACTTTGAGCTGGGCGTATTGTAGTAAACCATTTTGAAATGTACAACTGTCTCAGGATTTGGGTCCTGAGAGTAATTCTCTAGCCATTGAATAACGGGATCGTAAAATGACTTTGCATCTTCAGGTAATGAATTCCCGGCAAACTCAAATTTTCCAGCATTTTTATCTAGAACAATATGAGGATATTGACTAGTTCCTGTTACCTTGAATGGTTCCATATCGAATATTTTTACTTTCTTAAGATTCTAAATATAGTGATTTTTCCCCTGAAGTTCAAAAAAAAATAAAAGCACGGCAAAGGTATGAATATCAATTATAATTTCAATGCCGGCAGCTCTGTTTTTAAATATTACCCTTCGGTGGTTTTACTTTCTTTGCGCTATTCGTGAGTTTTCGTTGTTTTGTTAAAATGATATAAATCTTGAGAACACGCCAAGGGGAAGTTTTCTTCTACCTTTATCGCTAACGTATAGTTCCCCGCATTCAACTTTATGCGGATTGAATGTAGTCTTAGCTAGACTTTCGGCAATGGATGCCGAAAATCCCATGGAGTAAAGGTTTAGTATGAAAAAGTGATTTTTATCATCCAGCAGCTGTTTGCATTGTTCCAGTAATGGGGCCAGGTTTTGTTCCAGTATCCATTTTTCGCCGTCTGGGCCTCTGCCGTATGCCGGGGGATCAAGAATTATTCCATTGTATTTGTTGCCTCGCCGAACTTCACGGTTAACAAATTTTACCACATCGTCAACAATCCATCGAATATCCTTCAATCCCGATAGCTCCATATTCTCCTTAGCCCAGGTGGTAACCTGCCTTACCGAATCAACGTGGGTAACATCGGCACCCGCTGCCCTGGCTGCAACAGAGGATAGTCCGGTGTAGGCAAAAAGGTTAAGGACTTTTGGCTTTTGAATGTCGAATGTTTTTACCGAGTTGAATATAAAGTTCCAGTTGGCTGCTTGTTCCGGGAAAACGCCTACGTGCTTGAATGATGTGAGCCCCAGCCTCATTTTAAGGAGCATTTCGTTGTGCTGGTAAGCGATGGTCCATTGTGCCTTGGCACGGGATTTTAATTTCCATTCGCCCCATTCGTCAGTTTGCTTTGATGATTTCCCTTTTATAAAATACGCATCGGCCATATCCCAATCTGTGTTGGACAGAGCTTTTCGCCAGATTGCCTGGGGTTCCGGCCTGGCAATGGTTTGCCTCCCAAATCGCTCTAACTTTTCTCCATCACCGCTGTCAATCAGCTCGTAGTCGGGCCAACTTTCGGGGGTAAGTTGTTCTATCATAATTTGTTTTTTATGGGGCTGAACACTTTCATTTGACAAAGGGTACAGTCGAAAGTTAACGGATAGGTAAATTTATTATCGCGTAAAAATAGCTGATTTGTTGATTTTGCATTTTGTTTCGAGGGGCACAACCCTATTTCGTATTTAATACAGTAATGGCTAACCATTAACTCCTCGTGTTTTTGTGGCTGTTCAACTTCAAAGGCATTGTCAATGCCTTTTACTCCGTGGGAATATAGAAAGTTTTTGCTCCAAGAGTTCGCCACGTTTCCTTTGTAATCGATTTTTGGATACGGGTATTCTGCTCCAGGTTTTACTATTCCTCGTTTTCTTACTGTACGTTCACGGATTCTTTCTTTTAGCAGATTATCAAGAAGTTGTCTTCGGGCCAGATTTAGTGCAGAAACAGGTATATGCTTAGCATTTCTAATGTCGATGGTGCTAATGCTGTCAACTTTAAATATTGTATTGCCCGATTTGCTGAGCTGGTTGGCCATGCGTTCCCGGGCCAGCGTGTGGTTATCTGCGTTTTCAAAAGTATCATCAATAATTATGGATGTACTTACGGAGTCCTCGTCGGTTGCTTCAAAATATAGCTTACCATCTTTTTGTTTCACCGATATGGATACTGAAAGGTAGCGGGTGGCGCTATTACCCCTGAGCAATTTTTCAAAAGTATGGTCGAAATTCCTGTATATCAGCGTGCCAATGGCAATGCCTTCCTGTGGTTGGCTTGGATAAATCTCCTCTTGTACTGTACTGTTGACAGGGAAACCTGTAAGTTCTCCTTTTCCGTTGAAGTAGCATAGGCCATCGCCGTTAACTATTTGTTCCGTTGACTCTACCGCGAACCAACTTGCTCCAACCTTAACAACTTTTCCGATTAATTTCCCTGTCGATTTTTGTGTGTGGATTGATGCTTGATTCTCCGTTCTTCCCCCTATAAAGTGCTGCGTGAACCCTCTGTTGAAGCTACGCTCCAGGTCAGGGGTGAAATTGTAGCGGCATTTCCCCGACGACGATCTCCTGTAATTGGGCTTGCTTGATATGATGCTGTTAATGAGTGAACTGTAGTACGCCGTTGTGTTTTTTACGTAGGAAATATCCTTTAGTCGCCCTTCAATTTTAAAGGATGATACTCCTGCATCAAGGAGTTGATGAATGTATTGCGAAAGGTTGAGGTCTTTCAGGGAAAGAAGATGTTTACCCCTTACAAGAATCTTTCCCTTGGCATCAATTAGGTCATACTTAGATCGGCAAAGCTGGGCGCATTCACCCCGGTTGGCACTTCTCCCGGTAATGGCCTGACTCATGTAGCATTGGCCACTGTGGCTAACGCAGAGCGCCCCGTGTACAAAAACTTCAAGCTCAATGTTTGTTGAGTTTCTGAAATATTCAATTTCTTTTAATGATAGCTCCCGGGGCAGCACAGCACGTTCTATCCCACATTGTTCCAAAAACTTTAACTTCTCAACTGTACTGTTGTGCATTTGTGTGCTGGCATGGATTGGAATGGGTGGAATATCCATTGCAAGAATCGAAAAATCCTGAATTATAATAGCATCAACCTTGGCCTGGTTTAGTTTATTTATTAGGCCCTGAACTTCTTTGAGCTCACCCTCGAAAATTATGGTATTTACGGTTGCATAAACTTTGGCAAAGTATTGATGCGCAAAATTGCAGAGTTTTTCAATGTCTTCTAAAGAATTGGAGGCTTTTTCACGTGCACCGAATTTGTCTGCAGCAATATATACCGCATCGGCACCGTGTGTAATGGCCGCAATGCCGGTTTGTAAATTCCTTGCAGGGGCAAGTAGCTCTATTGTTTTATGGACTGGCATACTTTAAGTTTACCCAAAGATATTGACTAAAGTTGTTGCTACGCCGTTTAACGTATTGGCAGGGGCAATATGCTTAGCATGATATTTTACTTCTTCCGGGGCGTTGCCCATGGCAATACCGAATCCTACAGTACGGAGCATCTCAATATCGTTATAGCTATCGCCAAATGCTATTGCATTACGGGCATCAATATTCAACCTGTCCAGTAAAAACAGGCAGCCCTTTGCCTTGTTTGAATTTCGGGGTGATATTTCCAGGTAGGTATCCTTTGACCTGTAGTTCGAAACCAAACCCTCGAAGCTCCGGTTTGAGTATGCAACAAATGAGTCTATTGATGCGGGATTTCCCATGATCATTAATTTATGGATAGGCTCACCGGAATCCTTTAGCTTCCGGATATGATTGTCCATGTTGCTACAAATGGATGATTTTACCCTTGTATTGCTTTCTTCGCGGAGGGTCCACTCATCGTTTTTGCTGGCAAACCATGAGTTGTTGCTGAATAGGCTAAAGTGCAGATTTTCTGCCTTTGCCCTATTGTAGAGGTTTTCTGTAACGTTAATATCAATGGAATTGCTGTATAAAATACTGTGGGCGCGGTATCCTCCCTTGAGCGTTTCAAGAATAAGCGCACCGTTATAGCAGATTATTGGAGAGTTAACGGATAGTTGATTGTACAGATGCCGCATTCCCTCTGGCATTCTGGCCGACACAAGAACAAATGTGATTTTGTGGCTACTTGCTATTTTTTGAATCTGCCTGGCGGTAACACCTGCCAGCTCTCTGTTTTTATCCAGGAGAGTACCGTCAACATCGGAAAAAATAACTCGGTAGTTTGAATTATCCATAGATAAAAAAATGCAGGGACACCCAGTAATGGGCAGCCCTGCAAAGTTAGAAATAAAATGGGTTAAACTACTGGCATTTTAACTGTTGAATTTGGTAATCGGCGTTGGGCTTAAATGTACCATAAGCTGCATTCTTGTATGCTTCACAGGCTTTTGGTGTATCGTTTACTTTTTGGTAGGCCGTTGCCAAAAGGAAGTATAGCTCTGCTTTTTCTTCTACTGTTCCTGTTTTAAGTTCAATGGCCTTGAGGGCAGCTTGAATACCATCGTCCCATTTTTCAACACGGTTGTAGTTTATGGCTAAAAGCCTGTAGGTGTTGAAGTCGGTACTATCGTACTTTAGAGCGCTGCTTAACGATGTTACTGCGTCATCATACTTTGTTGCTTTTTGGGCTTCGTCGGCTTTTAGCAGGAAGAAATTTTTTGCTTTAGAAGATGTCTCATCGGCAGTTTTTGTATCGTTGGCTTTCTGGGCAACCTCAATGGTTTTGTCGATATACTCCAACATTTTGGCTTCGTTGTTAAGCTTCTCGTACGATAATGTGGCTCCAATGTACGGATCAACGAAATCGGGGCTGAAATTTATGGCCTTGGTATAGTTAACAATCGCTTCATCGTACTTTTCTTCCTTAAACTTGTTGTTTCCCATAACGTTGTAAAGTTTTGGGATGGTTTTTTCAACCCTCGATTTAACGGCATCATCGTTGTACTTGGTAGCTGTTTCCTCGGCTTTTTCAAGGTTATCCAGTGTTCCCTGTAGGTCTTTTTGTTTGTACTGTAGCATTGCCATTTCAAAGTAAACCTTGGGAATAAGCGACTCGGAGTTAACCTTTACTTCGCTTCCCTCTTCGCCAAGCTGTTCGCACATTTGAATGGCTTTATTTAAATTGTCAAGAGCAGCCTTCGGATCCTGTTTATAAGTTGTTGCAGCAGAATTGTAAGCATCTACGGCCTCTTTCATTGTTTGTCCAATTCCTACTGTAGGAATTAACAGCCCCAATCCAACAACAGTTAACACGGCAAAAAAAAGATTTCGTTTCATACATATACTATTTTAGTGGTTTTTACTAGGAATTTCTCCAAAAATATTAATTGAGAATTTAAATCAAAAATAATAACGGGTAATTTATAATCGTTCTAAATTTTATTCCTCTTACTTGCAAAAAAATCAGAGACGAGTTGGGCGCACTCTGTTACTAGTATATTACTTACTATTTGGGTTTTAGGGTGAAGAACTGGATCACCAAGAAGGCTGTAGCCCCTTTTGGGATCGGCTGTCCCGTAAACGAGCAATCCCAGATGTGACCAGTACAAGGCACCCGCACACATTACACACGGTTCAACGGTAACATAAAGGCTACATTCGTTTAAATATTTTCCTCCCAGAAAATTGGTTGCAGCGGTAATGGCCTGCATTTCTGCATGTGCAGTAGGATCTTTCAATGTCTCGGTAAGGTTATGCGCTCTTGCAATAATTTTCCCGCTACAAACCACCACTGCTCCAATTGGAACTTCACCCTGTCCTAGCGCTTTATTAGCCTCTTTCAGGGCTTCCCGCATAAAAAAATCATGGGCCGATTGTACAATCATAGCTGGGTGAACTACATGTTTTTATTAGGTTCAAAATAGGCGTAGGATTACGTTGGCATTATTTTTCTTTATACATTCGCAAGTTAAAAAATTACAGAATATTATGTATAGGTCTCATAACTGCGGAGAATTAAGAATTGAAAATGTTAACAGCTCCGTAACGCTTTGTGGTTGGGTTCAGCGAATCAGAAATCTTGGGGGCATGACATTTATTGATGTCCGCGATAGGTACGGTATAACCCAGATAGTGATAGATGAGAATTCTGAAAAGCATATCCATGAAATTGTTGCTCAGCTTGGGCGTGAATACGTTGTTCAAGTTCAGGGTGATGTTGTTGAACGGTCAAGTAAAAATTT
>JBFXEO010000067.1:0-12794 GCA_050180015.1 Bacteroidales bacterium | reverse complement strand
ACCTGTGTTTGGTAAGCCTTAAATCCAGGGGTTAAAGCCTCGCCAAACGAAACAGCCTTGGCGGCAATTACATGCTCCAGCGGGCCGCCCTGAATGCCGGGGAATACACTTGAGTTTAAAATCTGCGACATCATTTTAACTTCGCCTTTCGGAGTTGTCAATCCCCAGGGGTTTAAAAAGTCCTTACCCATTAAAATAATTCCACCCCGTGGGCCACGCAACGTTTTATGGGTTGTGGACGTTACAATATGGGCATACTTTACAGGGTTATCGAGCAATCCCGCCGCAATTAAACCCGCAGGGTGAGCCATATCAATCATCAGCAAGGCCCCAATCCTGTCGGTAATTTCGCGCATACGCCTGTAGTCCCACTCGCGGGAGTAAGCAGAGGCACCCCCAACTATAAGCTTTGGCTTATGCTCCAGGGCAACGCGTTCCATCATATCATAGTCAACCCGGCCGGTATCCTCCCTTACACCATACGAAACGGCCTTATACCACATTCCCGAAAAGTTCACGGGCGAACCATGCGAAAGGTGTCCGCCGTGCGAAAGGTCTAAACCCATAAAGGTATCGCCGGGCTTGAGTACGGCAGTAAAAACCGCCATGTTTGCCTGGGCCCCGGAGTGCGGCTGAACATTGGCATACTCAGCATCGAAGAGTTTTTTCAGCCTATCGATGGCCAGCTGTTCCGACTGATCTACCACCTCGCATCCGCCGTAGTAACGTGCACCCGGATATCCCTCGGCATACTTGTTAGTCATTACAGAGCCCATTGCCTCCAAAACCTGTGGGCTTACAAAATTTTCGGAGGCAATTAGCTCAATCCCGTGCATTTGGCGCAGGCGCTCCTTTTCGATAAGATCAAAAATTTGTGTATCGCGTATCATTGAAGTAAGTTTAAATTTATTGGCAAAATTAGAGCTTAAAATGTCTTCGTAAAATTATTTTGTATGTTCCTCGGCAAGCTGAGAAAGAAGATTTACCAACTCACCTTTTTTTACCGGTTTTGCAATAAATGCTCTAACGCCTGCTTTTCTGCACCGTTCCTCCATACCCACAGAAACGTATGCAGTTTGGGCAATAATGGTTATGCCGGGATACTTTCCCCGTAAAACCCGAGCCAGCTCAACACCGTCAACATCAGGCAATTTTAGGTCCAATATAATAACATGGGGCAAAGCGTTCTTTTCGAGATGCTGAAAAGTTTCATAGCCGCTCCTGGCATAGTTAACCACAGCCTGAGTGCTGGCTAACAGCTCCCGAAGAAAAATCCGGCTCACGGTATCGTCCTCAACTACAAGAATATTGAGCTCTTTAATTTTAGATAAATTGCTGTTCTCCTCCATCATATTTTGCAGTATAAGTATTTGGCCACGAATAGCGATAAATTGCAGTATAAAAATCAAAATTAACCATAAAATTTTAAGAAGGTGGTTGAATTTTAGAATATTTTGCTGCAACAGCAGGAAGGCTAAGGGGTTTTAAAATGGCAAGGCCAGGAATACCGGAACAAACAGAAAATCACAGATGAACCTGAATACCCTCGATGGCCCGGTCAGACCATCCAAGGTTCAAAGTAGGTGATAAAAATTTGATCCCCAATGTTACCAACGAATTTTATAATCGCTTTGACAGGCCCTGTGGGCGTACATTTTGGCCACAGGCTTTTAACCCAACTTCCCGAACTCCGAACTTATATCACTTACTCAGGTACTTTACTCGTCGGAAAACTGAATTAGCACATCCCGGTACGCCGAAAAGATTTTGGATTTTGACACGAAACCCACATAGCTATCACCATCAACAACCGGGAGGTTCCACGCCCCTGACACCTCAAATTTTTTCATCACCGAATCCATCGATTCTTTTACCGATATAAACTCCGGTGGAACCGTCATCAACTCCTTTACCGACACCGAGTCGTACATTTCAGTATCGAACATTACGGGACGAATATCATCGAGCAGTACAACACCTACAAATATTCCGTTGGGTGTAACCACCGGGAATATATTACGCTTAGACTTGCTTATCTTTTTCACCAAGTCGCCCAGCGTTTCGTCGGAGGAAACCGTAATAAAGTCCCTTTCAACAACTTTTCCCACCTGTAGCAAGGTTAAAACCGCCTTGTCCTTATGATGCGTGATAAGTTCGCCGCGCTTGGCAAGGCCTTTAGTATAAATTGAATGGGGCTCAAACGACATTATGGTCAGAAACGAAATGGTCGAAGTGATTATCAGCGGAATAAATAGGGCGTATCCCCCGGTGATTTCGGCAATCAGGAATATGGCCGTTAACGGAGCATGCATAACCCCGGCCATTGTTCCGGCCATTCCCACAAGGGTGAAGTTACTCTCCGACACATTTATGAAGCTAAACTGATTTATAACTTTAGCCACCAAAAAACCCGCAACGCCCCCTACGAAAAGCGTTGGGGCAAACGTTCCGCCCACTCCGCCAGAACCCGTGGTTAGCGCAGTTGCTACCGCTTTAATTACAATAAGCAAAACTAGGGTTAAAAGTATTATCCAGTAATTATCCTGGAAATAGTAAAAGAAACTGTTGTAAAAAAGAACCGAGGATTGCCCATCGAGCAACGAGTGAAGAAAATCGTACCCCTCGCCATACAGCGGTGGAAAAATAAATACTAGGACTCCCAGAGTTAATCCCCCAACAACCCACTTCCTGAAAGTATTTTTAACCCTCGAGAATCGCTTTTCGATGTGCATAACCATACGCATGAAGTACAGCGAAACCAATCCGCAAAAAATTCCTAAGAAAATAAAATACGGGATATTGTGCAGCTGAAATGGGTGAACAACCTCGTAGGCAAAGACAACCTCGCGCCCCAGCAGGAAGTACGAAACTGTTGTTGCCGAAACAGCCGAAATTAGAAGAGGAACAATTGAGGCAGTGGTTAAATCGAGCATTAAAACCTCCAGGGTAAAAACCAGGCCGGCCAGCGGAGCATTAAAAATAGCAGCAATAGCCCCTGCAGCACCGCACCCTATGAGCAAAGTTAGGGTTTTATAGTTCATCCTGAAGAACCTTCCAATGCTGGAACCTATTGCGGCACCGGTAAGGGCAATGGGTGCCTCGGCACCAACCGATCCGCCAAAACCTATTGTGAGCGTGCTGGAAATTATTGAGCTGTAGGTGTTGTGAGGTTTTATTTTACTATTCTGCTTTGAGATTGCGAAAAGTATCCGCGAAACACCGTGCCCAATATTATCCTTTACAAAAAATTTAACGTACAGAATTGTTAGCAGTATTCCAACGCTTGGCAGCACTATCAACAAAAAATTAGCCGAATCTTTAGGGAATGAATCCTGCAAAAAAGCATGGGTGGCATGAACTGTATTTTTTAGTATTACAGCGGCTAACCCGCTTAGGATTCCAACAATAAAGCTAAGAATCAACGTTACACGGTACTCACCCAACCTCCGCAGCGAAATCCACAAACGATTAAATAAACGATTTAATTGTAAATTCATAATTCATCCTGTTAACCGCTAAAAATAACCATAAAAAACAAAGCACCATCAACAAAAATGGTTATTTTTGAAACTATATCAGGTAACATCGCTGAGCTGGTTCGCTCAGGTTTTTTGACGGGATTGAAAAACAGCTGGGTTTTACCCGGTAAGCAAATAAGCAACAATCAATCCAGAATTTTTCCCAAATTTACAGCACTTTTTACTTTTACCTTGAAAAAATGATAGAAATTACTAAACATACTCTCCGCAATGGGCTTAAGTTACTTGTTCACCAAGACTATAGCACTCCAATTGCCTCTATTAACCTGCTCTACAATGTGGGCTCTAAGGATGAACATCCCGATAAAACGGGATTTGCTCACCTCTTTGAACACTTAATGTTTGGCGGATCGGAAAACATTCCTGTATTTGATGAGCCCCTAGAACGCGTTGGTGGCGAAAATAATGCTTTTACCAACAATGACATTACAAACTACTACATTACCCTGCCAGCCGAAAATATTGAAACGGCCTTTTGGCTGGAAAGCGACAGGATGCTTGGCCTGGCCTTCACAAAAAAAAGCCTTGAAGTGCAGCGTAACGTTGTAGTTGAGGAATTCAACCAGCGCTACCTAAACCAACCCTACGGCGATGTTTGGTTAAACCTCAGACCGCTGGCATACACAAAGCATCCTTACAGGTGGCCAACCATAGGAAAATCGCCCGATCATATCAAAAGTGCATCGCTTGTCGATGTTAGGAACTTTTTCTACAGCCACTATGCGCCAAACAACGCAATTCTGTGCGTAGCAGGTCCCGTTGACCCCGAAAAGATTATTAACCTGGCGAACAAATGGTTTGGGCCAATTGAGCAACGGGATATTGCAAAACGCAGCATCGCCGCTGAACCCAAACAGGTGACACCACGAAAACAGGAATTGGAGCGCGAGGTTCCCTTTAACGCTATTTACAAGGCTTACCACATGTGTAGCCGAACTCACAGCGATTTTGCAGCTACAGATCTTATGTCCGACTTGCTCTCCAACGGAAAGTCGGCAAGGCTCTACCAACATCTGCTTAAAGAGAAACAACTTTTCAGCAGTGTGAATGCTTACATCACCGGGGATATAGACGAAGGCCTCTTTGTAATAACAGGCCAGCTTTACCCAACAACCAGCTACAGTCAGGCCGAGGATGCCCTGGAAGAAGAGGTTGCCGCCCTAAAGGTTAAAGCTATAACAGACTACGAGCTGGAAAAGGTTCAGAATAAATTTGAATCGAACTTTACCTTTGAGGAAACCAACGTACTGAACAAGGCAATGAACCTATCGTTTTTTGAATTGCTGGGCAATGCAGAAAATATCAACCTTGAGCTAGAAAAGTACAGGAGCGTTACGCCGGAATCCATTCAACGGGTAGCCCGGCAAGTGCTTGCAACCGGCAACTGCTCCACCCTTTACTACAAATCAAAACAACAGTAAAAACAAGCGACACAGCAATGCTCAACAGAACCAAAGCACCAGAAAGAATTACAGTGGGGAAAATTCATATTCCGCAAACTCAGCACATCAAGCTGGCCAACGGGGCACGGCTGGTTGCCATCAATGCCGGGAGCCAAGACGTATCGAAAATTGAAATTATTTTTAATGCCGGAACACGCTACCAGCAACAGGCCATAGCGGCATGGGGTGCTATTTCGCTACTCAGCGAGGGAACCAACAGCAAAACATCGCACCAAATTGCCGAAATGTTCGACTTTTACGGAAGCTTTCAGGAACACTCCTTTGATCGCGATTTTGCCTCGCTTACCCTTTACTCAACCAACAAATTTCTGGAACAATCGCTCAGCCTGCTTTCCGATATGATGCTCAACCCCATCTACCCCGAAAGTGAACTCGAAATTTTTAAAAAGAAGGGAAAGCAGGCTCTGATAGTTGAACTCGAAAAAGTTGTAACCACAGCCCGGCAGAACTTTTTCAGCTCGATATTTGGCAGCCAACACCCGTACGGATCGTACGCAGCACCCGAAGATTTCGACAATCTGACCGCCGAATCCATTATTGCTTTCCATAACCAGTTTCACGCATCAAATGGCTGCTTCATAATTTTAGCGGGGAAAATATCCGACAGGGAAATCAAGATCGTAGAGGAATTGCTGGGCAAAGTACCCTTTGGCGCATCAACTCTACATTGCCCGGCATTGCCTGCACCGGAAGGTTCCCCACAACAAAGAGTTTTTTCCCCTAAAAACGATGCACTACAGTCGGCCATCAGAATTGGTAAGCAAACAATAAACCGGAACCATCCCGATTTCCCGGGATTAATGATTCTTAATACCGTACTGGGAGGATATTTTGGATCGAGGTTAATGCGGAACATCCGCGAAGAAAAGGGCTACACCTACGGAATTTCATCAACCATACTGCCTTTCAAGGATTCTGCTGTATTCTTAGTGGGAACCGAGGTTGGGGTGGACTTTACAACCGCTACGCTTAAAGAGATATACAAGGAAATAAACACCCTCTGCAATCAAAGAATACCGCAGGATGAACTCGATCTGGTAAAAAATCACCTGGTTGGCGAAATGCTCCGTACCTTTGACGGGCCCTTTGCCATTGCCGATAGCATTGCAGGGCTTTACGAGTACAATAATCTCGATTACACATTTTTTGAGCGCACCATAGAAACTATAAACACAATAACATCGGGACAGCTCATGGATTTAGCCAACCTGTATTTAGGCAAATCCGATTTTGTGGAAAGTGTAGCCGGCAGAATGGATAAAAATTAAATTGAATGGCCATGAGGACAAGAATTACTGTATTGCTAGCTATTTGTTTAACAACGGGCATAACCGGGCTCTCTCAAACATACACCAAACCCAACGAGCCAACATTCGACTACATGACCATTGATCCCGCCACCGGGCAGCCATCGCTATTCTGGACCGCACCAAGATATGACCCTCAGTACCCCAACCCCATTGGGTATATAATATACAAGCGTATAATAGACGACACACAGGGAAACGACAACTACTTTGAAATAGACACTGTTGACCAGAACACATTCCAATTCGCCGATATTAACTCCAACGGAAATCTATCACGGTTGTACTATAAAATTGCCTCACTCGGGATTACTGAACCCAGCCGGCAAACATCTGCACATGCACAAATATGGCTTACCTCTAAATACGACAGCTGCAATGCAAAAATAGATTTGACGTGGAACAACTACGAGGGATGGAAAAACAACGACACTTACGACTACTACAAGCTATACATAACTACCGATTGGTCATCGTTCACCCTTGTCGATAGCATTATGTGGACAACCAGTACCTACAGCATAAAAAATGTAGCCGAAAATAGGAATTACTACTTCTACCTGGCAGCCCGAAAAAAATATACTCCCTACTATACAACATACTCAAACCTTCACCGTATCTTCACAAGAATGGCCATCAGGCCAAGCTACATGTCCATAGATTCCATCACATCGGGGGATAATGGCAATAGTATTTACTACACCATTGACCCTGCCACCGAAATAACCAACTTTAAGATCATTCGATGGGAACAGGCAGACTCCATTCAGAGTCTTTTCACGGCTAAAGCTATTGAAGAGTTCTCCGGTTCCACCCAAACATCGACCATAGATTCAACCGACACCTGGGCTTCACGAACACGAAAATTTTACTACAAACTCGATGCCTACAACGGTTGCAACGATGTTATCTCCGTTTCAAACCTTTGCAATACGATAATTCCAAGGATAAGGGCGAAGGGTACAGCGGTACACCTGGAATGGGACACACTAATGGTTGACACCCGGAGAAAACCCGATAGGCTGGGGAATAGGGTGGAATACACCGTTTACCGCAGAGCCTACACGCAAAATGACGATGTTACAGGCCTGGGAGAACTCAGCATAGCAGCCTCCGGCATATTGGGAAATGCGCTGGATGACGATCTTTCCGAATTCAAGAGGCACGACCCTCTCTATAAAATTCAGTTCAAATACTACGTTGAAGCAGAGGAACGGGAACCAGACAATTCCAGCATAACGTTCTGCCGATCCCGGAACGCAGCTGTCGAAATTCATCCCAACATTATAATGCCAAATTCAATATCGCCGTATAGCACTGTCACCAATAACGGGCGTTCGCGTGCACGCTTCGAGCCAATTATCGATTTTGATGCCACCTACGAGCTCACAATTTACAACAGGTGGGGAGCCGTAATCTATCATGGGAACCAAGGCTGGACAGGGCAGGATAATACAGGCAAATACGTTAAGGAGGGGACTTACATATATAGACTCGTTATTCACACCAGCAGCTCCGGCAATGTAGTAAAAGATGGAAGTGTTTCAGTAGTTTATCCCAAAAAGTAGAATACTAACCAACAATCACCTGTAAATATGAACCTTCAGACCGAAGAGGAAAAACTTTTAATACAATCGCACTTTGAAGATCTGCTCCAGAGCTGTACCCGCTGTAACTCCGAAGAAGACCAAAAGCTAATTCACAAAGCGTTCAACCTGGCAAACGAGGCGCACAAAGGCGTCCGGAGGAAATCAGGAGAACCCTACATATTGCACCCAATAGCCGTTGCAAAAATAGTAACCAACGAAATTGGGTTAGGCGCCAAAGCTATGGCCTGCGCCCTGCTGCACGATGTGGTTGAAGATACCGATTACACCATCGAGGATATTGAGCGCATGTTCGGGAAAAAGATTGCCTCCATTATTGATGGATTAACCAAAATTACCGATGTTTTTGACGCGAACTCAACCCTGCAAGCCGAGAATTTCCGGAAAATACTTCTCACCCTGGCCGATGATATCCGTGTAATACTCATAAAAATAGCCGACAGGCTACACAACATGCGAACGCTCGATTCGCTGGCAACCAACAAGCAAATGAAGATTGCCAGCGAAACAATATACATGTACGCTCCGCTCGCCCACCGGCTTGGGCTTTACGCCATAAAAACCGAACTGGAAGATTTGAGCCTCAAGTACAGATTTCCCCTGGCTTACGAGGAGATTAGAAGCAAAATTGCCGATAACGAAAAAAAGAGGATACAGCAAATAAACCATTTCTCGCTGCCAATAATCAGAAAACTAGAGGAAAATAACATCGATTTTGAAATAAATGGCAGGCCAAAGTCGGTTTACTCCATCTGGAAAAAAATTCAAACCAAAAATGTTTCCTTCGAAGAGATATACGATTTGCTGGCCATACGAATAGTGTTTAACCCCTACCCGCACATTCCCGAAAAAACCCAGTGCTGGAATATATACTCAGTCATAACGGACATCTACAAACCCAAACCCGACAGGCTACGCGACTGGGTAAGCACGCCAAAAGCGAATGGCTATGAGGCTCTTCACTGCACGGTAATGGGGCCCAGCGGTCATTGGGTTGAGGTTCAAATTCGCTCCCGCAGAATGGACGATATTGCCGAGCGAGGGTTTGCAGCCCACTGGAAATACAAGGAAATGGATTCAAGCAACCAGGAAAATGAGCTGGACAAGTGGATAAAACGTGTACGGGAAATGCTCGAAAATCCACAGGAAAATGCCCTTGAATTTCTCGATGAATTTAAGCTAAACCTATTCACATCCGAAATTGTTGTTTTCACCCCCAAGGGCGAAACCCGCTCGCTCCCCAAAGGTGCAACGGCACTTGACTTTGCCTACGACATTCACACAGAGGTTGGGAACAAGGCAATTGGCGCAAAGGTAAACCACAAGCTGGTACCCCTCAGCTACCAGATAAATAGCGGCGACCAAATTGAGATAATCACGGCGGCCTCCCAAAAGCCTACGTGGGAATTACTCAACTACGCCACCACTGCAAAAGCAAAAGCATCAATAAAAAATGCCCTTAAAACCGAAACCAAAAACCGGATTGAAAAAGGGAAAGACATTCTTGAAGTTAAGCTGACCGAACTCGGCATTCAACCCTCATCAAGAGTATTCAAAAAAATACTACCAGCCTACGAGGTTTACTCAAAAGATGAGCTATACAGCAAAATAGGATCGGGATTAATTACCCTTGACAACCTCAAGCGTATCCTGAAAAAGAATACAAAAAACAAGTGGATTCGCTACTGGCAGCTACAGCTAAGCAAAAAGGGCAAGTACGCGACCGATACAAATACCCCCTTTAAAATTGACACCAAAAAGCCATTCCTGCTGAACGAGAATGTTGACGACGAAAACCCCTCGTACGTCATTGCCCGGTGTTGCAACCCCATTCCCGGCGATGAAGTTATCGGCTACGTTTCACCCGAAGAGATGGTAATCATTCACAAAGCAACCTGCTCCGAGGCTATCCGGCTTATGTCGCAGTACGGCGACAGAATTGTTAGCGCCAAGTGGACCACGCATAAAATGCTATCGTTCCTTGCCAGGATAGAAGTAAAGGGCATGGACAGAATTGGCATTATCAACGAAATAACCAAAGTTATATCCGAGGAGCTGATGGTGAATATCCGCAAGTTCCACATCGAAAGCCACGACGGTATATTCGAAGGATTTATCGACCTGTATATTCACGACGTTACCCATTTAAACAACCTTATTATGAACTTAATGAAAATTAAAGGAATGGATAACGTAAAGCGAATGGACAAATTTGACGAATAAACAAAATTCGCAATAATTTGTTAAGAGAAATGTCTTACCCGTAACGTTTACTAAAAAGCTTTTGCTAAATTTGTTATTTAAAATGGGACTAAATAGCCATGGTTTGTAACGATACGAAAAACGTAGTAAAACGCATACTAACCGATTACTTAGAACGCAAGGGGCACAGAAAAACCCCTGAACGATTTGCCATACTCGAAGAAATATACTCGCACGATAGCCATTTTGATATAGAAACGCTCTATATTCAAATGAAGAACAAGAACTACCAGGTTAGCCGCGCCACACTTTACAACACAATAGACCTTTTGCTCGAATGTGGCCTGGTTATAAAGCATCAATTTGGCAAAAACTTTTCGCAGTACGAAAAAGCTTACGAGTGCAAGCAACACGACCATCTAATCTGCACCCGGTGCGGCAAAGTGGTTGAATTCTGCGATCCCCGCATACAGGAAATTCTCAACTCCGCTCAAAAAAGCTCCAACTTCAGCATTACACATCATTCGCTGTACCTGTACGGCCTATGCAACGAGTGTATTAAAGGAATTGACGGGGTTACACTGGAAAACTAGCAGCTGTCAGGGAACTTCTGTTAATAAATTTTCCCCGCCAAATCCATTAAACTTTGTAATTTTAAGGGAATTTTTATACTACTTAAAGTAGTATATCTTGATGTCCTTTTATTTTGTTAGAATAACAATTACACACTATGGCGAAGGTTGATGTTTTACTGGGCTTACAATGGGGCGATGAGGGTAAAGGTAAGGTTGTAGATGTTCTTACCCCGAACTACAGCGTAATAGCACGTTTTCAGGGAGGGCCCAATGCCGGGCATTCCCTTGAGTTTAACAACATTAAACATGTTCTGCACACCATTCCCTCCGGAATTTTTCATCCGGGCTGCATCAACATAATCGGGAATGGCGTTGTACTCGACCCCATAGTATTTGCGCAGGAAATTGACACGCTCGAGAAAATGGGGGTAACCCTGCGAGAAACATTGAAGATATCGAAAAAGGCACACCTTATACTCCCTTCGCATCGCGAACTGGACGCCGCCTCAGAGGCCGCAAAGGGGAAAAGCAAAATAGGCTCAACACTCAAGGGAATTGGCCCAACCTACATGGATAAAACGGGCCGGAACGGGCTACGCGTTGGCGATATACTCGATACTAACTTTTCAGAAAAGTACAGCTACCTAAAAAATAAGCATAAAGATATTCTCAAACAGTACAACTACCAGAGCAACATTGAGCAACACGAAGAAGCATGGTTCAGCGGAATTGAAACTCTTAAAAAATTTGAGCTGATAGACTCTGAGTACGAAATTCACGAGTACCTTCAGCAAAACCGGGAAATTCTGGCCGAAGGGGCACAGGGATCGCTCCTCGATATAGATTTTGGCTCATACCCCTTCGTTACGTCATCAAATACCATTTGTGCAGGTGCATGTACTGGTCTGGGCATTTCGCCGCAAAGCATTGGCGAGGTGTATGGAATTATGAAAGCCTACTGCACCCGGGTAGGATCCGGGCCATTCCCCACCGAGCAGGAAAACGAAATTGGAGAAAAATTACGAAAAATTGGCGCTGAATACGGAGCAACAACTGGTCGTCCCCGGAGGTGTGGTTGGTTAGACCTTGTAGCACTAAAGTATGCCATCATGCTTAACGGTGTTACCCAGATAATAATGACTAAACCCGATGTTTTAGACACATTTGAAACTATAAAGGTGGCCATTGCCTACAGGGTTAACGGGCTTGAAACCAAAAGGCTTCCTTTTGATATAAATACGCCTATCGATCCAATATACAGGGAACTTAAAGGTTGGCAAAAAGACATATCGGGAATTAAATCGGAGGGTGATTTACCCAAGGAATTACAGGATTACATCCATTTTATTGAAGCAGAAACAGGGGTTCCAGTCAAAATTGTATCGGTAGGGCCTGATAGGGATGCCACTATTTTCAGGAGGTAAAAAATCATTCAAAATGTAGCTGCACGTAAGGCGATACGATATACTCGCCATTAAACTCACCTCCGGCAGGGGTGAGTTTTTTTAAACTCCACAGGTAAAAAAAATTACCCGATGAAAAATCCTTCTCCTCATCTGTAGCCATATTAGTCTCGTACTTCGTACTTCCGGCATTATCAAACATTAGCCGCAGTGAAGCCTCATCTATCCGGCTAATGGCTCCACTTATGGATGGCCACCTGTATGTCCCCCTGGGGTTATGTACAACTATCCTGAAATCCCATTCCACCATTAACCCCGCACGAGAAAACCTTTGAATAAAAGTGTACGGATTAAACCCCGACAATTCCGATGAGTTCAACTTTTTTCGTTTTTCCCGGTAAACAACGTCCCCTTTTACACCGTAAACTTTTACGGAATAGTTGGTTACCAACACTTTTACTGCATCGGGAAGTATAAATGTAAAATTACTGGCAGAATCTTCCGGATTAATCTGAAATAGAATATTTACCAGTATTTCCTTAGTGTTTTCGGCCACCCCTTTAATGTCAGTGGCGTACCGAACAATTCTGCCCTGACCAGCATTACTGCTTGCTATACCCTTCTTTGAAAATCCATGATCGGTATATACGGCAAAAATTAAAACAAATACAAGCAGCTGCTTCATCTGTAGAAAAATT
>JBFXEO010000066.1:0-12805 GCA_050180015.1 Bacteroidales bacterium | reverse complement strand
GGGATGGGTGCTAGTTGGAGGGCTCTCCAGCTCAATGATCCTATCGTTGATTATTGTACCCGTACTGTACGTAATCTTAAACCGTTTGGCCAAAGGGCGTAAAAAGAAAAAAGAAGATGTTTCAGAAGAAGTTAAAGTTCTTGAAGCAGTATATAACTAAAATGAACTTTTTTAGGTATATCTGAAGCTTGTGGTTGATAGATGGCTCCATTCCCTTAAAGAAAACGCGATGTTGTTAATGCGTTAAGAGTTAAAAGTTGTTTGGGATAGAAACTCTTAGTAGTAGGAGAAGCAACAAGTTAAGGGATAGCTAGCAGCCATCTACCAACCACGGCTTCCCGGAATACCCTTAAAAAACTTAAAGGGGAACTTTTATGGTTCCCCTTGTTTATTGTAGTTTGCCAGAGTGGCATTATCGCTTCAAGCTCTCCATTAGCATATCGTAAACGTGCTTTTTCCTCGATCTCAATGCATTATTCATTTCATCATCACTCAAGCTTAGCCTATACTTTACAAGCGGTTTTATGGCAAAAGGGAAAAGGATCAGTGAAATCATACTGATAAAAAACTGCTCCGGGTCAACCGGTTTAATATTTCCCTTTTCCACCTCTGACCTCAGCTGATTAGAAAATGCTTCGGTATTGTACAGTGTACTCACCGATCTCAAACGCGGAGCCTGCTCTGCATTACGGTGAATAATTGAAAGGACAAAAGGGACAAGCAACGGGTCATCGGAGAGAATATCGATGTAAACATCCACGTATTCGTAGATCTTTTCATCCAAGGGCTTTTCCGCATTAAGAATTTGTCTAATCCTATGGCCGCTTTCCTTGATAGAGCTTTCAAAAATCTGCTCCAGCAAATTTTCCTTGCTCTGGAAATAGTAATTCATTAACGAAAGATTAACCCCGGCCTTTGACGCAATTTCACGAACACCCACCCTATCAACTCCCTTGGCAATGAAAAGCTCCCGGGCTGTTTCCATCAACTTTAAGCGGGTTGTATTCCTTTGTTTGGAGTCCATAGCATCAAATTTCTTCAAAATTAGAAAAAGGGGCTCAAATAAACATGCGTTTCAGCTCATCATCTGTTAAAAAATGTTGTAATCAGCTAATAATTTGAGTGAATTCTTTTAACAAATAGAAAAATTTACCTCAAATTGCCAGCGTATTAGCAAATTTGAAATAAACAGGAACAATGAAACGCAAAGTTACCAACCCATACCTTAATTTAGCCGGACATCTATGCTTTGGTTGCTCTCCTAAAAATCCTATTGGATTAAGCCTGAATTTTTGGTACGACGAAGAAAACCAGATGGTTGAAACCCAGTGGTTGCCCAACGATTTCTACCAAGGCTACGTAGGCGTTCTACACGGCGGAATACAATCAACCCTTATGGACGAAGTTGCCAGCTGGTGCGTTTACATTTTAGCCGAAACCGCCGGCGTTACCTCAAAAATGGAAATAGCATACAGAAAGCCAGTACAAATAAGCAAAGGGAAAATTACCGTGACAGGAAAACTTGTAACGGTTGAGAAAAGGCTGGCAACTATACATACACAACTTTTTGATGCTAATGAAGTGCTTTGCTCCGAAGGAGTAATCCAATATTTTACCTATCCACAGGCAAAAGCCATGAAGGAACTATACTACCCGGGACCTTCGGCATTCTAGCAGGCTAAAATGCAGCCCATTTAGTGAAATTATCGTAACCGTTGCAGCACTTCCTGATCGGCAATCGTCTGATTAATTACGGTTAACTTTCAAAATAAATGGGTAACTCACTAAATATATTTAGCCTGATTGTACTAATCGTACTAAACGCCACACAAAGCATAGGGAATAATGAATCTCCCAGGGTGTACGTTGCTCACCCCATCAATCCGGCCCCGCCGGAAATTGACGGCTTGCTGGATGATGAAGTATGGCAAAAAGGAGATTGGGAAAGCGGTTTCAGTCAGCACGAACCCTACAACGGAGCATTACCCACACAGCCAACCCAATTTAAGATACTTTACGATAACAACTTCCTATACGCCGCCTTTAGAATGACAGATAGCAACCCTGAAAATATAGTATCCAGGGTAACACGGAGAGATGATATTGATGGTGACTGGGTTGCCCTGGGAATAGACTCGTACCACGATCAGCGTACGGCTTTCGTTTTCTGCGTAAGTGCAGCAGGGGTTAAAAACGATGAGATGATCATGGAGGATGGCGACATGGAGGATAATAACTGGGATCCCATTTGGTGGGTAAAAACTTCTATAGACCCGGAAGGTTGGACGGCCGAAATGAAAATACCCCTAAACCAGCTCCGGTTTACAAATGATGGTGATTTGAGATGGGGCCTGCAAGTTGAGCGTTACGTTTTCAGAAACCAGGAAAAGTCGTTCTGGCAGCACATGCCCAAAGAAGCCTCCGGCTTTGTTCATAATTTCGGTGAACTGCAGGGTCTTAAGGGGTTAACTCCCAAGCAACAGATAGAAGTTGCACCTTACGTTGTAGCTAAAACCGAGCGGTTTCAGTCAGAAGCGGGCAACCCGTTTATGACAGGTAAACTAAGCGACATCAACGCCGGTGTAGATGCAAAAATTGGATTAACCAATAATTTTACGCTTGACTTAACCGTGAATCCTGACTTTGGGCAGGTTGAAGCAGACCCGTCGGTAGTAAACCTCTCAGCATTTGAAACCTACTTTGAGGAAAAACGGCCATTCTTCATAGAGGGCAACAACATGCTCAACTTTGGGTTAATGTTTGGCGATGGAGATTTGGCCACACAAAATTTATTTTACTCCCGAAGAATTGGCAGGGCACCCCAGCTTTCTCCCGACCTTGACGACGATGAGTTTGCAAAAATTCCGTCGAATACCGCTATTCTTGGCGCAGCCAAGGTAACCGGAAGAACCAACAATGGTACATCCGTTGGAATTATTGAAAGCATTACGGCCAACAGCTATGCCAGAATTGACAGTATTGGTAAACGGAACTCGCTGATTGTAGAGCCATTGACAAACTACACGGTTGGTAGCATTAAGCAGGAATTCAACCAGGGTAATACTATAGTATCGGGGATGCTTACATCAACAAACAGGCAACTTACAGAGGATACCGAAGATTACCTTCACCGGAATGCCTACACGGGCGGAATCGACTTTCAGCATACATGGGCCAATAAAAAATACCTATTCGATACAAAGCTCTTCTTTAGCCATGTAAATGGAACAAAGGAGGCCATTCTGGAAACACAAACGGCACCAGCAAGGTACTTTCAGCGGCCAGACTTGTCCTACGAAAAATTAGATTCTTCAAGAACCGCACTAACCGGCA
The DNA here is from genome assembly GCA_050180015.1 of Bacteroidales bacterium. Taxonomy (GTDB): domain Bacteria; phylum Bacteroidota; class Bacteroidia; order Bacteroidales; family Tenuifilaceae; genus JBFXEO01. Next base: position 9,472 of record JBFXEO010000066.1, on the reverse strand, counting down.
GTGGAGGTCTGGTTCAAGTGGGTAGAATCGGCGAGGGACACCTCCGGTATATGGGCGCAGTATCGTGGAAATCGCCCAAGCTGGAAATAAACGATATAGGATATGTCCAAAGTGTCGATGATATATTCCAGGTTCTTTGGGTTGGATTAAGGTACTGGGATCCCAAATTAATTTTCAGAAGAATAAACATCAACTTTAACCAATGGGCAGGATGGAACTTTGGTGGACAATCCACATCCAAAGGAGGGAATGTCAACTTTAACCTACAGTTTACCAACTACTGGACTTTAAGCGGTGGACTTAACCGTGATGCTGAACGGTTGAGTGCCGCCGCACTTTGGGGTGGTCCAATGCTTAAATTACCCGGCAACTGGGACACATGGTATAACATTGGAACGGATGGACGAAAAGGTTTTATTGTAAGGTTGGGCGGTTATACACTTTTTGGCGATCATCATTCAACTTTTTACCAAGAAGTGTATGTAAGTTTTTCCTTTAAACCATCAAAAAGCATTCTCATAAGCCTAAACCCCAGCTACAGTATCAACACGAACAAGCTTCAGGTAGTAGATAACATTGAACTAGATAATGGAACCACAAAATACTTGCGAAGTTCTATCAGGCAGAAAACCTACGTTTTATCGCTGCGCCTAGAGTATAGCATAAACCCAGAACTCTCGGTTCAATACTACGGGAGGCCATACTTCACCAGTGGCAAGTACAACCACTACAAGTACATCTCTAATCCGAGGGCAAGCAAATATACAAACAGGTTTATCGCCTACCTGCCGTCACAAATCAGCTATAACGCCGTTGATGAAGAGTATTTAGTGGATGAAACCTCCGATGGAGTTGCCGATTACTCCTTCTCCAATCCAAATTTCAACTTCATGGATCTCCAATCCAACCTAATTGTCCGGTGGGAGTACCGTCCGGGTTCAACCGTGTTTTTTGTATGGACTTCAGGGAAACAAGCCTACGAATCGACCTACAGCAGATCGCTAAACAATGATATCGGCAATATTTACAATTCTCACCCGCACAACATTTTTCTGATAAAATTTTCCTACAGGTTTAGCTGATTTCCTGATAGCGGTGAACATTATAGCTGCTCACGATGTTTTTACCGTAAAAATAGCATGAACTCACCTATAGTAAAATTTACAATACTAACCTTACTGGTAGGTATTGTAAACTTAAGCAACGGACAGGGAAAACAAAGTGCAAAAAACATGGAAGGAAAACAGGTAGAAACAATAACGCTCGGAGCTGGCTGCTTCTGGTGTGTTGAAGCAATTTTCGGTAGAATTGATGGTGTAGTAAAGGTAGAATCGGGATACTCGGGAGGTACGGTTAAAAATCCAACCTACAAGGAGGTGTGTACAGGAAATACTGGTCATGCCGAGGTTGTTCAGGTTACATTTGACCCACAAAGGGTATCCCTAGAAAAAATTCTGGAGGTATATTTCAAAACACACGATCCAACCACGCTAAACAGGCAGGGTGCCGATATCGGAACCCAATACCGTTCCGCAATATTTTACCATACCGACCGGCAAAAAGCAATTGCCGAGGAAATAAAATTGAATCTCGACAAGGCAGCAATATGGAACGCTCCAATTGTAACAACCATAGAGCCATTCAAGGCATTCTATAAAGCAGAGGATTACCATCAGGACTACTACTCCAACAACAAGAACCAACCGTACTGCCGCATGGTTATCACCCCAAAATTGGAAAAGTTTGAAAAAGTTTTCGGGAAAACCATAAAGGAATAGCCGCTTTTACCTAAATCCGATAAAATAAAAAATAGCCGTTGTTATTAATGGCTATTGTCTATTACGTAGCCCATGTTAAACCTAACCGTAATATAACGGTCAAAACATTTGTTAACCCATTAACCAATAGCCATGAAACAATTAGGAGTAATTATCTTTTTAACTATGATTTCAGCTGGAATAGCCAGTTCGCAGGAATCAAAAAGGCCAAATCCTTTTTTCAGCGACTACACAACGCCGTTTAAAGTTCCTCCCTTCGACCAGATTGACCTCGACCACTATATGCCCGCATTCAAAAAGGGCATGGAGGAACAAAAAAAAGAAATCGATGCCATCACCGGCAACACCGGTCTGGCAACATTCGAAAACACAGTATTGCCGTTAGACAAATCGGGGGATTTGCTAACGAAAGTAAGCACCGTGTTCTACAGCTTAAACAGCGCCAATACATCTCCGGAACTCCAAAAAATTGCACGGGAAGCTTCGCCCCTTTTAACTACACACAGGGATAACATTAACCTAAACGACAAACTGTTTCAGAGGATTAAGGCGGTTTACCTAAGCTTGGATAAATCAACCCTAAACGATCTTCAAAAAAGAACCGTCAAAAAATACTACGAGGATTTTGTCCGCAATGGTGCCGATTTAAATGCCGCCGATAAGGAAAAGCTCCGCGAAATTAACCAGAAGTTATCCAAGTTAGGATTAAAGTTTGGGGAAAACCTGCTGGACGAAACTAACAAAAATTTCAGGCTGGTTATTGATAACGAAGCCGATTTGGACGGTTTACCCAAAGGCACCATTGATGGCGCAGCAAACAACGCAAAACAGCTTGGACTGGATGGCAAATGGGTATTCACGCTCCAAAAACCAAGCATGATACCATTCCTACAATACTCAACCAAAAGGGATCTAAGAGAAAAACTCTACACAGGCTATGTTATGCGCGGAAATAACAACAACGAATTCGATAATAAAGAAATCATCCTTGAAATAGCCAACTTACGGGCTGAACGGGCAAAATTGTTAGGATATAAAACTTACGCCGACTACATTATAAGCAACAACATGGCAAAAACGCCGGAAGCCGTTTACAGTTTTCTGAATAAAGTAATGGAACCAGCCATGGATGCCGCGAAACAGGATCGAGATGAAATGCAAAAAATTATTGATGCTGATGGAGGCAACTTTAAGCTTGCCCCCTGGGATTGGTGGTATTATGCCGAAAAGTTGAAGAAGCAAAAGTATAACCTCGATGAATCAGAGCTAAAACCATACCTTTCACTCGATAACGTCCGGAATGGTATGTTCTACGTTGCCTCAAAACTATACGGATTATCGTTTACCAAGCGCACCGATTTGCCTGTTTACCATCCCGAGGTTGAGGCTTTTGAGGTAAAAGAGGCCAACGGCAAGTACGTGGGATTGCTCTACCTAGATTATTACCCGCGCCCAGGAAAACGTGTTGGGGCTTGGTGTGGAAGGTTCCGTCAGCAAACCTACGAGAACGGGAAAAGAATTGAGCCCATTGTTAACATAGTTACAAACTTTACCCGTCCCACCAACGATACCCCGGCTCTACTAACATGGGATGAAACCACAACGCTTTTCCACGAGTTCGGCCACGCTTTACACGGACTTTTCACCGATGGTGAATACGACAGAATTGCCGGTAGCTTACCCCGCGATATGGTTGAACTTCCCTCCCAGGTTATGGAAAACTGGGCCGGCGAACCCCAAGTACTTAGAGTATATGCCAAACACTACGAAACGGGAGCCGCTATGCCCGACGATTTAATGGAACGGCTCCAGAAAAGCATGACATTCAACCAGGGGTTTGAAACGGTAGAGTATATTGCCGCTTCTATTCTCGACCTCGACTGGCACAGCTTCAGCGAGCCTCAAAAAGTTGATGTTCTTGAATTTGAGAAAAACTCGATGAAGAAAATCAACCTGATGAACGAAATTTATCCCCGTTACCGGTCAACATACTTCAACCATATTATAGGTGGATACGCTGCCGGATACTACGTTTACCTGTGGGCCGCAGTGCTGGATACCGATGCCTTCAACGCATTTGCCGAAACCGGTGATATTTACAACCCGGAAATCGCCAAAATGTTCCGCAAGTATATTTTAACCGAAGGAGGAAACGATGAGGGAATGGTACAGTACCTGAAATTTAGGGGGAAAGAACCTTCCATTGACCCTCTTCTCAAAAAACGGGGATTTAAGTAAAGCTATATCCGCCGTTATATTCCAAGCTAGGCTGTAAAAAATTACGGCCTAGCTTTTTTATGTAAATTATTTCGACACATTTTTTTTAACTTTAGCGGTAATTCTACAACAATTCACATTGCCCTACTATGAAAAAAATACTCATCAATACGCTGGTTATCTTTTCTTTACTATTATTTATTTGCAGCTGTAACAGGCCAATCCGATACGACTTGATTGTTGAAAACGCTTCTATTTTCAATACAAAAACCGGAAAGGTAACGCCAAGAAAAACTATACTTATTAATGCTGACACCATTGCCGGTATCATAGATGCCAATGAGCCGGTCAGGACCAAAAAGGTTGTAGATGCCGACGGGCGTTTAGTTACTCCTGGTAATATAGATACCCACATTAGGTTTGAAGATGCCATTTACAGCACCAACAAAAATTCCGATAATCATCCTAAAATTCTAACCACTTTTTACAGGAATCGATTTTCAAAGAATTACCTGCCCTACGGGGTTACCACCACACTCGATTTGGGTAGCCCAAACGAATGGGCTGAGCAAATTATGGAATGGCAAACAAATCCAAAGTTTTCCGATATTCTGGCCTCCCAAACAATCACCAATATCGGCCAAGCAGGAAGCTCAACAGCAGATTTTACCGATGATCTTGCTAAGCAACTTGAACTGAGCAAAGCTAAGTATATATACATTCAGGATTACTGGAAACCCGAAAAGTTCGAAAAATTAAAGACCCTGGCCAATGCCGGGAAACTCATAATTTTTGTAAAACCCACCTTTAGAACATCTAACATTGAGGACTTGGGCAATATTGAACATATCTATAGCCCCATTTTAAACACCATTGAAAAATCAGGAAGCAAAAATAATCTTGCAAAACAAATTGAAAATGTTTACGGCAAAAATTACCCTTTACCCGAGGCAATTTACGCGCTGGAAGCATTTAAATACACGGTTGAGAATAACCCCCAAATACTCGATAGCCTTATTACACTATTCGGGAAACATCATATTTCCATCTCTACCACATTACACGTATTGGCTGAATACGGAGATATCACCCCGTTCAAAAACTTTGAGAATAATAGCTGGCCAAAGCTACCAAAGGAACTAAAGCACAGAATTTCCTATAATTTTAACCATTTACTCACCTTTGTAAAAAAACTCCACGAATCGGGCGTAACCCTGAGAATTGGAACCGATCGTAAGAATGGCGGTATGGCATTCATTTCTGAGCAACTCCTCCTTGCAGAGGCAGGAATTGCAGCAGCCGACATAATAAGAATATCTACACTAAATGCAGCCACAACACTGGGAATTGACAGTAAGTACGGAGCAATTGAGGTTGGCAAAAAAGCAGATTTGGTGATATACGATGAAGACCCACTCTACGACCCCAAAAACTTTGCCGCCACCCGAAGGGTAATCAAGGATGGCAAACTATACAAGAAAAATGGAGCAAAGCTGGGCATTGAGGAGTAACACTGCCACAGTAACCTTTACCCCCCCCTCCTCTATTTAAACTCTGAAACCCAGCAATTTCAGCATATCTATGGTCTTTTACCTGGCCTTAATTAAGGTTAAATATTCCCTGCCATTCTTATAATTTGGTAAAATCTAGCTATCTTGCTTGGTTAGGAGAATTGTTCAATTAAGCAAACTACAATGGAATACGATCAACATTTCCTTTATAAACCAAGAAGTTACAAAGCAGTAGAATTGTGGAGAGAAGTAGCTGACGAGCAATGGAACAATCCGGAATGGCAGCTCAAAAATTCCATAAAAACAGTTGATGAATTAAGACAGGTCATAAAACTTAGCCCCTACCAGGAAGCTGAAATTAGGAGGGTAGTTGCCCAGCTATCGGCAGAGGGAAAAGATCCTCTGAGAATCACCCCCTACTACGCATCGCTAATGGAGGAAGACCCATTCAATCCGCACATGCCAGCGGACGAGAAACCCGAAAAACGGCTCGATCCCATTTTCTGGCAGAGCGTACCAACCCCTGCCAACTTGCTCTTTCCCAATACAGGAATTGAAGCAGCAATGTGCGAAGGTTCCAGAAGTTACGGGGCAGCCTACCAACGATACCCAAACAGGGTTGCCCTTTTTGTTGCACAAAATACCAGCTGTGCTTCGTACTGCGTACACTGCCAAAGGGCAAAATCGCTTGATGCCACAACCGAGGTAAATAGTACCGAAATTGAAAAAGGGTTATTCTATATCAGCTACAACAAAAACATCGATGAAGTTCTGGTAACCGGAGGCGACGCCCTACGGATTAGCGCTAGGCGGCTACAGAGCATACTGGAAGAGTTAAGTAAAATTCCCCACTTAAGGGTAATTCGGATAGCAACCAGAGTACCTGTAGTTTTACCTATGGCAATTACCAATGAAGTTCTCGACCTGATAAACACATCGGCCAACAGGTACAACAGGGGCCCGGAAAAATACGTGTATTTTATGACCCATGTTAACCACTACCGCGAAATCACTGAGGATTTTGCAAAAGCCATCAAGCGAATCAGGATGAAGGGGTTTACCATAAGAAACCAAACCGTGTTGCTAAACCACGTAAACGATTACTATAAAACGCTCGCCGAGACATTCAGACGCCTATTCTGGGTAGGTGTACATCCATACTACCTGCTGCAATGCCATAAGGAAAAAGGTATAGCCCACTTTATTGTGCCCATTCAGGTAGGGAAAATTTACATGAAACATTTACAGGGATGGCTTTCTGGTGTGGTTAGACCAAACTATGCAGCAAATATCGAAGGTGGCGGAGGCAAAATACTTCTGATGCCATCGGGGCACGATACCTTAAATACCTCCATGAATATAGAGGATAAAATCTCGGAAAGTTCGGCTACAGTGCTTACCTGGGACGATAAAAAAATTTTTGAATACGAAGCACTGGGTAGAGCATCCAAGAAAGAGTTCAAAAAAGCCGTAGAAATAATGGATAAATTCATAGGACGACCCGGAGCTTTTTTACCCAAGGTAATTATAGTTGATAAAAATGGAAAACACCTTGAAACAACAAACAGAACGAGTTTACCGCGCATTGAAAAGATGAAAAAGGCAAAGTTGCTGAACTATGAAGTCAACGATAAGGGAATGCCCATTACCAACCCAGCCCCCATCGCCAAAAAACTCGATTTACTTTTCGAAAGCTGGAAGAAACCCAACGCAGAGCAGTAAAGAATACCTCGCTTAAAGTACATGCCATGTAAAGAGTAGGGTTATTGGTAGCCTTTACTCTTACTTTGTACAACATTACCCAAAGTTGTTCCCTGAAAACTTGTCAAAGAGAGGCAAAGAACCAAGCAATACGGGTTCAACATGTTCCGAAAAGGTTCTACACGACAATGTCTTCTTCAATTTGGATGCCAAAAATCAACCGCTGCACCTATACCGAACTGACGTTTTTTAACACAAAAAACGTAAAGAATAAATATTTTTGCCGTGGCTATGAAAACTATCTATAAACACAACCTTCCACGGCTATACATTCTAAAAATATCGCATTGGTTTATGCTGGTAATGCCCATTGCCGTACTCTTTTTTCAGCATAACGGGTTAAATCTCCGGGATATTTTTATCCTGCAAAGTATTTACTCCATATCAATAGTAGCATTCGAGATTCCATCGGGATATTTTGCCGATGCTTTAGGACGGAAAAATACACTGATGGCTGGTGCCGTAGCAGGCTTTATTGGATACGCAACCTACTCGTTCTCACCCGGATTTATCGGGTTTATGATTGCCGAAATAATTCTTGGCCTTGGGCAAAGTATGATATCGGGTGCAGATTCGGCCTTACTCTACGACTCCTTGCTGGTTGACAACAAACAAAATGACTATCTTAAGTATGAGAGCAGGATAACCTCCATGGGAAATTTTGCTGAGGCAACCGCTGGCATTCTGGGAGGAATTCTGGCAGCATACAGCCTCAGATACCCGTACTACGGACAAACTCTTATTGCATTCTTTGCCATTCCTGCAGCCATAACGTTAATTGAACCCGAAACAAATCAGAAAAGGATTGAAATGGGCTGGAGGCAAATTACGGGTATTGTCCGCTACTCGCTGGTCGCCAATGCCGAATTGCGCTGGAATATACTCTACTCCTCCATAGTTGGTGCTACAACGCTAACCATGGCATGGTTTGTCCAGCCCTGGCTTATTCGGGCAGACGTGAGTATAAAATTATTCGGGGTAATTTGGACGTTGCTAAATATTACCGTTGGGGTTGCTGCCATATACGCCTATAAAGTCGAACTGAAATACGGAAGAAAACCTACAATTTTAGCATTTAGCGCAGTTCTGGGATTTTGCGCTATTGCCACCGGAATTATCCCACACATTTGGGCAATTATTTTTCTATCGGTATTTTATATAGCCCGGGGAATTGTCTCTCCTGTGCTTAAGGATGAAATAAACCGGATTACCCCCTCAAGCATGAGGGCAACAGTGCTATCGGTTAGAAATTTTACCATACGGATTATTTTCTCCGTCTGGGGTCCGTTGTACGGATGGCTTTCCGATAAATACAGCCTGATGTTGGCACTGGTAATGGCTGGGGTAATATTTTTTATGCTTTCCGGAGTAAGCCTTTTCTTTCTTTTTAGGGCAAAATCCCCAAAATAATGTGAATGAGAATACTACAGCTTTTCAACAATAACCCTGCTTATTCCCTGGCGCTATATTTCAACACTTAGCTCATCATAAGCAATACAAACACCATCAGGCAATTGAAGGGCAACATCCCCGGACAAACCCATTTGATGGCTTAAATGGGTTATGTATGCCCGTCGCGGGCTGAACTCGGCAATAACCTTTAGCGCTTCGGGTAAAGAGTAATGCGAAAGATGTTTTTGCATGCGGAGCGCATTTATTACCAAATACTTTGTGCCTACTATCTTTTCCTTCTCCTCTTCGGGAATAAAATTGGCATCGGTAATGTAGGTTAAATCGCCAATCCTATACCCATAAATTGGTAACCTATAGTGATATACCCTGATGGGGATTATCCTTACGCCCATTATTTCAAATGGCTGGCCATCAATATTATGCAAGTTAAACTCAGGTATCCCGGGATACTTGTGATCCGAGAAAACGTAGGAATACTCTTTCTGAATTGCTTCGAGCACCCGGGGTTCCCCCCAAATATCCATGGGCCGTTTATTAATCCAGTTATAGGCCCTGACATCATCTAACCCAGAAATATGGTCCCGATGTTCATGTGTAACTATGATTGCATTCAAATTCCTCACTTTTGCCCGAAGCATTTGCTGACGGAAATCGGGGCCGGCATCAATGGCCAGGGTTACACCCTGATGTTCAACCAGAGCGGCGGTTCGCAGGCGTTTATCGTGACTATCTGTTGATTGGCATACTGCACAGGGGCATCCAATTACTGGCACCCCCTGCGATGTTCCCGTT
>JBFXEO010000065.1:0-12826 GCA_050180015.1 Bacteroidales bacterium | reverse complement strand
AAATCGACAAACATCGGGTCTGAAATCTTATATTCTGATGCTAAATTCTGCAATTCGCAGTTCCCGTTTTTATAGCATGTCGTGCATTTAGCGTTGTGCTCGGAAAGTAGTAAATCGATGATGTGTTTGCGAGCCGTGCGAACCTTAATGGTGTTGGTCATAATTTCCATTCCTTCTGCAACAGGCATCGCACATGATGCAGGTAAGGTTCGAGCACCCTTCATCTCAACAACACATACGCGGCAGTTACCGGCAATACATAGGTCATCGTGATAGCAAAGAGTGGGAATATGGATATTAAGCTGTTTTGCAGCCTGTAGGATGGTTGTACCCTCGTCAACTGTTACGGGAATACCATCTATAATGAGATTAATCTTTTTTGCCATTTTTCAATAATTTAAGCGGATTAGTAAATCATCTCTTCCTTAAAGTTTTCCACTATAGAAAAAAAGGAGTTAGCGACACTCTGTCCAAGGCCACATTTTGCAGTAATTTTCATTGTTTGTGCCAATTTCTGCAATTGATCCAAGTATGCTGCATGGCGTTCCCCCTTTTTAACAGCCTCTATTCCCAGTTTTAACTGTTGGCAGCCAACTCGGCAAGGAGTACATAGCCCGCACGATTCTTCTTCAAAAAACTCTAAGTAGTTTTTTAGTACATTGTACATTGAACGGGAGCTATTGAAAAGCATCATGGAGCCACCCGTAGGAACACCTTCGAAGCCGATAATGGTATCTTTAAATTTCTTACGCGGAACACAGAAACCAGAAGCACCTCCAACTTGAACAGCTTTGGTATCACCATCGCCAAATTCATCAACAAATTGCTCAACGGTCATGCCTAATTCCAGCTCATAAATACCAGGCTTAGGAGTATCCCCGGAGATGGAGAACACCTTAGACCCACGTGAATCAGCAGTACCCAATTCTTTAAACTTACGAGCGCCATACCGGAAAATCATGAATGAGTAAACCAGCGTTTCCACATTGTTGATAACGGTAGGTTTTTTACGGAAACCCGATACTGTCGGATAGGGCGGTTTGTTTCGAGGTTCACCACGATCGCCTTCCATCGATTCAAATAGGGCACTCTCTTCACCGCAAATATAAGCACCACTACCCATGACAATTTTAATGGTGAAATTAATGCCTAATTCCTTGAGAATGCTCTGAAAAGTTTCAAGCTGATTTTCCAGCTCAGGGAGTAGAAAGCGATACTCACCTCTTAAATAGAGGAAGCCCTCCTTAGCATTAATAACCTTTGCACAAATTGCCATTCCTCCAAAAACCTTGAGGGGAACTTTAAAAAGGATTTCCCGATCCTTAAATGTTCCTGGTTCGCCCTCATCGGCGTTACAAACTACATATTTATCAGCATCGGTTTGCTCACCAGTAAATTTCCACTTAAGAGCCGTAGGAAAACCAGCGCCTCCTCGTCCTTTCAAACCAGATTCTAATAATTCGTTGATGATTTCATCGTTTGGGCGTTGATACGCTGCTTTAAGTACATCCGTAAAATTGCAGTCCTGATCGAAAATGAGGTCAACGCGTCGTAAAAAGTTATTTGACATGGTATAATCTCCTACGCTTTACTTTTTCATGTATTCATTAATAATTTCCCTAACTTTTTCAGGGGTTAACTCGGTATATGCCTCATCATTAATAAGCATTGCCGGTCCCTTGTGGCACCAACCCAGGCAGTTAGTTTCAAGCAAGGAGAATTTCCTATTCTGAGTAGTTTCGCCAACTTTAACCTTAAGCATATCTTCCAGCTCCTGAATAATTAAGTTTTTACCTTTCATTGAACAGGAAATGGTTCTACAAACCCTAATAACATATTTTCCACGGGGCTGCGTGTCGAGAAAACTGTAGAAAGTGGCAGTTCCATAAACCTTTGCGGCTGAAATGTCAAGTTCACGAGCAATTTCAGTCATAGCCTCGCTAGAGATGTAGCGCTCCTCTTGCACAACACCTTGCAGAATGGGAATCAAACTCTCCCGAACTCTCCCGTGCCTGTCAGCAAGTTTTTTAACTAATTCTTTAGTCTCCGTCATAATTAATTTTTTTTAAACACTTCCGTTATTTTATTAACACTGTTACTTAAATAACAAATAAATCGTTTATAACAAGTTGATTTTCTTGCATAAATATAGTAACAACTTTGAATTCACAAATTGATTTTTATCAGTTTTTATAAGCCGTTAAGACCAAAAACTTCAATTTAGAAATGTTCAATTCAAAATAAATAACCAACTGTAAGTTTACAATGAATAAATAACAATAAAACACTGTATATCTATTAGTTATAGATATGGTGTAAATAAAAAAGCCCGATTATAATAGAATCGGGATAAGCTCGATCAGAAAAAATCCTAACGAATAATTCTCATCTCGTTTAGCAAATGTGATGCACCCGCGAACTTGTCGATAATAAAAAGCGCATATCTAACGTCAAGAGCGATGTTCCTACAGTAATCGGGATCGAACATAACATCGCTCATGGTGCTTTCCCAGCATCTATCAAAATTAACTCCTATCAGGTATCCATTTGCATCAAGCACGGGGCTTCCCGAATTTCCACCGGTAGTATGGTTAGTAGCAATAAAAGCAACCGGCACTGTGCCGTTTACAGCATACTGGCCATAATCTCTACTTTTGATCATATCCAGAAGTTTTTGAGGTGGCCTGTAATCGGAAACATCAACCTGTGTTGATTTTTCTGCAATACCATCAATAGTTGTGTAACAGTTGTACGAAACTCCATCCTTGGGGTCAAAGCCGGCAATCTTGCCGTAGGCAACCCTCAGCGTAGAGTTGGCGTCGGGAAAAAACATTTTATCATCCTGCATTTTCATTAACCCTTCAACATACTGCCGGTATAGTATATCGAGGCTGTCGGTAATTTCCATATACCTTGGCTGTACCTTTTCTGTATATAATCTCTCGAACTGGGAATAAATGCCATAAATGTTATCGGATTGAAAAAGGCGAGCATTCACGCTGTCGATATCGCTCAGCAAAGTGAGTACCCTCACACTGTCAGCAAAAACGGATTGATTATACAGATCGGACGCCATTTGTATCCAGTTGCCATTGTAGCCCTCGTTTGCTCTGCCAAGGAAATCGGGCTGGAAGTTTTTAGGTATTTGATCATAGTACGTTTTCATCATGGCCGCAAAAACGTCCATATCGACATGAACATTAAAATTTTTATAGAAACTTGATGAATAGACTAGTAACTTTCTTTTCAAATCTTCGAATTTAGCAGTATCCCTTCCCCGCTTAACAGATTCGGCGATTAACCTATCGAACCGGGAGGCGTAATTTATCAGCTCTACCGCATAAACATCCTCGGTACGGTAATCGGTAATTAGCGATAAGGGCGTCAATTCTCCGTAAAGCCTTTTGAATGTTGGCAACAGATTTCCATACTTCTTTTTTAACTCTGGCGTTGAGTTGGCCCAGGCCATATACAGATTCTCCTGTTCCTGCTTTTGAGCCACGGCATCGAGACGTCGAAGCCCAATGGTTTCACCAATCCATTTTTTCCAAGCATTGGCAACACCGGCATCTTTACTGGCATACTGAATACGAATAGTATCATTAGACTCCATGTAATTATTGAAGATTGAAAGGCGAATGCTACGAAGGTTTATTTTATGGGGGTTGCTCTGGTTGATAAGCAGCTCCACGGCATGCGAGGTAATGAACTGCTGGGTACGTCCTGGAAAACCATAAATAAAGGTAAAATCGCCCTCAGAAAAGCCCTTCATTGAGATGGGCAAAAAACGCCTGGGGGTATAGGGAATATTATCGGGCGAATACTCGGCGGGTTTATTGTCCTTACCCGCGTAAATTCTAAAGAGTGAGAAATCTCCCGTATGGCGGGGCCAAACCCAGTTATCGGTATCGCCGCCAAACTTGCCAATTGATTCAGGCGGGGCTCCAACCAGCCGAACATCGCTAAACTCTTCGTATAAAAAAAGGTAATATACGTTACCGTAATACATGGGACGTATAACGGGCTTATACCCAACACCCTCAGCCTCGGCCCTGGTTGATAGTTCCTTTATATTGCCCGAAACAATTTTTTGCCTATCAACCTCGCTCATTTCGGGTGTTACACCGTTGAGAACTTGTGAGGTTACATCTTCCATCCGAACCAAGAAGCGGACTGTTAAACCCGGATTGGGCAGCTCTTCCAGCTTGCTCATAGCCCAGAATCCCTGCGAAAGATAATTGTTGTTGACCGAAGAATGGGATTGTATTGAAGAAAAACCACAGTGATGGTTGGTAATGATTAGCCCCTCGGAGGAAATAAGTTCGGCTGTACATCCGCCCCCAAATTGTACCACGGCATCTTTCAAGCTGGCGTGGTTAACGCTATATATATCTTCTGCGGAGAGCTTAAGCCCCATTTTCTGCATCTGATCAATATTTTTCCCAATAAGTATTGGTAACCACATACCCTCATCGGCAAAAACCTTTATGGGTAATATTGCTATAAGCAGCAGAATTGAAAGTAATTGTTTTTTCATCCTTACATTATATTAATATCATTTGGTTCAAGTTTGTTAATGGTTAATAGGATGGTTTATCCTATTCTAGCCCCGTTTTTGACACTCCGTTCAGGTTGTAAAAGGATTACTTCCCCGCTTTCGCAAATTGCCCCAAGTACCAAACATTCGCTCATAAAGTTAGCAATTTGTTTAGGAGGAAAGTTTACCACTGCAGCTACCTGCTTTCCTATTAACTCTTGTGAGCTATATAGCTTTGTTATTTGAGCGGATGTTTTCTTCTGTCCAAAATCGCCAAAATCAACTATCATTTTGTATGCCGGATTTCGAGCTTCCGAAAATACCTCGGCAGAAATAATGGTTCCAACACGCATCTCAACCCGCATAAATTCGCTCCACTCCAATTTTTTATCCTCAGCCATCAACTTTACATTAATGTTTCATCACTTAAAAAATTAATTAACTCGGTATGTAATTGCTGAACCGGAAGTCCCATTACATTAAAGTACGATCCATCGATACGCTCAATGCCAACGTAGCCAATCCATTCCTGAATCCCATAGGCCCCGGCCTTATCGTAGGGACTATACTTATTTATATAGTAGTGAATTTCCTCGTCGGTGATGTTTCGGAAGTAAACGTCGGTACGCGCCCTAAACCCCGATGATTTGGCAGATGATGTTATACTGGTACCTGTAATAACAGTGTGTTTACTACCAGAAAGTAGCTTTAAGGTCTGGTACGCATCGTTGTAATTAGCAGGCTTCCCAACTATCTGATTGTTACAAAGAACAACGGTATCGCAAGTTATTAGTATTATCTCCGGAGTTAAGATGCGTTGAAAAGGGGTGGCCTTTTGCCGGGCCAAAAATAGGGGGACCAACTCTACAGGCAAATCATTGGGAAACGATTCATTATCGTGATTCGCTGACCATACCTCAAAGTTAACATCCAGCCCACCCAGCAGCTGCCGGCGGCGTGGTGAATTCGATGCCAGTACAAGTTTTTTCCCTTCCAGCAGTTTATGAAGTAACATGTCAGCTAAAGTGTATTAACCCCCAAAAGACTAAGGTATAAATCAAACCAAGCAACATTAAAATTTTATTCATTACGCTCGCCCGGTGAAAGTCTCGCTTGTCCTGGGCCAGAAATATCATAACAATAAGGATAGCAAAAGGTATCAAAATAAAAAATACAAAGTAGAGAAACGAGATATAGAATAGATTTTCCCCGGGCAAAAGTTCTACATGCCTATAAAAAAGGTATATCAGCGAGACTAAGGTTAAAATTAAAATTGATGCTGCCGTAATTTTTGATGCTTTAATTCCAAAATGTACAGGAAGAGTGTTACGGCCATAAACGGTATCGCCCTCAAAGTCTTCTATATCTTTCACAATTTCACGAACAAGCGTAAGCAGGAATGCAAAAAGAGCATAGCCACAGATTAGATTTACCATTACGTAAACCTTAAGCTGGTAAGTAACTATAACCTCCCAGTACACCTTAAAAAGAGGGTACTCAAAAATTAACGGAATTAACGGAACTATGCCCGTAAGAGTGGCAACAACGATGTTGCCAACTAACAGCTGGCGCTTGTAAATAGTGGAATAAAACCATAGAATTCCCACAGGAAGAATGAATAGCAGGGAAAATACTGGCCGTCCAACCTTGATTGCCACAATGGTTCCCAAGAGTATCCCCAGAGCGCTCAGTATTAAATGAATGGCTATTGCCACTCGGCGGCTAACCGCCTTGCCCACGATAACAGTACCCGGGCGATTAACCAAATCGGTACGCGTATCGAAATAGTCGTTTATAGCATACCCGGCGGCGGCAATAAAAACTGTGGCCAACACCAGCATAATAAAAGTAGCGGTACTAAGCTGTAAACTAAGCCCAAAGCCCTGAAGGATGGGTTGCATGATGAAGTATCGCATAAGAACCATGGTTGCCGCAATTATCAGCAGGTTCTTAAATCGGACAAGCCTTAGTATTTTCATGTAAGCAAACTTAACTACTGTAAACCACTCGATGGAAAACCCCATAAGCCCTTCAAACGGAGAACCTGCTCTATAACATCGCGTACGCAGCCCTTGCCCCCGGAATAGGAGGAGATGTAGGCCGATACTTGCTTAACCTCGGGAACGGCATCCAGCGGACAAGTTGGAATTCCAACCCTTTGCAGCACTTCGTAATCGGGCAAATCATCGCCCATGTAAAGAATCTGCGAAAGTTCTATTCCGTACTTAAAACGGAAATCATCCAGCGCATCAACCTTATCCGATACTCCCAGGTAAATATCGGTAACGCCAAGCCCCCGGAAACGCTGGCTTACAGCCTCGGATTTACCCCCTGAAATGATGGCTACAGGAAATCCCCGCTCCACCGCAACGCCAACCGCATAGCCATCGCGCGTGTTGGAAGTTCTGAGTAACTCTCCGGATGGGTGAATAATTATTGTACCATCGGTAAAGACGCCGTCAACATCAAAAACAAATGCTTTAACATCGGCAAGGAGTTCCTTAAAGTTTTTTTTCATTGGGGGAAAAGATTATTGCTTGCTAAATTTTTGAATGCTCAAAGATAACTCATTGTATATTTTTTGCAATTGCTCATCGAAATCGTTCAGTAAGGTGCTGTGCAACCTAACGGTTGAATGATCGTTCCTAATGGCTGGGCCTGTTTGAAAATCCTTCGGATTCCCGGTAAACGCTTTTTTAACAGTTTCCTCCACCAACGGTTCTACAACGTTAAAGGCTATGCCATGCTCAACCGCCAGCTTGTAGGTTAACGCCAAAATATGATTGGTAAAATTACCGGCAAATACGCCAGCAACGTGCAACCACACCCGATTTTCCGATGTAAGCACACTTACCCTGTTACTCAGCTCATTGCCCGTTTCAACCAAAAAATTTAAAACATTATTGGTGTTAGCTTCAACAAAAATGGGAACATCGGAAAGATCAACACGCTTACTCCGCGAAAAAGTTTGAAAAGGGTAAAAGACTCCGTATTTGCCCGTACCAACCTCCGATAAAACCTCCATGGGTGTACTTCCGCTGGTATGAACAACCACGCCCGACACCTTTTTTAAGCCATCCAGAACATCGGGTATTGATTGATCGGGGATGGCAATGATGTAAACATCCGCACTTGTAGCAATATCATCGAAGCCAACTACCGGAGCCGCTCCAACCATACTGGCCAAATGGCTGGCAGAGCTTACTGTTCTGGAGTAAACCTGAACAATATTCCAGCCCGCATTTTTAAATGCAAATGCAAGAGAAGTTGCTATATTGCCCGCTCCGATAAAGACTACACTTTTCAACTTTATCCTAAATTTAACCTGATAAAGTTAGTGTTTTACTCCATACAAATTGATATAAAAAGAAGACATCCGATTACTATTTAAAAGTACCGGATGTCAACCCACCTAACCTATAGTAAACCTAACCTAAACCATGCTTTTATATTAAGTACCTGATTAACTACCTATACTGAAAATATTGTGGTACTTATCAAAAACCATTCCATACTGTGAATTTTAACTAATTTTACAGCATTAATACACGTCCCCCTCTGAGAGACAATATATATTTGAATGTGTAGCTATAAGGAATGAAATCCACCAATCAATCCAAATTAACAGAAAACTTGCTCAATTATAACAACTTAATACGGAATGTAAAATTACGGTACAAACCTCAAGGTTGTCAAGTTTTTTACCATCCATTTGACCAACCCAAAAATAACCTTGATTAAACGGTATTCATCAACAGTAAAATTTTCGGGCTTGATTATGAGCCCTAACCCAATTAGATTTCTTGCTAATCCTATAAAATTGCTGTAAAATGCTATGGAAATAATGCTTACGAATGTTTTTCTAATCAAAATTTACGCAGATTAATCAAATTGATTTAGATTTGTACGCTCGTTTTAAATAAAATGGGCGTGGTGGAATTAGTATAACTTATTGATTTATTATTACATAATCCTAGTGGGTGAAAAATAAATTTCTCCCGCTAAGAACTTTGTGTAATTTTGTATCCCACATTTTATAAAATGTCATGGCAGGCAACTAATTAGTGGCAGCATACAATTAATGGATGTTTAACAAATAAAACACATTATTCTAATGAAAATTCTTGTTTGTATCAGCAATGTACCCGATACCACAACCAAGGTAAAGTTTGTTGAAGGTGATACTAAATTAGATGTAACCGGAGTACAATGGGTAATTAACCCATGGGACGAACTCTCGCTTACCAGAGCTTTGGAGCTTAAAGACGATGCAGGCACTGGTGTAAAATCTGTTACTGTAGCACATGTTGGATTGGCCACCTCTGAACCCACAATAAGAAAAGCCTTAGCAATAGGTGCCGACGATGCAATCAGAGTAAATGCGGAGCCTACCGATGCGTACTTTGTTGCAGAACAACTTGCCGAGGTGGTGAAAAAGGAGCAATTTGATATTGTTTTATGTGGAATAGAATCGAGCGATTTTAACGGTTCTGCAGTGGGTAGCATGTTAGCCGAGTTTTTAGGATTGCCTTCGGTTTCCGCTGTTTCGAATTTGAAGATTGAAAATGGACAAGCAACTATTACCCGCGAAATTGATGGTGGAAAAGAAATTATCGCAATACCTGCCCCGTTTGTTGCTATAGTACAAAAAGGAATTGCCAAGGAGCCAAGAATTGCCGCAATGCGTGGTATTATGATGGCGCGTACTAAACCGATTAAAATATACGAACCGGTGGCCATAGATACTCTAACCGAGCATAAAAAATTTGAACGTCCAAAACCTCGTGCCGCCTGCAAGTTTGTTGATGCAGAGAACCCCAAACAGCTAATTGAGTTACTACAGGCCGAGACAAAACTAATTTAAGTTTAATTCCAAAAATAGAAAAGAATATGTCAGTACTAGTATATACCGAGAATTGGGATGGTAAATTCAAGAAATTATCATTCGAGTTGGTTTCATACGCCAGCAAGGTGGCAGAAATGATGAATACCAACACAGTTGCCCTTTCAATAGGCAATGTAGGCGAAGCTGAGCTTAAAAGCCTTGAAGGCTATGGTGCGCAAAAAATTATCAGTATAAATCAGGATAATCTCAACTTCCTGGACAGTCAGGCTTATACCAGCGTCATTGCCAGCGTTGCCAAAAAAATTGATGCCAAGGTAATTGTTATCTCCAACAACAATACGGGTAAATCAATTGCTCCTCGCCTATCGGTAAAACTAAAAGCCGCATTGGGTGCGGGTGTAAGTCAACTACCATTGAACGTAAATCCCTTTACTGTTTACAAAAGAACCTATTCCGGCGGTGCCTTTGCCGATGTAATCCTTAAAACTGATATTAAAATTATCACCCTTGCCCAGAATTCTTTTGAACTTATTAAAACCGCAAATAACGCAACTGTTGAGAAAATGGACATTACTGTTGATGCTCCAAAAACTCAGGTTAAAGAGGTTCAAAAACAATCGGGCAAACTACTTCTTACTGATGCTGAAATCGTGGTATCTGGTGGTCGTGGTATGAAATCGCCTGACAATTGGGCTCCAATTGTAGAGTTAGCAGATTTACTAGGCGGAGCTACTGCTTGCTCTCGTCCAGTTTCTGACGAAGGATGGCGCCCTCACGATGAGCATACCGGACAAACCGGTAAAATTATCGCTCCAAACCTTTACATTGCTATTGGTATATCGGGTGCAACCCAGCACATTGCTGGTGTTAGCTCATCAAAGTTCATTGTTGCAATTAACTCCGATAAAAGTGCCCCAATTTTTGAGGTAGCCCAGTACGGTATTGTAGGCGATGCTCAAAAAATACTCCCTCAGCTTGTGGCAGCGGTAAAGGAAATAAAAGGGAAGTAATTTATAGCATACAGAATATAGAATTTAGATGAATCGAAGACCTTCCGTCATCCGCAAGGATATGAAAGTGTCTTTTAAATATTACGGTAAAAGTTCCTAAAACTGAATTTTACTTACAAAATCAAAACATCTAAACCATGACCAAACAAATTGTTTTTGCTATTGCCCTAATAGTAACCCTTGGAGTTTTTGGGTTTACAATAGCAAGAATTATTCGATTCTTTTCATTAACCCGAAAGGGATTCCCTATAAAAAATCTCGGTAAGCGTTTTATGCTTATGCTTGAAATTGCCTTTGGGCAAACAAAAATTTTCCGTCGGCCTGTGATTGGATTTTTTCACGCCACGGTATTCTGGGGCTTCTGTATAATTCTATTTGGAAGCATCGAAATGGTGATTGACGGATTATTCAAAATGGAAAAATCCCTAAGCTTTCTAGGATGGTTTTACGATTTCCTGATGGCATCGGGCGATATTTTTGCACTGCTCGTTGCCATATCAATAGTAATATTCCTAATCCGCAGAATATTCTTACACATCAAGAGATTCGAAGGAATTGAGATGAAAAAGATTTCGCACGTTGATGCCAATGTCGCGTTAACAATCATCCTAATCCTGATGATATCGCTTATGGGCATGAATGCGGCTTATGTAAGTTACACAGCATCAACCAACGGAGAACTCTATGGAATTTACCCTGTTAGCCAACATCTCACCGGATTATATTCCGGAATGTCTATAGAATCTACATTCGTTATGTACCAAGTATTCTGGTGGACACACATCCTTTTGATTTTTGTATTTGCCAATATCCTTCCCTACTCCAAACACTTCCACGTGTTTATGTCGGTTCCAAACACGTTTATATCAAGACTGGAACCTCTTGGCAAGCTTAAAAATATGGACAACGTAACCCGCGAGGTTAAGTTGATGATGGATCCAAATGCAGCATTTGCCGCTCCTGCAACCGATGCTCCTATTGAGCGTTTTGGCGTTAAGGATGCTGAAGACGTAATGTGGAACAACTACTTCAACTCATTGTCGTGTACCGAGTGCGGACGTTGTACTTCGGTTTGCCCTGCAAATACAACTGGCAAAAAATTATCGCCACGCAAAGTTATGATGGATTTGCGTGCCCGTATGAAGGAAAAAGGCCCTCAACTGCTAAAGAATAAAGATTTCAACGATGGAAAATCTTTGGTACGCGACTACGTTTCGGAGGAGGAACTTTGGGCTTGTACAACCTGTAATGCCTGCGCAAAAGAATGTCCTATCAACATTAACCAACCATCCTTAATTGTTGATATGCGCCGCTACCTTGTAATGGAAGAAGGTTCTGCTCCAGGCGAGATTAAGGCAATGTTCAACAATATTGAGAACAATGGTGCTCCTTGGCAGTACTCGCCCGAGGATAGGCTTTTGTGGACAAAGGATTTGGAAATCAATGTATAATAGGATGTTGCCGTTAGGTGCTTAGGATGTTAAATAACAAAATAAACATTTAACGATTAACGTCTCACGATTAACGAACAACAAATATGGAAACACGTAAAATAGAAGTCCCTGTAATGGCCGATTTATTTGCCCGTGGTGAGAAACCCGAGTATTTATTCTGGGTTGGTTGCGCAGGTGCTTACGACGACCGTTACAAGAAAGTAACACGTGCTTTTGCAAAAATACTTAGCTACCTAAATGTTAGTTATGCCGTGCTTGGGAAGGAAGAAACCTGTACTGGCGACCCAGCTCGCCGTGCAGGTAACGAAATGCTTTACCAAATGCAAGCGCTACAAAATATTGAACTTTTCAAGGCATACGAGATTACAAAAATCATCACCATTTGCCCTCACTGCTTCAATATTTTCAAGAATGAGTATCCCGACTTAGGTGGAAACTACGAGGTAATCAGCTATGTTGAACTACTTGATAAGTTCATCAAAAAAGGAAAACTTGAGGTAAATACCGACACTTTCAAAAATTCGCGTATTACCTACCACGACCCCTGCTACTTAGGCCGTGCTAACGATATGTACGATGAGCCACGTAGAGTGATTAAATCGGTATCGGGCGAGGTTGTAGAAATGGAGCGCAACAAGAGTTTTGCTCTTTGCTGCGGTGCCGGTGGGGCTCAAATGTTCAAGGAAGCAGAAAAAGGCGATAAGGAAGTATTCCTTGAGCGTATGGAAGATGTACTAAAGGTAAATCCCGATATCATTGCAACCGCCTGTCCTTTCTGTATGACAATGATGACCGATGGTATAAAGTACAAGAATCAGGAAGAGAAAATGAAGAATTACGATATTGCTGAGCTAATCGTAATGTCACTTGGATTATAACAAAACAAAATAACCTTTCAAACTAATGGAAAAAGTAAACCTTAAAAGTGGAGAGTTCCTAGTAAAGGATATTGATGCTAACAGTATCTTTATTCCAGAGG
>JBFXEO010000064.1:0-12961 GCA_050180015.1 Bacteroidales bacterium | reverse complement strand
CCTATGGGCAAAATAATTGCATTGGCAAAGCCTAATTCAGAGGAGACTATCAGCGCTCCAGTATCACTCGGCTATTTAAAGAGTGTTAGGGATAGCTTCCCGGCCCATCTTGATGCAGATAATTTTTATATAAGATGACGTGCTTTACAGCTGTTTGATAAACAGGCATAAATCTTTCAGGGAATCGAAGGTGGGTTTATGTGCTAGCTGGTTTAGGCACCATTGCACCCGTCCCTCAGAGTCCGTTACCTCAACCAGCAAAGAGTTTTCATCCGGATTATTGGCCGGAATTGTATATCCAATGCGTTCAAGCGCATGTTTAGTCCATTGGTAAAGTTTATTGTCTTCGGCAGCAATCTGGGCAGCATGCGAGCGTAGCTGCCTGTATAAGAACTGTCCCGTGGAAAGATCGAACGATACGGATGTTTCCTCCATTAGCTGGTTAATCGATCCGGAGAGTACAATATCTTCCGGTGCTCCTACTTTAATTCCGTCGGGTAACATCAGCCAAATTGTATCAACCAAACCAAAGGCTGTTTGCAGGTCGTGGGTGGAGAGAATAACTGTTTTTCCCAGCTTCGACTGCTCTTTCAGCAACCTTATAACCTCAAACTTGTTGGGTAAATCCAGAAAAGCGGTAGGTTCATCCATCAGGATAATTGGGGTATCCTGTGCAATTGCAAAGGCAATCATCGCCCGTTGGCGTTCTCCATCGCTCAGCCTATCTATAAACCGATGCTTATAGCTTAGCATATTTACAGCAATTAACGAATTCTCAATGGCCTGTTCATCGTCACTATTCAAGGAATCGAACCAGCCGTGGTAGGGATACCTGGCCAGGCTGACAAAATCAGCTACCGTTGTGTTGGGCGAGTGCACTGGTTCTGCTGGTATAAAGCTGACCAAGCGGGCAAATACGGATATTCCAACAGTTTCAATTGATTGGCCCGTAATGCCTATCTGCCCGGAGAGTATTGGTTGAAGTTTTGCAATAGTACGCAATAAAGTGCTTTTGCCTATCCCGTTTCTGCCAACCAGGGCAATTAGCTCAGCCTCCATTGCGTTGCAGTTAATGGTTGGGTAGGAAAAACCATTCTGATTTGATGTTGCATATCCAACCCGTAAATCTTTGATCCTTATCTTTTCTTTGAAATTCATTATACGGGGGATATTTTTTTGTTTCTAAATATGATATAAACAACTACCGGTATTCCCATCAATGCGGCAACAGAGTTAACTGGCAGCACAATATCGTACCCGGGAAGTTGCGAAATTAGGTCGCAAACAAGCATTACGGCAATACCTAAAGTAAACGTTGCCGGGATAAGTACAGCATGGTTGGCAGTACGAATTGCTATGCGGACAATGTGAGGAACGGCAATCCCAATAAATCCGATAGGTCCGCAAAAGGCAGTTGTAGTTCCCGCCAGCAAGCTGGTGGAAAGGAAAACCATGAACCTTACCCGTTCAACCCGGTAGCCTAACGATCGGGCATAGTTTTCGCCTAAACTAAGTACATTCAAGGGTCTGGCAGAGGAGAGTGCAAGAATATGTCCCAGTAAAACTAATCCAACAAATAGCCATATCTGGCTACCGCTAACACCACTCAAACTGCCCATCGTCCATATTACATAAGTTTTTAGCGACGATTCATCGCTGAAATACTGGAGAATACTGGTAACCGCCGATGCGGCAGAACCAAACATCATACCCAGGATAAGTATGGTCATGATGTCGCGAACTCTAACAGATATGGCCAGTATTAGCAAAAGTATCAGCATGGATCCTGTTAACGCCGCAAGTACAATTCCAATTCTCCCCAACCAGAACGATAGCCCTAATGCCGACGAACTTAACACTACAATTGACACGCCTAGGCTGGCTCCGGAGCTAATTCCCAGAACATAAGGGCCTGCCAGCGGATTCCGGAAGACGGTTTGCATTTGCAAACCGCTTACGGCTAGTGCCGAACCAGCCAGCATGGCAGTTATAACTTTGGGGAGTCGAAAATTTAGGAGAATACTTTGGTTTACAGTATTTGATGCGCTGCCTGCAGAAATAAATTTTATCACGTCGGCAAAGGGAATGCTAACAGAGCCCAGCAGCAACTCCAGGAATACCAGTATTACAATTGCAATAATTGTAACCGTGAAAAAGAGCTTTGCTTTGCTGATGGGTTGCATGGTATCTGATTTACTTTACCTTAGCTTTCGGTAGTAGTATAGGTTGCTATCCTTTACCATTTCTGGGTGTAAAATGGCCATAAGGTCGTGAAGTATTAGATCGGGACGAAGTGCCCCCGATTCCCAAAAATCATTTCCGCCACCTGGGCTTAGCCTTTGGTTATTGTTGAAAACCCTGGAGTTTTTAAAGGGTGGAACATTCACAAGCCTGCTATCAAACTCTTCTATATCATTCAAACTCATGGCAGTTCCTGTGTTTATCCAAATATCAGAGTTTAAGGCACCCTCAAGGGATTTCTCAAAGCTAACCGGGTAGCTAACGCTGCCGGTAAGGTGGCTAAATATGTAATTTCCACCGGCATCGCTAATCAATTTCGACAAATAGTTGTTACCCCCCGGAAAATACCAAACATCGCGGTATGGCAAATTGAGAAAAACCGTGGGTTTTTCGGTTATGCCCGATGCTAAACATTGATTTGTACGATAGCCGTGTTCAACTGCCGTAAATATTGAATCGGCCCTTTGTTCCTGACCCAGCAGGCAACCAAAAACTTTTATCCATTCCGCTTTGCCGAGCGGGTCTGATTCCAGGTAATCGCCGATGAACATTAACCTAATGCCCATTTCTTTTAGCTTGCTGAGGTACGAAATTGATTCTGATCCAACTCCATAGCATAGTACAACATCGGGCTTGAGCTGGGCAATGCGTTCGTAATTTAAGCCTTGGTCGTAGCCAACATCAAGTATCTTCCCGTTGCCAATCAGCGAGTTAATTTTTTCGCTATAAACGTAGCCGGTGCCAGATATACCCACAATGCCCTCGCTACCATTTAAAGCCTCAATGTATGCCAAGTAGCTGGTTGACATGCACACAACACGCCGCAAGGGAACCGGGATGGTTATGCACGAATCGGTGGTCAACTCTTTAAAGTTTTTACGTGGAATTAGTTGATAGCTAAGCTGAACACCTAGCGCACCCTGCCACGGATTAAAAATTTCTACCACTGTTGATGTATCAGTTTTACCGGTAAGGAAGCCTTTGGCGTATTTTACCGGGTTGGCCATTGGCGTAGGCTGGCCGATTCTTTTGCCGGGGTTATTTCCGCATGAGAGAGAAACTCCTAAAAGTAAGATATATAGGTGTTGTCGTCGCATTTGCTTTTTTTTACGAAAATAGGGCGAAGTTTACAACGCTCCTAAAAATCCATCATTTTTTTAGGGACAAGAAATTTCAAAGGATGATGAAAAGTTGAACAAATTTCGTATAATTTCGAATTTGAAAATTGGTTAAACGCTTTTTAATATCTGAATAAATGCTATATTTATATTCTAATTGACGCTAAAGACTGTTCTCCGATGGAAATTGATGATAATTTTCCCGGTGTGTTCGAAAGCATTCCGGGATATGGGTTGGTTGTAAGTTCAAAAGGAATTATTCTTCAAAACACGAGCCTGATACTCGACATTACTAACCTGCATGACCTCAGAGGTGTTAAAATTCAAGCTGTATTCCCTCAAATTAAAAGCATCACCCGTTTGCATGATATGGAGTTTACCCATTTCTACGAAAAGACGGGCATTCGTTTTCACGCATTAGTTAAAACTGTTGAATCGAAAAAAAATAAAAGTTACATCGTTTGGTTAAAGGATATTACCGACGAGTATAGGCAGAAAAAAATTAATAAGGCTTTGCTAAATATTTCACAGCTGGAGATTGAATCAAAAAAACTTGACCAGTTTTACAGAACCATTCAAAGTGAGTTAAACAATCTTTTTGATGCCAGCAATTTATACATTGTACTTTACGATAAGTTCAGGCTTAACCTGAATTTAGCGTATCAGTCCGATAAGCATAATATTCAGCAGATTTACCCTGTAGGGAATACTTTTGCCTTATGGGTGGCGCAAACAGGAAAGGCCGTAGTGCTGAATCATCGGCAAATTGCCAGGTTTCAAAAGAAGTATGATTTTGAGCATTTTGGGCCGCAGGCAAAGTGCTGCATGGGAGTACCGTTAGTGGCAAAAAACGAAGTAATTGGGGTAATAGTTGTTCAGGATTACAGTAGTAATGAAGCTTTCAGTAGTAACGATTTGGATATTCTGAACTTTATATCAATACAAATAGCCACCAGCATCCAGCATAAAGAGTACGAAGAAGAGCTGGTTTTGGCCAAGGAAAAGGCCGTAGAATCCGATAAGCTAAAATCGGCATTTCTGGCAAATATGAGCCACGAAATTCGCACCCCTATGAATGCTATCCTCGGATTTTCTGAACTTGTTGCCCGAACTGACCTGAGTGCGGATAAAAGAAGCTCATACACCCAGCACATTGTCAATAATGGTAAATTACTATTAACCCTGGTTGACGATATTATTGATTTGGCAAAAATTGAAGCCGGGCAGCTTAAAATTAAGCGCGGTTCTACCAACATTGACGAGCTCCTTGAAGAACTGCAGCACTTCTGTATTGCCGATAAAAAACGGCTGAAAAAGGAGAATGTACAAATTGTCCGGCAGCAAAGCCCAACCGGTAATATGCAATGGCTTCATTGCGATGGTTACCGCTTAAAACAGGTATTGCTGAATCTTCTGAGCAATGCCCTTAAATTTACCTTTACTGGTAGCATTGAATTTGGTTACATTATACCCAACAACGCTACCATTCAGTTTTACGTGAAAGATACCGGAATAGGAATTACCCTTGAGCAGCAATCAATTATTTTTGACAGATTTAGGCAGGCAGATAACTCTGCAACGCGCCAGTTTGGAGGGACTGGGCTGGGCTTGGCTATTTCTAAAAAACTGGTGGAGCTGATGGGGGGGCGTATTTGGGTGGAGTCGGAACCCAATGTGGGTTCTACATTCTTTTTCAACCTGCCCTTAATTATCCCTGACTTAAAGAATACCCAACAGGATATTAGCGATGGTAACGGCGAAATAATACTCGCCAACTTCAGGGGAAAATCAATTCTTATTGCCGAGGATAACGATGCCAACTTTCAGTACCTAAACGAACTGCTAAAACCCACTGGGCTGAATATCTTTAGGGCTATTAATGGCATCGAGGCAGTCGATTGTATAATGCATAGAGCGAATATTAGCTTGATACTGATGGATATGCAGCTTCCGGAAATGGATGGCTTTGAGGCCACTAAGAAAATAAAAAAGCATATTCCGGGCATACCCATTATTGCCCAAACTGCATACGCACTATCCGAGGAAAAAACGAAGGCACTAAATTCAGGGTGCGACTACTATTTAGCAAAGCCAATTGCCGCAGGCTCGTTACTAAATTTAGTGAACCAAATACTTGGTAATGGTTAATTTTGTATAATTGTACATAGCTAACCTTAAATTTTTTCAAACGGCTAATCGGTGATTTGAAATGGATAACAACAACAACCGCTTCATATCTTTTTTCACAGCTCTATTTTTCGTATTTTGTTTCTCGGGCGAGATGTTGTTAACCGGCCATGCTCTGGCCAGCAATAGTTCCGGTATTAAAAACGATTCGTTGAGTGAGTTAAACCTGCGAATCGGAGAATACGAAAGGTCGGGGAACAGGTCTGGGCTGGTTGATGCGCTTACCGCAAAGGCTAAGTTTTACTACAAATCAGACAATTACGAAGATGCGCTGATTAACGCCAACCAGGCGTTGATTTTTGCCTACGAGGTAGGCCGGGAGCAGCAAACGGAAATCGTTTACCGGCTTCTTGCCGAAATCCATTTTGCCAAAGATTTGATCTGGGAATCCACTGAATACCTATATAATGGCTATAAACTTAGCCAGGCAATACGCGATACTGCTAAAATAACATGGTACATGCTTTCAATTAGCCAAGCAGAGGAATATTTGGGTAGGTTCTCGGATGCCATGGACATTAACCTAAATGCCATTGAGTTTTTTAAAACTACAGGAGATTCGCTGAGTTTGGCCAAAATATACCGGGCGCAGGGAGTTGTGCATACTGAGCTGGGAAACAACACAACGGCACAATCCTACCTCGAAAAGGCAATTGCCCTTCTAGGGCAGTATAACGATTCGTTAAATATTGGTTTGGCTTACTTGAGCCTGTCGAACCTTGAAATCCAAAGGGATAAACTTTTTGAGGCGCAAAATGACCTTAACCGCTCCATGAAATCTTTAAAATCAGTAAGCCCGAAATATTATAACAGGTGTCAAACCTACCTTGGAGTAGTAAATAACTGTAACCGCAAATACAGCTCAACCATCGATTTGTTGACAGGGGTGGCGCAGGAGCAGATGGTTGGCAACGATCGGTATGGGTTGTCTTTGACTTTCAGCGTTTTGGGCGATGCATACCACCTGTTGGGCAATAGCGTTAAGGCGGTTGAATGCTACAATCGTTGCTTGAAGGTAGCCCGAGAGGGGAATCTAAACAACTTTATCCGCCGGGCCTATAAAGGCCTGGCTAAAATATACGGACAA
Organism: Bacteroidales bacterium; assembly: GCA_050180015.1. Lineage (GTDB taxonomy): Bacteria > Bacteroidota > Bacteroidia > Bacteroidales > Tenuifilaceae > JBFXEO01. The sequence goes on along the minus strand of JBFXEO010000064.1, from coordinate 6,328 downwards.
AGCGGGCAACAAAATCAGGCTTACGCCTACCTAAGCCGTTACGTGTCCATAACCGACAGCTTGTTTAATCAACAAAAAATTAGCGAGGCAAACCGTTTGGAGAATCAGGCTCTCATCAGGCTAAAGGAGAAAGAAATATCAGCTCAAAAAGAACAGCTAATTAGCAACAGTGAGAAATTGGAGCAGGAAAAACAAAAGCAAACGTTACTGGTGATTATTCTTGTTCTTGCGTTTGGAGTAATACTGTTTGCGTTCAGGGAATTCCAGCATAAAAAAAGGGCCAATACCCTTTTAACAGAGCAAAAAACCGAAATAGAACGGCAAAAAAATATGCTGGAGAATAGAACCAAGGATATTACCGATAGTTTAAACTATGCCCGGAGAATTCAAAAGGCAATTCTGCATTCGGCACAGCAACCCGAGGACTTTTTTCAAGATTCCTTCCTTATATTTCTTCCCAAAGAGTTGGTGAGCGGCGATTTTTACTGGTTAAAAATGGTTGATAATCAAATACTCTTTGCCGTGGCCGATTGTACCGGGCATGGCGCCCCTGGTGCCTTTATGAGTATAATAGGAACGTTTGGACTGAACCATATTGTAAGCGAACTGGGCGAAACCCATCCGGGCGAAGTGCTCAATCAGCTGAATGAGTTATTCCATAACTCGTTTGAGCAACGTGAAGGAGCCGAAATATTTGATGGAATGGATGTGGGATTTTGCAACTACAACCCCAAAACCAGAGAGTTGAAATTTGCCGGAGCCAACATATACCTTCATGTTTTGCGAAAAGCTGCTGATCCGGCACCATCATCGGTAATCCTGCAGAAATCCACAGATTACACGCTTTACCAGGTAAAATGCGATAAGCAATCAATAGGTTATTTCCTAGGCCGTAGCCCATTCTCTACCCATAGCGTTCAGCTGCTGGAGGGTGATTGCTTGTACATTTTTACCGATGGCTATACCGACCAGTTTGGCGGTCCAAACGGGAAGAAATTTCGGTATAACGAGCTAAGGACAATCCTATGCGGTATAGCCACGCTGCCCATGAATAAGCAAAAGGATCATCTTATGGAGTCGTTCGCTCAGTGGAAAGGAAGCAATGTTCAGGTTGATGATGTTACTTTTCTGGGGATTAGAATACCGTAGAGCGTATCCAGTTTACTCGATTTTCATCTCAATGAAATGTACGCTGGTGCATAGTGGGGATTATCGTACCATCAGGACAAACCATTTCACCCATCAAATCAACGGTCAGGCAGCTGTGAATGGGTAAAATTGCCAGTAAATCGCCAATTTCAAAGGGGAATGAACCTGTAACGCTGGCTATAATTCCATGCTCCTGACTCAGCGATTTTAGGTAAAGCCCATCAATGGGGGCACTTCTTACAGTGTTGCTTAAAGTACAAACCGCCCCGAATGAAATCTCTCCGGAGGGGAGATGTAAGAAATCCTTTGAGAGATGAACCGCACCGCAATGCACCAGGGCTTCTCCTCTGGTTCGGTTTATATCCACCACCGGGCATACAACGCTAAGCGCAATGTTGGAGGGCTTGCACGACCCTATGTGGTTTTGCATTACATCGAAAAAAACAAAATTCCCGGGTCGAATTTCATCGATACCCCAGAAATCATCCGAGATGGCGCATGAAGGGGTATCGCCGTAGGAGACAAGGATATTGGGGTGCGACTCCTTCCAGAACGATTTGAGCCGGGCCAGTTTACCCATGGCGTTGTTATGTATAGATAAAACCTCATCGGGCGATTTTGCCTGGTACGTATGGCCAGCATGGGTTAGGAATCCTTTAAATTTTAGGTTTGCTTTTTCTATGAGGTTTACCATTATGGCAACTTCACGGGTATTTTCCGGGTTAACGCCCGATCGTTCGTGCCCAACGTCAACCTCAATGAAAATTCCTACATTCTTGTCGATAAGGGCAGCTACTTTCATCAGGCTTGAGGCCGATGGGGTAAGCACGTTTACCGAAACCCTCTTTGACAGGTTGTTGATGTGCTCTACCTCCCAATAGCTTACCGGGAAGGCTACCGTAATATCATTCCAGTGCCCTTGGGCAAAGTATTCTGCCATTTGTACCGATGAAACCGTAATGCTATTAACACCGGCATCTCTGAACCATTCACCGATTGCCAAGCTCTGGTGTGTTTTAAAGTGAGGCCGAAAAATTAAGTTGCGCTGCCTTGCCTTGGCGGCCATTGTCCGAATATTCTCACGGCATTTGGTATCATCGAGCAGTAAAACCGGATAGCTACGCATTGGGGGTGGCAGACTCTGGGTTAATTTCGAAACGTTTACCGAACTGTAGCTGAGGGGTAAATACCAGCGATAACCGTTTAAGCATGTAAATTCTCACCTCGGTTGGGGTAACTTCAACGTATGGTTTGTCAACATTCAGGCATAGGAATCGGGGTAAAAACCTTGACCGTTCAAAAACCACCTTGCTTTTATCCTGCTGAACAATTTTATACGCTTCCTTGTAGAAGAATTCCATTATTTTTTCCTGATTGACATGCGAGGCCGGAGAAATTGTAAGCAAAACCTTTTTGTACGAAAAAGCTGTGGTAGTTGCTACAATTACTGGTAGAATAACGGTTAGCGGAATTAATATTACATAGTATTTTGAGTAGTAAAACCAGCTTAACTTACCTCCTATAAGTTCAATAACCAAAAGGAAAAGGGCCATTATTAGTAGTAAAAATATCAGGTGAAGGAAGAATATCCCCACTTGCCCATTACTTTTTGCATTCTGACAATGAGTTGTTAGTGCCATTGCTGTATGTTTAAAAAGTTTATCCCACAACGCAGAGCTAGTATAAATTCAATGTAATCCTTGCTTCTCTAACGAAGTTCACGGAAAATTCCCTTTTCAAATTTACAACGATTTGGCGTTTTTACCAAAGTATTTACAACGATGTTGGGGCTAATTTTATCGACGGTTTTTTTATATCGGAATAGATTGATTTAGCCAAGAGCTATTATTCCGCGTTGACAGTAAATTTGAAACCATTCGGATTGCAGCACATAAAGTATATAGATTGGGGGCTGGTAGGTTTTAGCGAATAGACTCAGAAAAAACAAAAACTGGCCACCAACACGGGGTTAGCTTTATTGGGGCAGAGACGCCAAAGCGAATCTTTTTCTACCTTAATAAGTTTGTTTTTAACGCGGGATGGTATTGCTGGAGAATACAGCCGAAGGAACGTTAGATATGAATTTAGCGGGAGGTAAGGATAGCATAGACGTGCTATGCAAGTTTATACGCTTTTTTGAAGTTTGATTTCAACATTGGATAGGGTTACCCCCTTTTTGTTTTTTAGTACCCATAGGTAAATATCTAATTTTTCGGCATTTGCTGGTATTGCCTCAAAAAATAATCTTCTATGAATAGTGTTTCGTACCCTTATGTCTGATTTTACAGTCTGTAAGTTTACATCGGTGTATGCAACTTTCTCATTGTCGGCAGTGGTTGCAGAGCAAACCAAAAATCCCAGGAAGGGATAATTGTCCGATTGTATATTGAATGAAACGTCAACGCTTACGGGTTGATTTACAAGTTCTTTGGCGGGAATTTCCAGCATAGTATAGAAATTGCCCTGAATGACGGTATCTTTAGCTGTTTCATTTAGGAATGGTTCCCATGCGGTTGGTTCTTTTCTTGCCAGCAAACACACCGAAGTCTCTTTTACATAAATTAGCGTGTCGTAATTTTGGATATTGCTATTCCAGTCATTTGTAATTATAAAATCTGCGATTTTGCTGGGGGAAGTATCATCTTTTGTACTATTTAAAAGCCCTCCATTTTTGTAATCGTAGTAATCCAATACTTTTCCGAGTAATCCATGCCCCGCAATGGTTGGTTTTATGTTGTTGTTTTGTTGTTGCCAACCGTAAATCTTTTGGTAAAAGGCGTATGGTACAGTTTGATTCTTCCAATGCTGAATGTGGGTAAAATTAAATAGCCAGATAAATTGGATGGTTACCATGAGCGTTGGCAGGGGGAATAAGTATTTTAAATAATTGGGTCTGATGTTATCAATTGCGAAGAATAATGAAATGATAAATAAGACGTAAATCTGTAGCGCAGCCCTTTCTTGGGGATATTTTACCCCTAGAATATTGTGCATTAAAAGGTAGCCAACAATAGTTCCCCAGAATAGCGTCTGAACGAGCAAGTTCGCATTTTTTAGCTGCTTACCAATAATGTTTAGGAGTATTGATACCGTATATATTATTGTCAGCAGTACAAGCATTATTCTGCCGTAAAAGTATGAGCCGGCAATTTCCGCCGATAGTTTCACGAAAACAGCATCAATTAATCCGCCATCGGAACCAAAGTATAGGCTTCCCGAACTTTTAAGCTTGAACGAATAGAGAATCCCCAACAGCAATGGAATAAAGAATACTGTGTATGGTTTGTATAGAGCAAGCATCGGCTCTTTAAAGGTTGCCGGTTTGTTGTTTTGCAGGTAAACGATAAAAACCATTCCCCAAATTACCAGCGCTGGCACCACTAACGATAAGTTGGACCACAATGCTACGATTGAGAAAAAGAGGGTGTAGTAAATTTCTTTCCTGTTGCCGGTATGGCTGTAGTTGATCAGATGGAATGATGCTGCTACCAGAAATGCCATAGAAATGCCGTAGCCTCTCGATAGAATAAAGAAATCCGTTAAATAAGTTGATGTTATAAGAACTATGAAAAGAATAAAACTTACATATTTGGACCCAATAAATTGTCTGAGCTTCCATAGGTAGGCCATAAAAATAACAATGCTGAGGGTGCTGGCCAAACGGACGAAGAAAAAATTTTCGCCAAAGGCCGATGTAAACAGGTAGGATAGAAACGAGTTTAAAACATGGTTGTTGGCATTTGTATGGGCAGCGTATGGAATGAAATTCCCTGTTTGTATGTAGGTGAAGAATGAAAAAAGTTCATCAAAATATGGAGGGACACAATAGGCTCTTACCAGAGTATATAAGAAGAGTAAAGATGCGATTACAATGTATAAAACATTCAATTTTTTCATGGGATATTTTAGCGGATAAATAAAATGAAATGATTTTCAAAGTGTGAATTAAATGATAGGTGTCACACCAAAATAATACTTAAAACCCGAACGGTTTGCTGAAAACCACCAGTTGCATTTTACATGCATCTTTTCCCCCTTCAACGAAATTCAGGGTAGTGTTGAAAATAGTATTTTACCCCGGGCTCACGCTAAATTAGCTGTTTTGTAATAGCTTACCGGAATATTCTATTTTGTTCTATAGCTTACCCTGTAATCATCAATTAAATACTCTCCTTTCCTTTTATTCCAAACGCGGGTGCTTATTTTAACGCCATCAGGGCTGGTTATTTCCGGAATTAGAACCTTAAATTTAAGGTTATGCCATTCTTCAGGATTACCATTATAGGGAATATCTATATCAAAATCTTTGGCTATAATTTCGCCCATTTTGTTTACTTCAACGTAGTATTTTAACTTCTCATCGGGTGTTTTCATAAATAACCTCATTGCAACTTGCAGCTCAAATGGGGGTACGAACGACACGCTATCCAGCTCAAAATGGTTGGTCAGGTAGAATTCCCGCGAACGTTTTACCCGCAAATACTTGTTCGGGTTGATTTTTGATGAGCCGATAAAACGAGACTCGGGCTGAAAGACAGTGCTATCAAAATCAAATGAAATAATTGGGCTGAAAGTTTTCTCTTCGTCATTCAGAACGCTAATATTATGGGATGCTACAGCGCTGTCCTCCTCAACCTTTTGGAATACTGCTACGCGGTATAGCCTGTGAAATACAAGGGTGGGTACGGTAGGATCGAATGTTTTTAAGAGTTTAAGCTCGGGGTTGCTTGTCAACTTATCCAGCTCTACCCCGGCAATAGGAGAAAAATGTTCATCGTAAATTAGTAGATCACCATTTTTCATGCCTTCACTGGGATTGGTGGAGCTGTTGAATGATGATTGACTCTTGGTTGCATCAAAGGGATTTATACCGTGTAGGAAGTAGAAGATAGGATCCGTGTAGAATATTTTGGCATTATCAAATTCTTCTGTCTTTATCCATTCCGAGGCTGTTTTCAGGGTTTTCGATGTGGCATCGAGGGCGATGGGATAGTTTTGAATAACAAAGGGAATGTGAATTACTGAAAAAACGCCAAGGATTAAAGCCAGCACCCTAATCCACTCCCGTTTGAAAAGTATCTGGAACATCAGCGAGAATAGGATTAACCCCCGGGTTGCCATCACGGCCATGAAGGGGACAACCGCCGCCATGTACCGGCTTAAGCCCAGCGAGCTGCCA
>JBFXEO010000063.1:0-13056 GCA_050180015.1 Bacteroidales bacterium | reverse complement strand
TCAACACAGTGGAACTCCTTGAAGCAAAAACAACGTTTCTGAACGCTAGGGCAGAGTACACTCAGGCCAAGTATTCCGCAATACTAAACCGGAAAATATTAGATTTTTACATGGGTAATCCAATTTTCAAGGTATGAAGAAAAAATTATTGATCATAGGATTTTCACTAGTTCTAACAGTCGTAGGAGTAGTAATTTTCAGAAGTAAAAAAAGCGATGTTTTAACCCTCAACACCGCTACTGTTACTACCGGCAATATAATGAATACGGTAACTGCCACCGGAACGGTTGAGCCCATTGATGAAATTGACGTTGGAACACAGGTTTCTGGCGTTATCGATAAAATATATGTTGACTATAACGATGCGGTAAAAAAGGGGCAGCTGCTTGCCGAACTTGACCGATCGACCTTAAAGGCTCAGGTTTTACAATCAAAAGCAAGTTTATCTTCGGCCGAAAATGAGCTAAATTATCGCAGGCAAAATTTTAGTCGCACAGAAAAATTATACCGGGATTCACTTGTAAGCGATGTTGAATTTGAGGAAGTTCAATATCAGTACAACAACGCCAGCGCTAACGTAGATCAGCTAAAATCAAAACTAGAACAGGCCGAGGTTAACCTGTCTTATGCCTACATATACTCACCAATTGACGGGGTAATATTAAACAAAAGCGTAGAGGAAGGGCAAACGGTTGCAGCAAGTTTCAGCACCCCCACGCTCTTCTCAATTGCCCGTGATCTCACAAAAATGCAGGTTGAGGCTGATGTGGACGAAGCTGATATTGGGCAAGTTAAGGTTGGGCAACCGGTAAAGTTTACGGTTGATGCCTTCCCAAACGATACATTCTCAGGTAATGTTACCCAAATCAGGCTACAACCCACCACCACATCAAATGTTGTTACATATACCGTAATCATTGAAGCGCCTAACAAAGAATTGAAGTTGATGCCCGGGCTAACGGCCAGCATCGAAATAATTATTCTTGAAGCCAAGAATACATTACTGGTTGTACCCAAGGCCCTACAGTTTGAGCCAACACAGGAGTTGGCAGAAATATTTACAATACAACAGTTCCCGGAGCCACCGGGTAAAAACGGCAACAATGGGCCACACGGTATGCCACCGCCAATGAGTGGCGGGGATATTTCTGCCAATCATCAGCCTCAAGGTGAATTTGACTCAAAATCCGAGAACGTTAAGGTTGTTTGGATAAAAAAGGGGAACACCATTGAACCCCGATTCGTGGAAACCGGCTTAGAAGACGGAGCGCGCATAGAAGTGCTATCAGGTTTGAGTTTGGGCGATAGCGTTATTATTGGAGCTTCAAAGGTAAAGAGAACAAACGGAACTCAACAATCTCAAAGCGGAAGTCCTTTTATGCCGAAACCTCCGCAAGGAAATAAAACCAAAAAAACGTCGTAAGTAAATTCAATTCTTTCAACATGGACGAGATTATTAACCTAGACAACATTAAACGTGAATTTATAGTTGGCAGCGAAACTGTAAAAGCGCTTTGTGGCGTATCGTTCGTAGTCAAAAAGGGAGAATTTTTAACTATAATGGGTGCTAGCGGTTCCGGGAAATCAACATTGCTGAATCTTCTGGGATGTTTGGATAAGCCAACATCGGGCAATTACCTACTCGATGGCGTTTCGGTAGCCCAGCTATCAAAAAATGAACTAGCCCGATTAAGAAATCAGAAAATTGGTTTTGTTTTTCAATCGTTCAACCTGCTGCCACGTACATCCGCACTAGAGAATGTAGAACTCCCACTACTCTACAACTCAAAGATATCCTACAAGGAGCGCCGCGAGCGGGCAATTTCGGCCCTTAAAGCCGTTGACCTAGTAAATAGGATGGGGCATACCCCAAATCAACTATCGGGCGGGCAGCAGCAACGGGTGGCAATTGCCAGAGCTTTGGTAAACGACCCCGTAATGATTTTAGCCGATGAAGCCACAGGCAATTTAGATTCAAAAACCAGCTACGATGTCATGGATTTATTTCAACGGCTGAACCAGAGCGGGAAAACTATCGTTTTTGTTACCCACGAACCCGATATCGCCTCGCTCAGCAAAAGAACCATAACCCTGAGAGATGGGCACATTGTAAAAGACGATCCGGTGGAAAGCCCTAAAGCAGCAAGCTGGTATTTGGAGAATTTACCCGTAAACGCCGATAATTAGCAGCAAGCATGAATATAACCAATTTGGTGAAGATAGCCCTGATGGCAATGGCAAAGAATAAAATGCGGACATTCTTGACCATGCTGGGGATTATTATTGGCATAGCATCTGTAATTACCATGCTTGCCATAGGTCAGGGTTCAAAGCAAAGTATTCGGGCGGAACTATCAAGCATGGGTACCAACATGATATTCATTCGTCCGTACAGCGATATGCAGGGCGGTGTCAGAATGGATTTTAGCAGTATGCAAACCCTTAAAATTTCCGATGCCAAGATGATTGAAAAGCAGTGTCCAAGCGTAGCCGCCGTATCGCCTTTGGTAAGCAGCAGCGGACAGGTAATTAGCGGGGGGAAAAACTGGCCAACATCCATCCAGGGCGTGAGCGCTGCATTTCTCAAAATCCGCAACTTATCGGTTAAGGATGGAGTAATGTTTACTGATTCTGATGTGGCCAGGGCCAGCAAGGTATGCTTACTGGGCAAAACAGTTATAAGTAACCTTTTCCCCGACGGATCATCACCTATTGGAAAATCTGTTAGGTTTAAGGGAATACCATTTACGGTGATTGGGGTGCTCGACGAAAAAGGCCAGAATAACTTCGGGCAGGATCAGGATGATATTATCCTTGCACCCTACACCACCATTCAAAAAAGGATATTGGCCGTTACCCATGTTCAAAGTATTTACGCCTCATCAACTGATGAAAACACATCCGCCCAGGCAATATCTGAAATTTCTCAGGTTTTAAGATCAACACATAAACTACGGGATTCTGACGAGGATGACTTTGAGATTCGATCACAGGAAGAAATGATTAAAACACTCAGCTCCGTAACTGAAATGCTAACGGCCCTGCTTGCATCAATTGCAGGAATTTCATTGCTGGTTGGTGGTATTGGAATAATGAATATCATGTTTGTTTCGGTAACTGAACGGACCCGGGAAATTGGTTTACGCATGGCTATTGGTGGACGGGGAATTGATATCACGTTTCAGTTTTTGCTGGAAGCAGTAATCATTAGTCTGGTTGGCGGTATTATTGGAATAATGTTGGGGGTTACTGCTTCCATTCTAGTTTCGTCCATACTGAACTGGCCGGTACTGATTACATCCGCATCTATTATTATATCGTTTATTGTATGCGCCGCAACGGGTATGTTCTTTGGCTGGTATCCGGCCCGTAAGGCAGCCTACCTGGACCCCATAGAAGCGTTGCGCTACGAGTAAAAACATTCAACGTAAGCTAAAAGCTATGAAAAAAAACATCATTTTTACAATCGGGCTAACGGTGGCATCAATGATTGCAACGGCACAAAGGCCGAACTCAAATTTTCCCGCTATGAACGCAGGCAACGTGGCGTCTAAAACAATCAGCGAACTGGAGGAAAAGGTGAGCCTTTCACCTGCTGTACGAGACTCTGTTAAGGTTGTGCTGGTAAATTTCTTCACCAGCATGGAAGAAAACAGGAAATCAAACGCTAGGGTTGACATCCAAGAACTTGAAGCAAAAAGGGATGAAAAGGTAAAAAAAATTCTCACCGATGAACAGTATCAGATATATCTAAATCTTATGGAGGAACATAAGCCCAAGCGTGGGGGCGGGGCCAGATGATGACAGAATGAAATTCAACCAGCACTGGCAAGCATAGCGACATAAATATATTCAACAATACAGAACCACATTGCAATGATTAACCTCAATCCAAAATCAAAAAAAGTAGCCACAATTGCCCTCCATGTCCTTATTTGGACTTTTTGGTTTGCCGCTCCCATTCTCTTTTCATTTAACAGATCGCGTTTTGATGATCATCCGAGGGAACCAATGTTCGATTTCTTGATGTGGATCCCCATGTTTTTTTCAATAGTGCTATTTTACCTTAACTACTCCATGCTAGTTGACAGGCTGCTATTCAACAAAAAAATTATTTTATTTCTGGTGATAAACCTGCTGCTAATTGTTGTTTTTTCTTATTCCTCTGATCTTTTACGTAATTTGCTCTGGTACAGTCCAGCAGATAGGATATCGCCCATGCCAAAGCCACCCAAGGGGTTGCTTTTTGGGTTGCACAACTTCCCATTCCTTTTTATTGTAAGCATCAGCGTAGCGATAAAAACAACCAGCAGATGGTACACGTCCGAAAATCAGCGTAAAAATTTGGAGAACGAGAATCTAAAGTCGGAGCTCAACAACCTTAAAATGCAGCTAAACCCCCATTTCTTTTTCAACACGCTCAACAACATCTACTCGCTCATTCAAATATCACCTGAAAAAGCGCAGGAATCGGTACACGGACTTGCGAAATTAATGCGTTATCACCTTTACGAAACGAATGAGGATAGGGTGGCCTTAACCAGTGAGGTTGAATTTTTAAAAAGCTACATCGCACTCATGGAAATCCGGCTATCATCCAGTGCCGAGGTGGAAACAAGCTTTAGCATCGAAAACAAGGAAACAACCATAGCCCCAATTCTTTTTATCCCCCTTGTTGAAAATGCCTTTAAGCATGGTATCAATCCAAACGAAAAGTCAGTAATAAAAATATCGCTAAAGGAAAGTGAACACATTGTTTCGTTTGAAACGCTGAACACCAATTTCCCCCAGAAATATCAAACAGATAAAGAGGCCTATGGCATTGGGCTCGAAAATTTTCAAAAAAGACTTTCGTTAATTTACCCCGGAAAGTTCATCTTTATTAAAGATTTTATTGATAATCTGTTCCATGTTAAAGTTGTAATTCAGCCATGAAAAGTATAAAATGTATTATAGTTGACGATGAACCTCTTGCATTAGACCTGCTGGAAAGTTACGTGCTAAAAACTCCATTTCTCGAATTGCTCGAAAAATTCACCTCACCCTTTCAGGCAATACAGTTCCTTAACACAAATCCGGTAGGGCTAATTTTTCTTGATATACAAATGCCAGGGGTAACAGGCCTTGAGCTTTCCAAGGTTATTCAAAACGGACCAAAAATAATATTTACCACGGCCTATAGCCAGTATGCGCTGGAAGGTTTTAAGGTCGATGCACTAGATTACCTCGTAAAACCTTTCAGCTACCAGGAATTTCTTAAGGCGGCCAATAAAGCTTTTACGTGGTTCAACATGGCAAATCGGCTGCCGGAAGAAAAAGCCACCACGCCCTCCGATGACAATTCGATATTTGTAAAATCGGAATATAAGCTGCTAAAGATTGAGTACGAGAAAATAATTTACATAGAAGGACTTAAAGATTACGTTAAAATTTATTTAACAGACCACCCCAAACCCGTACTATCGCTTATGACCTTAAAATCCTTGGAGGAACGGTTGCCATCGGCCCAATTTATGCGTATCCACCGCTCCTACATCGTAAACTTGGATAAAATACAAACGATTGAACGTGGAAGAATCGTTTTTGGAACAGCTTATATTCCGGTGGCCGATGGGTACAAGGGTAAATTTCAGGAGTTCTTGAATAAGAAGTTCATAGGTTAAACTTCACATTACAAACACGCTTGGAATAAAAGAATCTTACTCATCACTGTAAGTATCTTCTTTTATATACTTAAGGCAACTTTCTAAATCGGGAAATTCAAGAATCTCGGCAGGTTTTCGTACAGCATCATTACTATCTATATCGTTGGCATTTACCAGATGTAACACTTTTTTAACCCCCGCCTTTCTTAAGCATTCAAATCCGTATTTGTTAAAATAATCGTTCAAAACGATGGGCATTTTGTACTCTAAATTTCGCTTATCAATTACAACGTACTTTGGCCGGTAGTACTCAGCATACTCAACGAATTGGGCTAACCCCATAATAAATAACTCGGCCTCCTTGAATTTTGACTCAGATAGGTGAAAAACACTGATTTCATCGGATAACTCTGTAATAACAATTTGTTTGTAAGCAAGTTTCCCTTCCATCGTAGTAAGAAAATTTTTACCAGTACCATCTCCCTACACTAACATCAACAAACATTAAATAATTCTCAAATACAGGCCATAAATATAAACGAATATGTATTCTTATCAAAATAAAATACAACAATATTTACCTTACTGTTAAATATTGTTTAAAAATGTTTAACGTTTAGGAGGTTAATTGATTGGGCAACACGGTTTTTAACCAGCAACCCTGTCAGGGGTTATAATCCTGACAGGGCTGCTAAAAACTTGTTTACTTCGTTAGCTGAAAACTCACGCTATTCCTAACCTTTTCTTTAAAATTTTACCAGCCTCCTCAAATCCGGGCTTTCCCAGTAGCGCAAACATGTTCTTCTTGTAAGCCTCAACGCCCGGTTGGTCGAAAGGGTTAACACCAAGAGTATAGCCGCTAATTGCGCAGGCACGTTCAAAGAAATATAACGTATAGCCAATCCAGAATGCGGATAGCTCTGGGATCCGGATTGATATACAAGGAACCCCTCCGTCGTTGTGTGCTGCAATGGTGCCCAGCTCGGCCATTTTATTTACCTCGGAGTAACGCCTTCCGGCGAGGAAGTTTAGCTCATCCAAATTCTCCGGATCAAGAGGAATGGTCAACCTACGCGATGGTTCATCTACCGATACTACTGTTTCAAAAATTATCCGTTCCCCTTCCTGGATATACTGGCCCATGGAATGAAGATCCGTTGTAAAATCAACACCAGCAGGGAATATTCCGTTGTTCTCTTTGCCCTCGCTTTCGCCGTACAGTTGCTTCCACCATTCGGTAAGGTAATGCAACTTTGGTGTGTAATTTACCATTATCTCCACTTTTTTCCCTTTCCTGTAGAGCGCATTGCGGGCCGCAGCGTAAATGCAGGCCGGATTATTCTCGAACGCAACCGCCATCGAGGTATCTTTCTGAGCCACAGCTGCCCCTTCCACCAATTTCTCAACGTCGAATCCGGCAATAGCAATTGGGAGTAGCCCCACCGGTGTTAGTACAGAAAATCTACCTCCAATATCATCGGGGATAATAAATGTTCTATACCCCTCTGCGTTGGCAAGTTGGCGTAAGGCACCTCTTGATTGGTCGGTAATTGCAACAATACGCTGTGCTGCTTCTTCCCTACCAACTTTCTGCTCAAGGTGCTGTTTCAGCAACCGGAATGCAATGGCCGGCTCGGTTGTGGTACCCGACTTGGATATTACAACTATTGAGTAGCTTTTTTTGTTGAGAAATTCCAGCAATTCTGCGTGGTAATCTTCGCAAATATTCTGCCCGGCAAATATAACGTGTGGGTTTCCATTGTTTTGGAGTTGAGAAAAGCTATTCCCCACTGCTTCAATAACAGCTTTTGCGCCGAGGTACGATCCGCCTATACCAATAACTACCACAACCTCGCTTTTCGATCGCAGGTCTTGTGCCACCTGTTCAATTTCCGCAATGTGGGCACTGGTGATATCTGAAGGTAAAGTCTGCCATCCCAAAAAATTGTTTCCTTTACCAGTTCTGCCATCCAACGCCCGCTGGCCCTCTTTAATGGTTAACTCAAAGGAGTTCACCTCCTCCTGGCTCACAAAATCGTAAATGTTGCTGAGGTTAACTCTAAAATCACTCATTTGACAAATATTTAAAATTTAACATGGTTCAACTTATTCAACGGGTAAAACTTACAGCGTGGGCATATCATATAAAATTAAACTTCTACGGATTAAACTCTACAAAGTTTATCAATCTTAAAAACAAAAACTCATAGCTATGATTGGCTGGTTTTAAAGGGACTTTACTTTAACTTACCGGTAAGAAGCTTCATCTCAATTGCCGGGGATATATTCTCGTAAAGAATATTAAAAACTGCATTGGCAATGGGCATATTAACGTTGTATTTCGAATTGATCTCTTTTATACATTTTGAAGCGTTATACCCCTCGGCAACCATACTCATCTCCATCATGGTTGATTTAACGGAGTAGCCCTTACCTATCATGGTGCCAAATGTTCGGTTACGGCTGAACTGGGAGTAGGTTGTTACCAGCAAATCGCCCAGGTAGGCCGAGGTGCTTAGCCTGCGCTTGCCCGGGTAGGTCCTTTTAAGGAATCGCTCAATTTCCCGCTGAGAGTTACTTATCAGTACCGACAGGAAATTATCGCCGTATCCTAGTCCATGGGCTATACCGGCTGCAATGGCGTAAATATTTTTGAGTACAGCGCTATACTCTGTCCCGTAAATATCGGTACCAATATTTGTTTTAATGTAATGGGTATCAAAAAGTGCCGCTATGGTTTTCGCATGGTTTTTGTCTTTGCACGAAAAAGTGAGGTACGATAGACGTTCCAGCGCAACCTCCTCGGCATGGCTTGGCCCGCTTATAATTCCTATCTGGTTAAAGGGGACATTGTAGCTCCGGTTAAAAAACTCCGCAATGGTGCTATCGTCTTCAGGCACAATCCCTTTTATGGCCGATACTACAAACTTGTTCTGAAAAGTTTCCGTCAACGGTTCCATCCAAACCTTGATGAACGAGGCCGGAATAACAAAAATAAGAATATCGGAATTCTTAACCGTTTCGTTAATATTGCTGCTGAGTTTCAGTTTTTTCAAATCGAACTGAACAGCGCTAAGGTAGGTCGGATTATTCCGGTGTTTTTTGATATGGTCAATGATTTCCTTTTCGCGGATATACCAACCCACAGCAGGTTGAGTTTCGTGCAAGACTTTAACGATAGCCGTTGCCCAGCTACCACTACCAACTACAGAAATTCTATTCTTGCTTTCCATCTTGTTAACCTAAAAATGGTTGACCGGAATTGTAATCGAAAAAATAATCACCAGAACTTAACTGCCTAGGCTTATCGCACTTACACCGATATTTACGTTTATACTTAGCTTTATCCGAATTCATTGGCACTGTTTCTTTGCTGCAACCTGCAAGTAGTACGGAAAGGATTAATACCATAAATAGTGTACCTTTGCCAACTCGTGTAATTGCCGTTTTTTTCATTGAGCCATTAATGGTTTAACGCTGCGAAGGTACAAAGTTTTTTGTCTAAAATGAAGTTTTTGCTTTTGAGTATATTTCAGGATAAGGGCGCATGGGTGATTTAGAGCATCTTGCCGGAAGCGATTTTGAGTCAATTTTACAGATTGTCCACGAAGCAGGGGGAACAGCAGTCCACGCCCATAAGTTACTGACATGGCTCTACCGGAGGCGTGAGTTTAATTTTGATGCGCTGAATGATATTCCCAAATCGGTTATCGGTAATATTCGTAGAAACCACGATGCCGGAATTTACAATCCTATTGAAAAAGTTGAAAGTGCCGATGGCTCCGCAAAGTTTCTGTTCCGGAACGGCCAAGGCCAACTCTTTGAGTCGGTGCTAATGCAATCGCCCAAGCGGAAAACCCTTTGCGTGTCCACCCAATCGGGGTGCAGAATGGGATGTAAGTTTTGCCTTACCGGATGCGTTGATTTTAAAGGGAATCTGCATACTCGCGATGTAATTAGCCAACTCTTATCTGTTCCCAATAGCAAATCTGTAAATAGAATAGTGTTTATGGGAATGGGGGAACCGCTGGATAACTTTGATACGGTTACGAAATCCATCCAAATTCTCACCGCCGACTGGGGTTGCGCATTCGGCAAAGCAAACATCACCCTCTCAACCGTTGGGATTCTTACCAAACTCGAAGTTTTTTTGAAGAACCCGGCCTGCAACCTGGCTGTTAGCCTTCATACCCCATTCCCTGACGAACGCAAAATGCTGATGCCGGTTGAGCAGTCTAATCCCATCCGGGAAGTGGTTCGCTTAATCCGTAAATTCCCCATCCGCAAGCCATTGAGGCTATCATTTGAATATGTGGCCCTGGGTGGATTAAACCTGGGCAAAGAACATGCTTTAGCCGTGGCAGAGCTGCTGAAAGGGTTGCCATGCCATGTAAATATAATTCCCTGGAATTATCAGGGTAACAACCAGTTTAGAATTCCTGAATTAAATGAGCTGCAAAATTTCATACAGTGGCTCAATGCTGCTGGCATTTATACCACCACCCGCATATCAAAAGCAGCTGAAATTAATGCTGCCTGTGGACAGCTGGCCAGGCAAAGAATATGACGCTACTCCTTTTTGTTCATAAGTATTTCCTTTGCCCTTGCCAACGCCAGGTCGAACGAGGGTAATACGTTGGCCTTGCCCACCAGAAAATGAATTCTGTTTTTTTCAAGATCATTTCTCACATTTTCACGGACTCCCGAAAGGACAACCTTAGTCCCGTTGCTCTGGATATTCTGAATAGCACCCCTAAGATTATTCACGCCCGTTGAATCAACAAATGGTACGTGGCGCATTCTGATAATCATCACCTTTGAGCGAACTCCCAAACTTTTAATCACCGCACTGTACTCCTTTGCCGAGGCAAAGAAAAGCGGGCCGCTAATCTCGTAAACACCTATTTCTTTGGGTATATCCGGATACTTCTCAACAATATCGTTGTCCAGCTCAAAATCAACCTGATTGTTAATTTCGGCCATACGTTGCATGAAAAGTAGCGCGGATAGGACTACTCCAACTTCTATTGCTACAGTCAAATCAACCAGAACTGTTAGCGCAAACGTAACCAGAAGAACAATTCTGTCAAAGTTTGAGCCACGGAGAATGGCAACAAAGTTCCGCCATTCACTCATATTGTAGGAAACTACAATAAGAATGCCTGCCAGACACGACATGGGAATGAGCTTGGCCCACTTTCCGAAAAATAGCATTATTAACAGCAACGTTAGGGCGTGTACTATGCCGGCAATTGGAGTACGCGCCCCGCTACGGACATTGGTGGCTGTACGGGCAATTGCCCCTGTTGCAGGAATTCCTCCGAAGAATGGCGTTACCACGTTCGCGATTCCCTGCGCAATTAATTCTGTGTTGGAACGATGCGTAGAGCCAATCATTCCATCGGAAACAACTGCCGATAACAAGGACTCAATTCCTCCCAGCAAGGCTATGGTAAGCGCCGGGGCCAGGTAGTAACCCAATTCAGAAAGATTAATATGTGGAACTTCGAAATGAAAGTTCTGCGGAATCTCACCAAAAAAACTTTCGATGGTTGTAACGGGTATGCTAAAAATACTCGTAACGGCTGTGATTAATACAATCGCTACAAACGAACCCGGGATTTTAGCTGTTATCCGTTTAAAGTAAACCGATATCAACACCGTAACAACCGTAATTACCACTGCCGCCAGGTTAATAGTGCTAAGCGACGAGAAATATACCCCCCATTTACCAATAAAATCCGAAGGTAGTTTTGTAATGGTTAGCCCAAGGGCATCCTTTACCTGAGTCGAAAAAATCACCAGCGCAATTCCACTTGTGAACCCAACCACCAACGGATGTGGAATAAATTTCAGGAGAGTTCCCAGCTTTAACAATCCAAAGGCAATTAGCATCAGACCAGCCAGTACAGTTGCTACTATCAGCCCATCTGTACCGTACTGCTCAATAATACCATACACAATAACAACGAATGCTCCGGTTGGCCCGCCAATTTGTACTCTGCTACCACCAAGTGCCGAGATTATAAATCCTGCAATAACCGCGGTTATAAGTCCTTTATCTGGCGAAACACCCGATGCAACAGCAAAAGCAATGGCCAACGGCAACGCCACTATGCCTACAATTATACCCGCAAATAAATCTTTGGTGAATTGCTCTTTCAGGTAACCCTTTTTTACTACGGTGAATAACTTGGGTTTAAAAACTGGCTCCATGGTATTTTACAAATTTGAAGGTGCAAAGTAAATTAATATAAGCTTAGGTTATTCACCCCGCAAACAATTTTGTGTAACGCATGTTTGTATGTAATTTTGCCACATACCTTAAAAACCCTACGTTGAAAAATTAAATCATAAAAACATGGAAATAAATAGCGTTATCAATCTTATCCTGAACCGGAAAAGTGTTCGGAACTTTACCAATGTTCCGGTTACAAAACCTCAACTGGAGTTGATTGTAAAAGCTGGGATGTCGGCTCCGTCGGCCAGGAATATTCAGCCGTGGTCATTCATTGTAGTAACGGAGCGTCCGCAGCTTGATGCCTTGGCGGAACGATTACCCAGCGCTAAAATGCTTTTTGAAGCAAGCGCTGCAATTGTGGTCTGCGGTACACCGGAAAAATCGGGCGAACACCCGGAAGGCTTTTGGATACAGGATTGCTCCGCGGCACCCAGAATATTTTACTGGCGGTAGAATCAATGGGGCTGGGAGGTGTTTGGACTGCGGCTTACCCCCGCATGGATAGAGTTAACGCTGTTAAGGCGGTGCTTAGCATTCCGGACGATATTTTTCCGCTAAACGTAATACCCATTGGCTATCCCAAGGGCGAACATCGTCCTGCTGAAAAGTTTAAACCGGAAAGAATACACTGGGAAAAATGGTAGCAGATTAGCTGGTTTAACCGCTTGTAATACTTTTGGCGGGGAGAAGCCCGATATATTCCTGTTTGGGGTTACTAAAACTGGCAGACGAGAAGGAAAACAATCCTCAGCTGAACAGCTATTGTGTGAATAATTTACTACTATTGTAAACTTTAATCTAAGTTCCAATGAAAACAAGCATTATTGTATGCACCTACAACGAGGAGAAAACCATCTCGGATGTTATAGCGGCATGTTGTAAATACAATCCAGATAGCGAAATAATGGTAGTTGACGATGGCTCAACGGATGGCACTGAAAATATTTTGACAGCACTGGCAAAGGAGTATTCATTCAGGTATGAAAAATTATCAGCAAATAAGGGCAAAAGTTGGGCTATGGTACATGGCGTTGAAAAATCGACGAATGAACTAATTTTATTTTTTGATGCAGAAGTCTCAGATATTAGAAAAGAGCACTTCGATAATCTGCTTAAACCTATTCTTGATAACAATGCCGACATGGTTTTGGGGCAGCCATCAGAAACCTT
>JBFXEO010000062.1:0-13682 GCA_050180015.1 Bacteroidales bacterium | reverse complement strand
AATCTGATATCCTCATCAACAGTGGCAATTCCGCCAATTCCGAAGTTATCAACCAATACTTTTGCAACATTGGGCGATAGGAATGCTGGCAATGTTGGGCCGAGGTGGATATTCTTCACTCCTAGGTAGAGTAGGGCAAGAAGAACTATCACGGCTTTTTGCTCGTACCAGGCAATGTTGTAGGCAATTGGTAGTTCGTTGATATCGTTCAGCTGGAACACCTCTTTTAATTTAAGAGCGATAATGGCCAACGAGTAGGAGTCGTTACACTGACCAGCGTCAAGCACTCTTGGAATTCCACCTATATCACCCAACGGAAGTTTGTTGTAGCGGTACTTGGCACAACCTGCGGTTAGAATAACAGTATCCTTTGGAAGTTTTTGTGCAAATTCAGTGTAGTAACCTCTATCCTTCATTCTGCCGTCGCAGCCAGCCATTACAATGAATTTACGGATTGCACCACTCTTTACCGCATCTACAACCTTATCGGCAAGAGCGAATACCTGTGCGTGAGCAAATCCTCCAATAATCTCGCCTTTTTCGATTTCTGTAGGAGCCTTGCAGGTTTTTGCTAGAGCAATAATCTCCGAGAAATCTTTTTGCCTGCCGGGTTTACGGTCGGCAATATGCCTGTTTCCGGGGTAGCCCGCTGCGCCTGTGGTGAACACTCTATCTTTATAGGTTGCATTGTTCGATGGTGGTACAATGCAGTTAGTGGTGAAAAGGATCGGGCCGTTGAAGGTTTCAAAATCTTCGCGTTGGTGCCACCAGCTGCTACCGTAGTTTCCAACAAAGTGTTTGTACTTTTTGAAAGCAGGGTAGTAGTTTGCTGGGAGCATTTCGCTGTGGGTGTAAACATCAACACCGGTTCCTTCGGTTTGAGCAAGCAGCTCTTCCATATCCTTTAGGTCGTGACCGCTGATAAGGACACCTGGGTTGTTTCTTACACCGAGGTTAACCTTGGTGATTTCTGGATTACCATAGTTGCTAGTGTTTGCCTTGTCGAGCAAAGCCATTGCATTAACACCAAACTTGCCAGTTTCGAGAGTTAGGTTTACCAATGCATCAACCGATAGGTTTTTAGTTATATCGGCAAGGGCTTTTTGCATAAATGCATAGTTGGCAACATCCTCGTGACCTAGGTTGTATGCATGCTCAACGTAAGCAGCCATGCCTTTTACCCCGTAGGTGATTAGTTCTTTTAGTGAACGAACATCCTCGTTGGTTTCTGCTAAAACTCCAATGGTCATTGCTTTTGCTTCGTACAGTTCAGGTCTAGATGTCCAGGTTGTACCCTCGAATGAAGTGTCAACTTTTACACCTTGCTTTTCGGCTTCGTTTTTTAGTATTTCGCGAATTTCTAAAGCTCGGGTTACTCGGTTTTCTATAACTTTCTTGTCGAAGTTGGCATTGGTAATGGTGGCGAACAAACTGTCGAATACAAACTTGTTCACAATGGGGTTTTCGTACTTTTTTTGTTCGCGGAGCGCAACGCTGTAAACGCTAATACCCTTTGTTACGAACATTAATAGATCCATCATATTTGCTAGGTCATCGGATTTTCCGCATACACCTTTAATGGTACAACCCGTACCTTTTGCTGCCTCTTGGCATTGAAAACAGAACATACTCATGATTATTTGTTTTAAGTTATTTGTAAATAGTTGATAGTATTTGTTAAATCGTGAATCGTGAACCGTAAGTCGAATTGTAATTTGTTTCACGTTTCACGTAAATCATATCCATGCTGACTCCAGAATATCGCCCTGAATTCCAACGGTCATAACCTTGATAGGCACTTTGCGTTTAGTGCGTTCCATGGCAATTCTTGCCAGTTGAAGCAAACCTCCACAGCAGGGAACTTCCATTTTCATCACTGTGATAGTGTCAATTTGAGCATCGTCAATTAGCGAGGTGATTTTTTCGATGTAAGATTCCTTGTTTGAGTCGAGTTTTGGGCAGGCAATGGCCAAAGTTTTTCCTTTTAGACAGTTGCTGTGGAAGTTCCCGAGCGAGAATGCTACGCAATCGGCAGCCAGTAAAAGGTTTGAACCCCGGAAATGACCCGATTGCGGGTTGATAAGGTATAGCTGAACAGGCCAGTGTGTTAATTCGGATTTACCTGAAACCATTGCGCTATCCTGATCCATTGCTATTCCACCACCAAAACTGCGAGCAGCAGAGCCAGGGCATTCACCTCCATGATGATGTGCGTGTTGTTGAACTTGAATATGCCTTGGCTGATTATCGCCACATCCGCAAGCAGAGCCTTTAGAATGATTATGTACTTCTTGCATTACCTCATCTAAATTAAAGTTTAACTTATCTCTATTGGCTAACAACCATTCAACGCCCTGACGTAAATATTCCTTCTCCTGGTAATCCTTAAGGTGTTTAAGGTGAGCAATTACAGTATTTTTACCGCTAGCAATCATTTTACTGATGGTTAATACTTCGTTGTATGCCTTCGCTTCACGGTGCTCAACGGTAATTGCCCCCTCAGGGCATTCGCCAATGCAAGCACCCAATCCATCGCACATTAGTTCGCTGATAAGAACCGCTTTGCCGTCAATTAGCTGCAAAGCTCCTTCGTGGCATCCGCTAACGCATAGCCCGCATCCGTTGCATTTTTCTCTGTCGATTGTAATAAGGTCTCTTTTCATATTGTTGTTTCTTTTATTTCTTTAACCTGATGTCTTGTGTCTGGAATTTAAAATCTGATTTTCCCCTTTTTCTGGGACGAAATTACGGCGATACTATGCCATAGAATGTAACATATGTTACAAGTAGGTATAATTTTTTAATGCGGATAATATTTTGATATTGCTAATTATTGTCAATTTTAGCCCCCATCTACGCGGTGGTGATTTTTTATTGATTAGCAAATGATGAAGGGGTAAATTCCAGTAAACAAAAGAACCTTGAGGTTAACCTCAAGGTTCTTTTTGTGCCCAGGACAAGACTCGAACTTGCACGCTTTTGACGGCGCCAGCCCCTCAAGCTGGTGTGTCTACCAATTCCACCACCTGGGCATTGGCTTTCGTCCGGAGAGTGCAAAAGTAGCACAAATTTTTTTACGTTGAAATTTGCTCCCAGGACCTTGGTATAACTTTTCAGTCTTTCAGTAAATTTTCTGTGCCCAGAACAGGACTCGAACCTGCACATCATTGCTGACACTAGTCCCTGAAACTAGCGCGTCTACCAATTTCGCCATCTGGGCTTTGGAAAAGAGATTGCAAATGTAGTAATTTTCTTTTTCCGTCAAATAAACTTAATTCAAAAACCCAGCTTATTTATTGTAATCGGTTTATTTAAGGTGAAAAATATTGTTTTCGTATCAAAATAAAAAATTCATAAATTGGAGCGGAGCCATTCATGTAAAAAAGAAAGCATTGGCAGAACACCAATACCTTTTTTGCCAGCTATAACATAGTTTCCGGTTATATTTTCTGAGGTTGTTCAGCCAAAGCCTTTATTACAAATTTTCTTTTACATACTTTGTAAGCAAAGTGTATAGGTGCATAGGGGTATTTCCACCTCGTATTCCATGATTTTTATCGGGATATATCATCAGGTCGAATTGTTTGCCGCTTTGCACCAGCTTCTCAGCTAGCTCCATGGAATTTTGTACATGGACGTTATCGTCAGCGGTTCCATGGACTAGAAGAAAATTTCCTTTTAGTTTATCTACATGGTTTATCGGAGAATTATTATCGTACCCCAACCCGTTATCCCGGGGTAAGCCCATGAAGCGTTCAGTGTAAATGGAATCGTAGTAGCGCCAATTGGTTACGGGTGCAACGGCAATGGCCATTCTAAATACATCGGCACCTTTAAATAGGCATAACGATGACATATACCCGCCGTAGCTCCATCCCCAAATGCCTATGCGGTTTGCATCGATGTAGGGAAGCGTTTGAAGGTATTTTGCGGCTTCAACTTGGTCTGTCGATTCGTAGTAGCCTAGCTGTCCGTAGGTCATTTTTTTAAAGGCCTCTCCGCGTCCCCCCGTCCCACGGCCATCAACACATACTACTATGTAGTTTAGTGTTGCCAGGTATTCATCCCATCCTACAGAGAAATTATCTAGTACAGACTGTGATCCGGGCCCGCTGTACTGGTACATTAACACAGGGTACCTTTTGGTGGGGTCAAAATCAAAGGGCTTTATCATATATCCGTTAAGTTCAACCCCTTCTGATGTTTTAAAGGTAA
Organism: Bacteroidales bacterium; assembly: GCA_050180015.1. Taxonomy (GTDB): domain Bacteria; phylum Bacteroidota; class Bacteroidia; order Bacteroidales; family Tenuifilaceae; genus JBFXEO01. Next base: position 9,467 of record JBFXEO010000062.1, on the reverse strand, counting down.
AAAATTCTTTGCTAGGCATCTCATAATCAGCTAGCCGCTCTTTTAGTTTTGCGTTGTCCTCAATGGTTCTTACAGCTTTACCCTTGGAGTTAAGCAGGGTAACCGTTAATGGAGAGTTGGCACTTGTATTGTAAAGCACGCAGTATTTAAATTCGCTGCTGAAATTGGCAAAGTTATTCCCGGATTGTAGAGAGAATTTTGTGGGCGTTCCTCCATTTACAGATACGCTGTATATGGCTTTTCGTAGCGGGGAATCGTCAATAGCCTGATAGAAAACTGTCTTTTTTGAAGCATCGTAACCGTAAACATCAGTAACCTCGTTGGCCCCTGAGGTTAGCTGCCTGTTTAGTTTTCCATCCATGCCATAAAAGTAGATATGCTTGTATCCGTTTTGTTCCGAGGTAATTACGAAGTTTTTTCCATCGGGCGTAAATGTTGGGTAGTTATCGTCCACCTCTTCTATGTAATATTTGTTGGTTTCGGTATAAAGGATGCTCGAAGTTCCATTTGTTGCATTTGCCGTTAAAATATCAACCGTATTCTGAAGCCGGTTAAGCCTCACCATGCAGAGTTGGTTGGGGTCGGCTGTCCATTTAATGCGGGCTATGTATTGGTCGGTTTCAGCGCCAATATCCATTTTGCTGGTAGTTCTGGAGTTTAAATCATACACATGAATACTTACCGTTGAATTGGTTTCACCGGCTTTGGGGTATTTGAAGGTATAATTTTCAGGATAGAGATTTCCTTCATACTTGGTCATGTTGAACATTTTTACGCTGCTTTCGTCGAAACGGTAAAATGCCAATTTTTTTGAGTCTGGCGACCACTGCAATCCGGTGGTAAGCGAAAATTCTTCTTCATAGACCCAGTCGGCGGCACCATTTATAATATAGTTGTATAGCCCGTCGGTTGTAATTTTTATTTCCTCCAGTGTTGTAGGGTTTACCAGAAAAATGTTGTTGTCACGTACAAAAGCAATCCATTTCCCATCGGGCGAGAAAGTGGCATTTTTTTGTGGGCCATTTTTTGAAAGGGGTGTGAGTGTTTTTGCTTTAATGTCGAATATGTAATTTATTGATGTGTAGGAATGGCGGTAAATTGGTTCGTAGTGCGTTTCAATTAGCATTTTGTCCTCTGCCGGGCTTAACTTATAACCGGCAAATTCTTTCAGATCCTCATTTGGATATTCTTCGGGGCTGAAAAGTACCTCCACTTCATCGCCGGTTGCATATTTAAATTTTGCCACCTGTCTTTTAACGTTGTAAGCCGAGTAGTAATCGCCATTGTTCATGGGAGTTAGTCCGTACACACTTTTAGCCCGAAAAGTTCCTCTTTTGAATATATCCTCAAGGGTAATTTTACTTTTTTGTCCCAGTAAGAGCTGGGGAGTAACCATTAGCACTACTATCACTAGCCATAAATATCGGTGTTTGTTCATATCGTTAAAATTTTACTTGAATGCTAAGACTTTTTATTTTTCAAAAAGTTTAGTTGAAAAGTTCACAAAATAGCATTTATTGTTTTAGAATGAAATGGTAAATCCCTCAAATTTTATTTTTTTGAATGGATTGTCCAAAAAAAACTTCTGCCTGCATGATGCCCGGAAGACCTCAATCGTTTGCATGTGTTTTAGGCAAGTCAATTATTTTGGAGAAGGGCTATTCCAATTTTTTTAATATTTTTGTAAACTCAGATAAAGTTTTTTAGTAGTTAAATTCACATAATCAATAGTTTAATTTTAAATCTGTTAGATAAATGTCTAAGGTAAAACGTGTTTACACTTTTGGCAATAAGACTGCCGAAGGAAAAGCAGACATGAAGAATCTGCTTGGTGGAAAAGGAGCCAATTTGGCCGAGATGTGCCTGTTGGGACTACCCGTTCCTGCAGGGTTTACAATTACTACCGAAACCTGCAACGATTACTATGCCAACAATAATGAGCTTCCTGCTGATTTGATGGATCAGGTTTGGGATGCCATGAGGGAAACCGAAAAAATTATGGGAATGAAGTACGGCGATCCGGAAAATCCCCTTCTTGTTAGTTGTCGCTCGGGTGCCCGCAGCTCAATGCCCGGCATGATGGATACTGTGTTGAATATTGGCTTAAGCACAGCCACAATCCCCGGTCTTTTGAAAAAAACTGGCAACCCCCGTTTCGTTTGGGATTCATACCGCCGGTTAATAATGATGTATGCCGACGTGGTCATGGAAAAGGCCGAAGGTCTAGAGCCTATTGATGGGAAAGGAATTCGTAAGCAGCTCGATGATATGCTTGACGCATTCAAGCATAGTAAGGGTCATAAGTCAGATACCGATCTTTCTGCGGATGATCTGAAAACATTGGCCGAGGAATTCAAGAAAAGGGTTAAAGCCTCGCTTGGCAAGGAATTCCCAGACGACGCAAAGGAGCAGTTGGTTGGAGGCATTAAGGCTGTGTTCAAGAGTTGGAATGGTAAAAAAGCCGTTTCGTACCGCCGTATAGAAGGCATTCCCGATAACTGGGGAACTGCAGTTAACGTTCAGTCCATGGTATTCGGTAACATGGGTGATTCGTCAGCAACTGGTGTTGCATTTACCCGTAACCCCGCTACCGGTGAAAACCTTTTCTACGGCGAATGGCTGGTTAATGCTCAGGGTGAGGATGTTGTTGCCGGTATTCGTACGCCAAACCCACTTAACGATGACACAAAGAACGAGCAAAATAAGCACCTGCATAGCATGCAGGAGGCAATGTCGGGCACCTATAAGGAGCTAGATAACATTCGCAATATCCTCGAAAAATCCTTTAAGGATATGCTTGATATAGAGTTTACCATTCAGGAAGGCGTACTATATATGCTACAATGCCGCGTGGGTAAACGCACTGGAACTGCTGCATTGAATATGGCTATGGAAATGTTTCACGAAGGATTAATTGATGAGAAGACCGCTGTGCTTCGCGTTGATCCAACTCAACTTGATGAGTTGCTTCACCCAATTTGCAATCCAGAGGAAGAGAAGAAGGTTAATCCTATTGTAAAAGGTTTACCTGCTGGTCCCGGTGCCTCTGTTGGTAAAGTTGTTTTTACTGCAGAAGATGCTGTTGCTTGGAATCGTAAAGGCGAAAAGGTTATCCTTGTTCGTGAGGAAACTAACCCGGAAGATGTTGAGGGTATGCGTGCCGCAGAGGGTATCCTTACCGCTCGTGGTGGTATGACTTCTCATGCTGCCCTTGTTGCCCGTGGCTGGGGTAAATGCTGTATTGTTGGTGCTGGTGCACTGCATGTTGATGTTGCCGGAAAAACCGCTAAGGTTACTGGAACGAATATCGTTATAAAAGAAGGTGATGTTTTAACTCTAAATGGAACAAAGGGATATGCTTATACAGGAGCTTTAAGCCTAATGGACGCATCAGAAAACCCCCGTTTCCAAGAGTTCATGAAATTAGTGGATAAGTATCGTAAAATGGGTGTTCGTACCAATGCCGATACACCCGCCGATGCCAAGATTGCCCGTGAATTCGGTGCAGAAGGTATTGGCCTTTTCCGTACCGAGCACATGTTCTATGGAAAGAACTCTGAGCAACCTTTATTCTTGCTTCGTAAGATGATCCTTAGCGCTACAGAACAAGAGCGTCGTGTTGCCCTTGACGAACTTTTCGTATATGTTAAGAAAGATATTAAGGCTACATTACTTGCGATGGATACGTTGCCAGTTACCTTCCGCCTTCTTGACCCGCCATTACATGAATTTGTTCCACAAAGCCCAGAAAAGCAGGCAGAACTAGCAAAAGCACTTGGTATTACTCCCGAGGCAGTAGCCAAACGTGGAGAAGGCTTACATGAATCAAACCCAATGATGGGTCACCGTGGAGTTCGTCTAGGCGTAACTTACCCGGAGGTTTCTGAGATGCAGGTTCGTGCTATCTTTGAATCGACCGTTGAGTTAATCCAGGAAGGACGCACTCCGGTTCCTGAAATCATGGTTCCTGTTACCTGCGATGTATCTGAGCTAGATTTTACCAAGAAGATTGTTGACCGTGTTTACGCTGAAGTTTGCGCTAAATTTGGAGTTAAGGAGATTACGTACAAGTATGGCACTATGATCGAAATTCCTCGCGCCTGCTTACTGGCCGATCGTATGGCTAAGACCGCTGAGTTCTTCTCATTCGGTACCAACGATTTAACCCAGATGACATTTGGTTTCAGCCGCGATGATATTGGTGGTTTTATGAACGACTACTTGGATAAAAAGATGCTTGCCGCCGACCCATTCCAGACTATCGACCAGAACGGGGTAGGACAGCTAATAGAGATGGCTGTGGCTAAAGGACGCGCTACACGTGGCGATTTGAAGGTTGGAATTTGTGGAGAGCAGGGTGGCGATCCTGCTTCGGTTGAGTTCTGCTTCAAATCTGGTTTAACCTATGTTAGCTGTTCTCCTTTCCGCGTACCAATTGCCCGATTGGCTGCTGCACAGGCTAGCATTAGGCATGGCAAATAATTTTTACAGTAGCATTTGTTCTAAAACGCCTTCTATTCAGAAGGCGTTTTTGTTTATAGTTTCTGAATACTTGTTGTTAATAGATCATCTTGCTTTTTGTTTTACAGTAGGTTTGATAATTCTGATTATTTTTTATTATTTTGAATGGAATATCATATTCATTATGAAACGTACTGGAATAGCTGTTTTGTTTTTAATGATAGCCTCTCCCTTTAATCCATTACAATCACAGGAAGAATCGGCGGTAATAGATTCGACATCTATTAAACAGGAAATCAATTACATGCTTATTGCATACTGCGATTCCGGGGATATAAATACCGTTAAATTGCTCCTAAATCATGGTGCTGATCCAAATACAACCACCGCCGAAGGTGTTACTCCCTTAATGTATGCCTCGCAGAATGGGTACTACTCCATTGCAAGTTTACTACTTGATAATGGTGCCGATCCCAACAAGATACCTTTTGATGGGAATACCGCACTTCATGCTGTTGCGAGGGCTGGAAACGATAGTATAGCAGAATTGTTGATGATCAATGGGGCCAATGTGAATCTGTCCAACAATTTTGGACTTACACCGTTACACTATACCGTTTGGCTTGGATATCCCTATTTAACCGATCTTTTGCTTTACTATGGAGCAAAGGTTGACGTAAGCGATGTCTATGGCTATACTCCGTTAATGCTCTCTGTGTATAGTGGAACAAGCCTTTCTACCCGTTTGCTCCTGGAGCAGGGTGCTAACCCTAGCCTATGTAGTAAGCGGGGAGTTTCACCTCTTATGGTAGCGGCTCAGTTTAACGATACCTTACTTGCGCATCAATTGCTGGAATATAATGCCGATGTGTTTTTGAAGGATACGTTTGGAGCCAATGCACTGGCTCTTGCCATTAATAGTGATTCCCGGGAAATGATAGACTTTTTACTGGATAACGGGGCCGCAGAGCAGAAATTGTCAAAAAGTTACTATCAGCTTGCTGCAGAGACGGAATATAGGGATATGGTTTCGCAGCTAGATTCTGCCGGGCTCAAAACAACACTTAAGTTTTCGTTGGGGAATGTTATTGTGAGCCCTGGAATACTATTTGGTAGCCACGAATTTATGTGGGGCGGTAGCGTTGGGGTAAAGGAGATGATTTCTAAAATTACGGTTTCGCTGGGCTACTGGTATAGGCCTTGGCCTGTTTCTACTTTTAAATATCAGGAATCAACGGCCTTTAAATACAAAGAAGATAGGCAAATTGTGGAGTTAAAGGCGAACAAATCGATGAATATTTTACCGTTCAGTTCAGGGAAATCGGTGAATTTTTACTTTGGAGCAAATATTGATTTAGTGTTCCGTGATTATAACGGCGATACGCCAACAGGTTCAAAAACAGGATTATACCCAGGGCTAAATATAGGATTATCCTATGGTGGATCTAAAACTAGGCTAACTGCCGGGTGGGAGTTTACGTGGCTGAGAACTCCAAATGTTTCCCCGCATAGGGTTGGTGTCCGGTTGGACTTTTATATCCCCGTAGGTCATCCTAAACTTGTAAAAACAGTAATCAACCATGTTTACTGATTACACATTTTATGATCAGCAAGAATTATTCAGCGGTATAGGATTTTATCATTTTAATTTTTTTAACCCCATGTCGTGTGCCTTCTTTAGCATCAGGTTGTATGCTTCCTGAAAGTTATTGCCAATAACCCCATCCAGGATGGCATCTTTTATAGTTGTTTTAAGTATTCCAACCTCCTTGCAGGGCTTTAGTCCAAAGGTTTCCATAATTAGCTCACCGGTTACCGGGGGCTGAAAGTTCCGGATGGCATCTTTTTCTTCTATCTCTTTCAGTTTTTGCCGGACTACCTTGAAGTTGGCCAAATACTTTCGAACGGTGTTGTCGTTTCTGGAGGTTATATCTGCCTCACAGAGAGTCATTAAATTATCAACATCGTCGCCAGCATCAAAAAGTAACCTTCGCACAGCCGAGTCGGTAACCTCATCCTGCGAAAGGACAATTGGGCGAAGGTGAAGTAGAACAATTTTTTGCACATACCTCATCTTTTCATTTAAAGGCAGCTTAAGCTTTCGGAATATTTCGGGGATCATTTTTGCACCAACAAAATCGTGGCCATGAAAAGTCCACCCCTGTCCCTGAATGAATTTTTTGGTGTTTGGTTTTGCAATATCGTGCAATAGGGCTGCCCAGCGTAGCCATAGATCGTTGGAGTTCTGTGCAAGGTTGTCTAAAACCTGTAGTGTGTGCAAAAAGTTATCCTTATGGCTTACGCCATTTCTAACCTCAACACCTTTGAGCTTACTAATGGCCGGCAGTATTATTTCGAGCAGGCCCGTTTGGTCGAGTAGCAAAAATCCAATTGATGGTTTGGGCGACAGCATTATTTTGGTTACCTCGTCAACTATTCTTTCGGTTGAAACAATGGTAATTCTACCTTTCATCCTGCCGATAGATGCCAGCGTGAAGGGTTCTATGCTAAAGTTTAGCTGCGTGGCAAACCTGATGGCCCTCATCATCCTTAAAGGGTCATCGGAAAAGGTGATATCCGGGTCGAGGGGTGTTCGAATCAACCCGTTTTTAATGTCCTTTAGCCCATCGAACGGGTCCATTAGCTCTCCAAAGGTGCTGGAATTTAGGCTTAATGCCAAAGCATTGATGGTGAAATCCCTGCGCAGCTGATCATCCCGGAGAGTTCCATTTTCAACGATGGGTTTTCGTGAATCGAGCCTGTACGATTCCTTCCGGGCCCCAACAAATTCAACCTCAATATCGTTATGCTTCAGCTGTGCAGTGCCAAAATTTTTAAAGTAGGTAACCTGCGCATCCTGGAGGTACTTGGCCACTTTTTTTGCGAAATCAATACCGCTTCCCACTACCACAATATCTATATCCTTCGATTTTCGTTTTAGAAAAAGGTCCCGTACGTACCCACCAATTACGAATGCCTGAATATTCTCTATATCAGCTACATTTTTTACTACACTGAATACTTTTAGGTTTAAATGCTGTTTCAAGGTTTGCTATTCTTTAAATTATTAGATGATTGATTGTAAACTTTGTAAAGGTAATGCTTATTAAACTTTTGTCATAATACTGAAGCTGCTCCATACGCTATTAGCTCGCCCGCCCCGCTTTAGTATCAGCTAAAAGATAACCACGTGTGATAAATATCAATTTTTTATACTCAACATTTACCGTTTGCTTTTGTTAAGATGCTATATTTGCATGAAAATATATAAATAAGTTAATGTATAAATAAAAAAATAGCTGTCATTATGATTGAATTTCTAACTTTAGAAACCTTTAAAGCAAAGGTTTTTGACTTTGAAAAAAATACCGAATGGAAATTTGAGGGCGACAAGCCTGCCATTATCGATTTTTATGCCGACTGGTGTGGCCCATGCAAAATGGTTGCACCAGTGCTGGAAGAACTTTCCAAGGAGTACGATGGGAAACTGAATATTTACAAGGTGGATACCGAGGCGGAGCAGGAGCTGGCCTCAGTATTCGGTATCCGAAGTATCCCCTCGCTGCTGTTCATTCCAATGAACGACCAACCCCAAATGGCCATGGGTGCGCTGCCAAAGGATACCTTTAAAAAGGCGTTCAAGGATGTTTTAGGCGTAGAGTAGGTTTTCTACGTTTACAGGAATCAACAAAAGAGGAGCCTTTAGGCTCCTCTTTTGTTGATTGTTCTGAGTATATGGCTAATGGCTATCAATGCCCATAAGCATTAGAAACAGGTGTTTCTGGGTTTTTACTATTTCAGCCATGTACTCACGAACCGCTTTAACGCTTCCGGGAAGCGTATAGATAAACGATTTTCCCATAGTTCCGGCAATGCCACGGCTTAGGAGTGCATGTGGATTTTCGGCGCCATACTTTAGGCGGATCATCTCCATTATTCCGGGTATTTCTTTATCTATCAGTGGTTTTACCACATCGGGGGTGATGTCGCGAGGTCCAATTCCCGTTCCCCCGGTTGTAAAAATTATATCGTAGCTGGCCATGCTGGCGCTAAGCAGGTATTGCTTCAGTAGCTTTGTGTCATCGGCTATAATTACTTTATCAATAGCAAATTGCCAGCTGGAATTGACAAAGAATTCCGAAATTAATTTTTCAATTTCAGGGCCACTTTTATCTTCATACTCTCCCTTGCTGGCCCGGTCGCTTAATGTGATTATTTTAACCTTGAAAACCTTGGGAGTAAATTCCAGCACATCGCCTGGTTTTAACTTTCCAGATTTGAGTACACGGACAAAAATACCCTCCTTGGGCATAACGCAACTTCCTACCTGACGGTATATTGCGCATCCATCGCCATGGCACAATTTACCAATCTGAGTGACTTCCAGCTCAACATTATCACCTACAAATCTATCGCCAGGCTGGGCTTTGTAAAGTTCCATTCCCTCCGTGGTGATATTTTCTGCAAATTCACCGTATTTAACCGGGAGCCCGCTGCTCTGGGTAAACTTATCGATGCTCTCGGTACCGAGCATACTAACCTGCCGATGCCATGTCCCTGCGTGTGCATCGCCTTTTACTCCGAATGAGTTCAACTCTATGGAGCCAACCTGGTGTTTAATAGTTCCTTTTTTTTCGGAGATATTTACCGATATAACCTTAATTTTAGCGTTCACTGGTATTTAGTTTATAGTGTCAGGTGTATTCAGTAGAAGTCAGTAAAACCGTACTAACCGCTATTCTTTACTTCTTTTTTAGTTTTTTCCAATAGGATGATATCGCCTATTACCATGCCTTTATCAACCGCTTTGCACATATCGTAAACAGTAAGCAGGGCAACCGATACGGCGGTTAGCGCTTCCATTTCCACGCCTGTTTGTCCGATACACTTAACGTAGCAGTTGACCTCAACTCCCGTTTCGTTTATAGTTGCTTTAACATCAACCTTTGTAACCATTAGGGTGTGGCATAGCGGTATCAATGCTGGGGTTTGCTTGGCTGCCTGAA
>JBFXEO010000061.1:0-13738 GCA_050180015.1 Bacteroidales bacterium | reverse complement strand
AGAAAAAATCATTGGTTAACGGGAAAAGTTTTTCACTCCTCAGGTGTATTGTCATTATATATTGATGATCTTTTTTATGTCAACTTTAGCCTTACTTTTAAGTTGAACAATTAGCATAGTTTTGGGTAAACAGCCAAGGTTGACAACCGTGTCGCTACTGATATTCAGCGTCAAATACGGTTTGCCGTCTATTCCATACACGGTTACAACTGAGGGCGAGGCAATTCCTTGGATGGATAACTCGTGGGTTGCTTGGTTGAATAAAAGCTTGGAAGTTGAACTTTCTGGCAAGATGATGGCGGCATCGGATAAATCGTTGAATAGCGAGAGTGTGTCGGGAGTTGTGGCTGTTATTGCGTTATCAATGGAAAGCCAGTAAAATCGGGCTCTATAGTTTTTGGTATCGGTGTAAATAGAGCCAAAATCGCTGGTGTTTACATTAAAGGAGATTAAGATTTTGTTTTCATCCTGAAATTGTGGATGGGCAAACAGGTTGTACGAAAAGCTGTTGGTATGCGGCCGTATAACGGCGAATAGAACTTCTTTTCCCCCGGAAGTAGCCCGGTTCCATGGTCCGGTAATTTTGTCGGCCTCCAAAATGTAAAGTTCCCCTACCGTCCATATTTCGTGCATGATAAGGTAGAACTTGTTATTATACTCGTAAACGAAAAAAGATTCGCTCATGGGACGGTCGCCCAGCGGCTTGGCATCGTTGCAGCTATACGACCATGAGTCCGATCCAGAGTAAAACTGCCAGGGCTCATCAACGCTTTGATTTACCCTGGCCAGGTAGGGTAGCGGATAGGTAAACCCTCCCGCTGTGGTATCCTTTACCCCAAAGATGTAGGTATAGTTGCCACTTTGGACAATACATGCTCCAAACCGGAAGGTGGAATCGGTTACTGATTCTACCTTTGATGTGCTAATGTGCTCCATGTCCGGGTATTGGTATGAGGCGATGTATGATGCCCCAACCTGAAAATTGAATCCAGCGGTCCCGTTATCTTTATATGTTGCCCTAACTGCAAATATTTTTAGCGTATCATTTTCGGTGGTAGCATGTTCTGGCCAAAAGTAGCCTGCACCTTCGGAGGGGATAAGCGATAACGGATTTTCAAATGATCCTCCATAGTACGCTGTTAACGTACTTCCGTCTTCAATGATAGCAGAGTTATTAATCATTGTTGATTTGTACGGGTTAATGGAAAATGTTCCGGTTTTCTCCCCAACAAAGGTGTCTCCAAACAACCAAAGCGTTTTCCCATCGGGAAGGAGCAGCGATATGGTCGCATCGGCAGCGCACCAGCCCCCCTCCACGGAGTTAAACTTATTGAACTGTTCCTGGGCAATAGTAGTAACACTTTGGGCAAGAATGTTCTGTACTGGGTTTAACCCGTATAGTATGAATGTGATTGCTGTGAGCCTGTATGGGTTCGCTATTTTTTTTAGAGCTATCATTCCCCGTTTGCTTACTCCTTGGATAATACAGGATGTCCGGATATATACTCGATTGTGTAGTATTCATTTCGATAGAAAACATGATGCAGCTTTCCGTTGAATTGCCACCCATTGTTATCCATCAGCGTTTCCCCGTTAATTTTGGGGTAGAACCCAAAGAAATCTTTAAGCATTACCTGTGATAAGCTGAGCCCTCCAATAGATTCCCTGTTACACCAATCCCGTTGGGCTATTCTCACCTTTGCCTTGCTATTTTCCTTATTTTCGCCCCATAACTCGTGAGCCTGAGCCCAAATTCCCTCGTTGGTAACGGGTTCAATAGCGCGGTAAAAGTCTAGTGCCCTTTGCGGGTAGCCCATTTGGCTGAGGGCATCCATAATATCGGCTGGCCAGCCATCAAAAGCACCCAGTGGGCCATGGTCGCATCTATCAGATTGTTTTGCGGCAATGTCGCTGAGCGATTGAGCCCGCATCCAATGATCGGTTAATAGTTCCCGGTAAGCGAAATCTAGCATTTCATCCCTGATGCTTTGCGGAATATCGTTGGGAATGTATTTCCCGAAGAACGAAAAATCGAGGCAGTGGCGAACTTCAATTTTTTTCCCGTTGGGGTACAGGCTATTCCAAACACCATTGCCTGCGTAAAGCTTCAGAATTCGGTCAATCATCTCGGTGGCCTGCGAGTTTAACGAGTCGGCTTTTTGGCTGTCCCCCTTATACTGGTAAAACCTGGCAGTTTCGCGCATCATCCAGGCGTAACCAACGTTGAATGAGGGGACAATGTGCTTGTAGGTTGGCACGCACTCCAGCAGGTTCCATTCATCGTCGCCAAAATCGGCCAGCTTATAAATATCATCCTCGCAGCCTTTTGCGCCGTACACCGATATTTTTTTCCAGTTCAGCGCATAATCCTCAAGGTGCTGCAGAACGGTTTTTCCGTTGACAGCTTCATCAAGGTAACCGTAATCACCTGAAACGGCGATATAGTCGTGTATTAGCTGGAACAGGGCCCAGTAGTTGGCAGAGTAGCCATTCCCAACACCTTTTCCACCAAAATTATCCTTGCCGTAATATTTACTGGGATCAATTTTTATCCATGAGGTAATTTGCTCCTTCATCATAGCCGGATCAACAGATGCCCACAACGTTGACGAAAGGGTGATATCCCAGAAAAATGATATGGATGCCCCCCAGCGCGGGCCTCCGGTTAGAAATACCTTTTTGTGTTCGGGTAAGTTTGTATTTGTAAGGTAGAGCATGGTTAGAGGGCCAGTGTAGTAAACCTTTCGCGCCAGCTCATCGTTGGTTTCAAGAACGGGAAAACAACCCGATAGAAGAGGGTTGTTGGGTTTGAATATTGTGGCCCACTTTTCTTCCCAGCTGCCCTTTACACCGTTAAAATTTTTATCGAAATTCGCAGTCCATTCGGTTATATTTTTTTTCACGGATTCTAAATCGTCGCCATAGGCCATTAAATATTTTATGGTTTGTGTTTCGCCAGGAGCCAATTTCCAGCTCCAGCTTGCCGTTCCACCGCTATTTTTAGCTCTAATACTATCGGGTTTTGTTACAATGCTAAAGGCTGTTATGGCACTTGTTTCAGTATCGTGAACGTATATCACGTTTTTATCGAGGTTGGCATTATACTTTATGCAGCCTAAAATTTCCTCATCGCTTGGCCATTTCAATATTGCCTTTACGAGCGCTGGCTTCCCGTCGATCAACTCCCATTGATACCCCTCTGTTTCATTGACAGATTCCCCAAGATGTTTCCTAATGTTCTCAACCACTTCATCGCGTTTTGTAACAGCGCCTTCCATTTTTGGATACGGGTACCACCATTGCCAATCGCCACCATACTTGCTGATGAATCCGATCATATCAATATCTACCTTAACATTTTTTACCTTGGAGGTATTGTTTTTTATCTCTACCGTCCACATTACGGCATCTTTTTCAAAAAGCATCCGGGTTGAACTCTGAATGTCCAGGCTGTCTGACGACCCTTTGCGTAGTGCCTGATAGGGCTGCCATCTGAAGGTGCTAACCTTTGGGGTTTGCCCATTTACCCTGATTGTACCCGTATGATATCCTCCAGAGTATGGCGCTGAAACAAACCAGCTGATAGAAGTTAAATCTCTGTTTACCAATGCCTGTCCGCGGAAATTCCGGATGGATGGCTCCATGTCGGCGGTATCGTCCGAAACCCAGATTCCCGATAGGTCTTCGAGGGAGGGAATACATTTATAGATATTTTCCTGATAGTTGGAATTATTCTTGCAGGAAGTTAATCCTATAGCTAGCAGAATAATAATGAATATGCTGTTTTTTTTCATGGTTCTAAGTTGTTGGTGTAACATGATGTTGCTCGATATTGTCCAGTTGCTGTAGTGCATAGGCATAGGCACCCAATGCGATGGCTCTGCTGGCTCCCAGCTTCGAAGTTCCAATGCCAACCCTTGCCACTTCATCGTACTTAACCTTTCTGTTGCTGTACGGTACCGTTAGCTCTTTTATTTTTCCATTTGCGAATTCTGCAATGATGCCTTCATCATCGAGGTTATACACCTTAAAGGGCAGGCGTTGATACGGGGCTCCGTCCCTGTTTTTTAACATTCTGTTTATTTCGTTGAACATTGCCTCGGCGAAAAGGGGCCAAGCTGCCGTTATACCTCCACCTATAACTACAACACCGTCAATGAGTGTTAAAATATTTGCAATAGAGCTTCCTAATCCTTCTCCGAACTGGCGGAATGATTCCATTGCGGCATCTTGGTTCCCCTTTTTCTGTCCGATGGCTATTTGGTAGATGTCTTTGGGCATTAAATCGGGCGAAAATTCTAGGTTTGCCGATTCTGAGTAAACCCGCTGGATTGCACGCGTACTAACGCTCTCCTCGGCATTCCAGTCGGCGTTGAATTTATTTAGCGTGTTATGTATCCCGGCATCATCGGAGTTGTCGCCCGCCAGCAGCTGGTTGCCGCCGAGTACAATACCACACCCGAATCCGGTTCCCAGCGTCAAACCTATCAGGTTGTTAAATTGTTTAATTCCTCCGTTACCCTTTATTTTTTTGTTCAACTCGGGCAAAAAACCGCACAACGCCTCGCCGTAGGCGAAAAGATTTCCATCGTTATTGATGAATACTGGCAGCTCAAAAATATCCTCCAGCATTGGCCCCAGAGCAACGCCATCGGTAAATGCCTCAAAGTTTGGCAGGTCGCCAATAATGCCGTTTTTGTAGTCGGCAGGTCCTGGGAATGCAAAGCTAATGGCCCTGGGGGTTTCCCGGCATTCCTTTTGAATCTCCCGGAACCCTTTGATTATGGAACGCAGGCATTTTTCGAGATTATTAGCATTTGCCGGGTATTGCATAGGTTTAACCACCTCGGTATTTCCCTGAATGGCCGAGAAAACAAAGTTGGTACCTCCGGCATCGAGGGTTAGGACTGTTCTGGAATCGTTGTGTAGGTTTTTCATCGTATATGTAAATTTTGGAGTATCAACTTTAGGGTTACTTCGTTTTTAACAGGTAATAAGTTGCATAACAGGTGTAAAGGATACATGCAATAAGCACATAGATACTTGCAATAACACTATACTTTTCGGTTAGTATTCCGGCAATGGGAGGGATAATGGCTCCGCCGCAAACGGCAAAAATGATTAGCCCTGATATTTCGTTGGCGTATTCCGGCTTGTGCTCCACGGTTAGGGCAAAAATTAGCGGGAAGATGTTGGCGAAACCTAAACCGGTAATAAAAATTAATGCCCAAATAAGGTTGATATTGACTGTAAATATCATGCAAATCAATCCAACCAGGGTAATAGCCGTACTGACTAACAGGAATATTTTTGTGTTGAATTGCCTTAGCAGGATGGCCCCCAAGAATCGTCCGACCATTAACGCGGCAAAGTAAATGCTGATGCCCAGGCTGGCCGATTCCAAGCTTATGGAGCATCTTGTTTTAAGAAAGTTTGCGATGTTTGAGTTCATGGATACGTCAAACCCAACCAAAAAGAAAATGGCTAAAATCATGGTGAGAATGAAGGGATTCTTTAAAAGTGTAAACACGGTTTTAAAGGTTGCGGGCTCCTTGTCGGGTTTAGACTCTTCAATTTTAATGCTATGTAACCATAGGGCCGAGAGGAATGAGATGACGGCGTAAATAGGGAAGACCAACTTCCAGTTGCCCGTATATTTTGCCAGACCGGCAACGATTATTGGCCCAAGCATTGATGCTATAGCCTTTATAAATTGGGATAAGCTTAAATTCGCCGCTTTGCTTTTGTTCGAAGAAAAGTCGAGGAGGAGGGGGTTGGCAGAAACTTGCAGAATGGTGTTCCCAATTCCAAGTATCATGAATGCCAAAACGGCTGTTGCATAGGAATAATGCAGGAGGGGAATAAGCATTCCAATTCCTGTGATTACCATGCCTAAATTTACGGTAACCCGTTTGCCTGCTCTGTCCTGAAATATTCCCGTTGGAATAGACAGCAGGGCAAACCAGACAAAAACAATGCTGGGTAGTAGCTGTGCCATACTGTCGGATAACCCAAAATCTTGCTTAACATAGCCTGTTGCTACCCCAACAAGATCAACAAACCCCATTACATAAAAGGACATGAAAACAGGGAGTAGAAATTTAAGAGAGGATTGGTTTTTCATTTTTAGCGGTTAGGTTTAGGTTCGTACAAAAGCTTTTATTGTGGCACACCTTTTTCCTTCCGATTCGCCGTAGGGACGTATGGTGTATTCTGTAATATAGGCCGGAACGATAAAAACTTCGGCATAATGAATGATAAAAGGGCTAAATGTGTTACGTGGACTTTCTACAATTATTTCGCGCCCCTCAACAAGGGCAAGCACGTTTACGCCGCCATTGGTGTAATGCGCTACCGGTTTGGTGAACCAATGCCTTCGGGTTTCAATAAACTCCCTTTCGTGAAGCCCGGTAACCTCCTCTGTCCAGCCATCGCCCTCATCAATTTTTTTAAACTGATTTATCAGGTTTTTCCTTGTCCAACGTTCAGTTCTGTCCCATTGTATTACATTTTTCCCATGCTCTATATTGATTGGCCGGGGTTTTCCGTCTAACCCCAGACGGCCCCAGTCCCAGAGTTTAAAGGTGAAGATGTAAGGGGTGGAGCTAACTTCCAGCACCAGGCTATTCCTGCCCGAGCAATGAATAGTTCCTCCCGGAATCAGGAAATGGTCGTGCTTTTTGGCGGGCCATTTCATTACATGCTTTTCGGCGTCGAATTCTATTTCCCCGCTTTCGGCTTTAACCAGCTCTTCAACCATTTTTTCAGGATTTACCCCTTCTTTTAGCCCAAGGTAAACAGATGCATCATCGGCAGCATCTAAAAGATAGTAGCTTTCGTCCTGTGTGTAGTGAATGCCAAACTTTTCCTGAATGTACTCTGTAATTGGGTGTACCTGCAAGCTGAGGTTACCTCCGCCCATGGTGTCCAAGTAATCGAAGCGGATTGGAAATTCATCGCCGAAGCGTGCGTGTACGGCTTCCCCGAGAAGTTCTTTGGGATGGGCAAAAACTAAATTTATTGAGGGAGTTTCGAATGTTACGTTGCCATAGGCGAGTAAGAGGCTATTCTCCTCTGGAATGCAGTTAAAACACCATGCATAGTTGTCTGGTTCGGGGTCAAGAGCACAAATTTTTTTCATCCATTGTCCACCCCATGGGCCTTGGTCGAAGTACGGAACTACGCTGAATGGCTGCGTTATGGCCTTACTTAAACCTTTGTTGAAAGCATTTGCAGCTAGCATAATCGGTTTGTTACTATTGGTTGAGTCTAAAACAAAATCCCATTTCTGCATCAATTTTTTCTTGTGCCTGTCACAGACCCGCCAATCGACAAAGTACCCCCTTTTGTACTTTGATTCTATTGATTCGTTCCGGTTATTCAGCCCAAGGTTGCAAACCCTATTGTTCCTCATCCGCAGCTGGATTTCCCACCGGGGCATGTCAGCATATACCAGCACCGACGGATTATCGGCGACCAACGTTGCACCATAGCCAAAGATAAGTGTAATACCGTTAGTATAGCTGTAAACCTGCTCTTTTAGCGCGTTTAGCGTTTCCCTGTCAACAAAGTTTACCATGTTTAAGCGGGTTAAGAACCCAAAAACACGATCGTCTGTAACATCAGGAAAGGTTAACGTGTCAATATCACTTTCGGGTAAAAAATAGTCGTTGCTGGTTATCACCCTATTGGGTTTTAACCCTTTTACAAACCCGTTGAGCAATTCATTGAAGTACACTCCCTGGTAGCATTCTACCACGATAGTCTTTTGGCCTTCATTGCCATCGTCCAGTCCATGTAACAAAACCTTGAATATTTCTTCCCAGCCCGTATAACACCCATCAGCATTTTCACTGACACGTATAGCCGGCCTTTTATTAAAGTTCGATTGGAAAAGTTTCATATAATTACAATGCTTGGATAAGTGAAATGCTTATCCTTAAAAGATTGATTTAGTACCCTGTGTTTTGTGTTAACTTTGGATTATAGTATCGTTCCTGCTGAGGAATGGGAAAAAGCATGTTATACGTTTTAACATTCGCGGTTGGTTTTGCCAGGAGAACTCGTTCGGATAGTTTTCCCATTCTGACCAAATCGTACCATCGTTGACCCTCCATTACGAACTCCCACTGCCTTTCCTGCAAGATGGCATCCTTAAATGGTTGATACCCCAACCCGGAGGCCAGGTTGCCTAGTCCGGCTCTGTTCCGTACCTCGTTTATGGCGTTGTAGGCGTCGGTGGTGGGCCCTCCATTTATTTCGTTCAGGGCTTCGGCGTACATCAGGAGAACATCGGCATACCTTAAGTAAATGAAATCCGCGTCGGATTCGCCGTTTGCCCGACCGCCCTCTGCTTCCTGATCCCAATACTTTTTGATGTAAGGCCCGTTGAACACTTCCCCTTCGAATTCGGTAATAAAGGTGGCGGTTTTTCTCTCATCGTTATTGCTAAAGCTGTTGTATAGATAGTCGGTGGGCCGTTCCCACCCTTGCCCGTTATTGACACCATTATCCGATTCGGTTGTTGGCATAAGCCGCACAATTAGCTGGCTGGTTGACCATCCTTCGCTTAGCGTTCCGCTAAAATTAACGGCCCATATTATTTCGCCAGCATTGGCATTGCCTATTTTAAAGATGTCCGCGAAATTGGGTTCTAAGGTATATTTACCGAGCACTTTCTCCAGATATACCCTGCTGGAATCGAAGTCACTGGCATTACCGTAAAGCGCACCCCGTGTTAAATAAACTTTCCCAAGCAGGGCCGATGCGGTTAGGCTGGTTGGCATACCTTCAACCCTATCGGGGAATGGATTTTCGGCCAGCAGCTCTTCGGCATTTTTTAAATCGCTGGTTATACTGTTATAAACTTCGGTGGCCGAGGTCCTTGACAGCAGGGTTTCGCTTGGGCTTTTTGTTGAGAATAGTTGCAGCGGCACATCGCCAAACAGCTTCACCAGCTCAAAGTATAGCATCCCTCTTAGGAAATATGCCTCTCCCTGCAGATGATTTTTTACGGCGGTGCTGGAGTATGCGCTAATATTTTCGGATTCTTCCAGTAAAACATTGCACGAGTTAATAACCTCGTAACATCCAACCCAGACATAGTAGGTTGTTGCATTGTTGGCGTCGAAGGTAAATTGCGATAGATCCAGCATATCAATTGATGAACTTGTTTCGTAGCAGTTATCGCTTGCAATATCCTGTAAAACCCAGTAGTTGTTAAAAAACAGGCCTTCACCGCTCCACGTCCAGGTAATAAGCCCTCCGAACATTCCATTTGCGAAGCTGACCAGGTCTTTTTCTGACTCAAAGTAGTTGTTGTAGTTCTGCTCGGAGCGTAAGTCTTCATCCAGGAAATCACTACATCCGAAAAGTATCGCCGATGAAAGGGCTATTGCTATAATTGTTTTTTTCATCTTTTTAAAGTTTTATGATCAGAAAGTAGCATTTATACTGAATATCACCGATTTTGCTGTTGGGTACGATCCGTAATCCGCACCCTTGGCATAAACATCTCCGCCATATATCGAAACTTCCGGGTCGTAACCGGAGTAGTCTGTTATTGTTAACAGGTTTAAGCCGCTTACGGCAAGTTGAATGTTCTTAATTTTTGTTTTGGCAAACAACCGCTGGGGAATGGAGTACGATAGCGTTACCTCTTTAAACCTAATATAGGAGCCATCCTCTACAACTACGTCGGACATGAAATAACCGTGGGGCGAAGCGTTGGCGCGGGGGTATTTATTTGTGGGGTTTGTTTCCGTCCAACGGTTTAGGGCCGCTGTGGAGTTATTCTGGAAACCATCGAAACTTTCGAGCTGGAAACGGTTGAAATTAACGATTTCGTTTCCATAATCGCCCTGTATGTATATATCCAACGAAAAACCTTTGTACGAGAATGTATTTTTAAAACCGAACGAGAAGTCAGGATTGGTGTTGCCCAACCTGTAGTAGTCATCGGCTGTTAGCTCCCCGTCGTGGTCCTTATCAACATATTTTCTGTCGCCATACCTTGCAATTTTTGAGGGGAAAAACGGTACTTCATCGGTGTTTTCGTTCAGCTGGATTATTCCGTTGGATTTGTAGCCGTAGATTTCTCCAATGGGCCTTCCCTTGCTGATTTTTGTCCAGTCTCCAATGTTCATTATACTGGTTCCGTAAATATCTTCTGATTTATTTAGGTCGGTGACCTTATTCCTATTGAAGGAGAGGTTTAGCATGGTACTCCACCTAAAATCACCGGTAAAGTTGACCGTATTCAACGAAAACTCCAGCCCCTTGTTTTGCAGGTCACCCACGTTTGTCCAAACATACTCGAATCCAGATGATCGGTTTATGGGCATGTAAAGTAGTAAATCCGATGTTTTTTTCAGGTAGGCTTCGGCTATTAATTCAATCCGCGATTTAAACATGCTTAAGTCCAACCCCACATCGTACTGCCTGGTAACTTCCCATTTTAGGTCTTCGTTTTGCAGCGAGTACACGTAGGATCCAATTACCTCGGATCCGGATCCTTCACCAAAAAAGTAGGAGTGGTTTCCCATCAGGCTTAGTGTGCTTCCGGCAGGAATACCCTCGTTACCCACAGTGCCCATACTCATTCGGAGCTTAAGGTCGTTTATAAAGCCGAGCGAGCTGAAAAAATTTTCCCGGCTAATCCGCCATGCGGTTGAAACAGAGGGGAAAAATCCATACTTGTTCGATTTTCCGAATTTCGATGATCCATCCAGTCTTCCTGAAATAGTAAGGTAATACCTGCTGCCATAGTCGTAAGTAACCCTTCCCAAACCCGACAGCATAGACCACGTGTTGTACCCTGTAATAATAGTTTTATCCAGCCCCTCACCAAGGTCGTAAAACCCTAGCCGTTCGTCCTCGAAACGCTCCACTGCAATGTTGGCCGATTCCGATACAAATTCCTGGGCGGTTTGCCCAACAAGAAAATTGAAATGATGATCGCTAACGGCTAAGCTGTAGTTAAGGGTATTTTCCATCAACCAGGTGTAACCTTGCATATCTAAATTGTACCCTTTCCCTTTTCCCTGGCCTCTTACTACAAAGCTGGGGATGTACTCCTTTTCCTTGTTAAAGTAGGCATCAACCCCAATTTTAAATTTGTACTGCAGATTTTTAATTATGCTCCAGTCGAGATTGAAATCGCCTATTGCCCGGTTTGCCGTGAGCAGTATGTCCGTTTCATTTATTTCGGCAACAGGGTTTGGAATAGCATTGGTGGTATTGCTTTCATAGGTATATCCCCCTTCCTGGGTTGGGTCGTACACATCTTGTCCAGGGTTAAATAAGAGGGCCATTGCGGTTACACTTGAGGATACATTGGGGACGCCTGTTGTTACACCATGACTAACCGATCTGGCAAAGTTTAGGTTTACCCCCAGTTTCACCGATTTTGACACCCGATTATCGAGGTTGACCCTAAAAGCACCTTTATTGAAGTCGGAATTTTTAATGATGCCTTCTTGGCTGGTCAGGTTGGCGGACATGAAGTAGCTTGTGGTTTCATTTCCCCCGCGGATTGAAACTTGCTGGTTCGACATGCTTGCCGTTCTGAAAATCTGATCCTGCCAATCGGTGCCTTTCCCAAACCGGCTGGGTATTGCAAATGCGCTGTTATACGCAATGTCAGGATAGTATTTCCTGGCCTCCGTTACAGCGTCGTTGCCGAGTTCGGCGAGTTGCCGTGCATTTAGCACGTCTATTTTTTTCGAGAGTTTTTGATATCCAAAGGTGGAGCTTATGTTAACCTGTAAATCTCCCGTTTTTCCACGTTTTGTGGTTATAAGAATAACTCCGTTTGCACCGCGTGCACCGTAAATTGCCGTTGCCGATGCGTCTTTGAGTATTTGGATTGATTCTATGTCATTTGAGTTGATGCAGGATAGGGGGTTCTGTTCCGATCCCTGAATGTACCCGCTAGATAGGCTGCTTGTCTCGGTAATAATCGGTATCCCATCAACTACATACAATGGTTCGTTTGTCCCGTTAATTGAGGTTGTTCCTCGAATGCGGATTGATACTGGGGCTCCCGGTTTCCCTGTAGATTGGCTGACAACAACGCCAGCAGCCCGACCCTGTAAGGATTGGTCTATTGAGGTGACACCCGGAGAGGCAACATCTTTTGCTTTTACTGTCGATATGGAAACACTTACGTCTTCCTTCCGCTGGGTTCCGTAGCCGATTACTACAATCTCGTCGAGATCAATGGTTTCGGCAATCATTGAAATGTTATAGGTGGTTACTCCGTATTGAATATCTCTACTAATTTTTTTGTACCCAACAAAAGAAAAGCTAACGGTTTTGGCCGTGCTAATATTGACAGCTAGGCTGTAATCGCCATTGATGTTTGAACTTGTACCTATGGTTGTTCCTTCAATAAAAACGGATACCCCGGGTAATGGTTCGTTATTCTCGTCAGTAACTTTCCCGCTAATTGTTACTTCTTGCGCAAGTATTATTTTAAGGGGCAGTACCAGCAATATTAAAGCTATAATTTTTCTCATTTTAGAATATTTTCAGCCAGATTGAGAGTTATTCCACAAATTCAGAATTTCCAGAAACCGGATATGCTAATAGGCCGTGCTAAGTACAATTTATCGATTTAGCGGTGGTATAATAGATTACCAGCATTTTCATCCGGTAAACCGATAAATTGACGTTGAATGCTGAGTAGTAAATTAGACGATGGCAGGTTTCCTTACTGAATTGTAAGCAGGTCATCGTCTATTGCACTGCAGTTTAGGGCTTCAATACTTTCTACCTCTGTTGCCATTGCTTCTGTACCATAGGGTTGAAAAGCACCTTTAGGCTGACTGGTAAATGTATTTTTAATGTCCATGAGGCCCCATACCGCTATATCCCAGTACATTGTCATTTCTCTCTCACTGGCACTTACAATTCGGTAGTCGTAGTATTCATCTTCACCGGTATCTCCCGATATTAACCTTCGGATTAATCTTAGGACGGCCAGCGTGTCACCATTGTTTGGGGTTTCTTTATATACCCAGTAGCAGAAATGATGGTAGCTGTCGGCATAATCGGCGCTGAGGTCCACTTCGTAGGTTCCATCTTCGTTAAACCGATATGTGTAAGCTGCATCATTGGCGGATAATACGTCCGACCCCAGCCATTCGCTTGCAGTAACTTTCCAGTCGTATTTTACCAGCGATGATTGAACCGATATATTCATATTTACAACCAGTCCTGCCGTATATGCAATTTCTTTGTTGTCAGTTACTTCAAATTCGAACCCAAGGGTATGCAGGTCGTCAAATTCTTGTACTTGATAGGCGAAATTGTAGGTGTATGTTTTTCCATCCTTGGTTAGGTTGGCTAAAACATCAACAGCCCCTGATTTTACTTCGTCAACAACCTTATAGTATTTAAAGGAGCTAATCTTATCGGCCGAAATTGTGATGGTGGCATTAACCATGTCGCCAACATTTAATTTTTCGGTGCTAGTTTTATCAATGCTAATGGTTGTTACCGTGGAGTCATCATCGTCATCACACGAAATTATTACTTGTGTAAAGCATACCGCAACAAAAGCAATAATTGCAAGTAAGTAGTTGTTTTTTTTCATGGCTTTAGTAGTTTGGTTTGTTAAGATTAATTGGCTTGTTATTTTGTATGTTCAAATGTATGATCATAATATTGCTCAAATTTAAATTAAAAAATACAGAATAAAAATGCTATACAGCATATTTCTCAAAATATTTTATCG
>JBFXEO010000060.1:0-13838 GCA_050180015.1 Bacteroidales bacterium | reverse complement strand
ATAACAATTAGCGCACAAACGGGGATGTTATCGGGCTTGATTACCGACAATTCCACATCTAAAACAATACCTGGTGCAAAAGTTCAAGTATTCCAAAACGGAAAAATAGTTGCAGAAAAAGCAAGCAGTGCCAATGGAGCATTTGCATTATCAATTGCCACGGGGAAATACGATATCAAAGTATCGGCCAGTGGGTATGAGATAAGCGTGAAAAAGAATATAGAGGTGAAGCCAAACTCAACCACAAGGGTAAACTTCTCGCTAAACCCTTTACTGCTCGATAAGATTGCAAAAGAAGAGGAAAAAGCCGATAGGTCGAAAAAGATTATGACGATGGCTGAATGTGCATACGCGCCTGTATCTATTGCAAGTGGGGCCATTGCCTACGATGAACTTCAGGTTAACGACTTTAACACAGAATCGTACGATGTTATCAACGAGAATATTTTCAAGGATGTAATAAACAATCCTCTTTCAACCTTTTCAGTTGATGTTGACAGGGCATCGTACTCCAACGTTCGCCGGTTCCTTACCCAAAACCAAAAACCCGTTAAGGATGCTGTAAGAATTGAGGAATTAATCAACTACTTCGATTACGATTATCCACAACCCACCAACGGACATCCATTCTCCATTACAATTGAGGCAGGTCAATGCCCCTGGAATAACAAACATCAACTTTACCTTGTTGGCTTAAAAGGTGAAAACATCAACGAGAAGGAGATTCCAACCAATAACCTTACTTTCCTTATCGATGTTTCCGGTTCAATGAGCTCCCCCAACAAGCTACCGTTACTAAAGCAGGCTTTCAAGTTTTTGGTTGAGAACTTGCGTCCACAGGACAGAGTTGCCATAGTAGTTTACGCAGGAGCTGCGGGTGTTGTCCTGGAATCAACTCCCGGAAATCAAAAGGAAAAAATTATTGCAGCGTTGGATTTGCTTCAGGCTGGTGGTTCAACTGCCGGTGGCGAAGGAATAAGCCTAGCGTACAAAATTGCAAAGCAAAATTTCATCAAAAATGGTAACAATAGAGTAATACTTGCATCCGACGGTGATTTTAATGTAGGATCTAGCAGCGATGCCGAAATGGTTCGATTAATTGAAGCGAAACGTGACGATGGTATCTTTCTATCAATCCTTGGCTTTGGAATGGGTAACTATAAGGATTCAAAAATGGAACAAATCTCCAATGCTGGGAATGGGAACTACGCCTACATCGACAATATTCTTGAGGCAAAGAAAGTTTTTGGAACAGAACTTTGGGGAACACTTTATACTATTGCCAAGGATGTGAAAATCCAAATCGAATTCAACCCCACAAAAGTTAAAGCGTACAGGTTGATTGGCTATGAAAACAGAATTCTAAACAAGGAGGATTTCAACAACGATAAAAAGGATGCTGGTGATATTGGTTGCGGACATACTGTAACCGCACTTTACGAAGTAATCCCTGCCGATTCCGACGAAGAGGTATCAAACGTTGACCCACTTGAATACCAACAACACACCAAGGTAAATAGCAAGAATCTTATGACCGTGAAAGTTCGTTACAAAAAACCAAACGAGGATACCAGCAACTTAATTGTAGAAAAGGTTGAAGCGGGCAAAACTAAAAGCACCAACAATCTAGTGTTTGCATCAGCAGTGGCTGAGTTCGGAATGCTACTTCGCGAATCGGAATTCAAGGGCAATGCAACTTTTACTAATGTTTTAAAGAGAGCAAAAAACTCTGCAGGTTTAGATGAATATGGCTACAAAGCAGATTTTATAAAGATGGTTGAAATGGGAGAAATGCTTTATAAGTAGCGCAGTAGTGTATAAAGAGTAACGAAAAACCCAGACAGAGTTTTGGACTCTGTCTGGGTTTTATTTTCTCCACATATTAAAAATACCAACAAGCTGATTACATTATACTTAATTATATTTCTACTATATTTATAATATTTTTACTATGCTTATAGTATTTATTGAATTTATCTACTATATTTGTAGTAAATAAATTTGGCCAACTATGAAACCACTAACAAAAGCAGAAGAGCAAGTAATGCAGATTCTTTGGGATATAAACGAGGGTGTGGTTAAGGATTTGGTTGATAATTTTGAAGAACCTAAACCCGCCTACACTACAGTAGCCACTGTACTAAAGGTGCTTGAGACCAAAGAATTTGTGGTTAAAAGGAAAATCGGAAACACGTACCTTTTTAGTCCGAGTATTTCAAAAAGCGACTATACTCATTTCCAATTTTCGAATTTGTTGAAAAACTATTTTAACGGCTCGTTTCCAAAAATGGCTACATTTTTTGCGCGTGAAAACAAAATAAGCATCAGTGAGCTGGAGCAAATGATGAGAATTGCCGAGGAGGAGTTAAAAAAGGAATCTAAATAATAAAAATGATTATGGAAGAATTCTTGATATACTCAGCTAAAGCGTCGGTCGGAACCGGGCTGTTCTACCTCGTCTATTGGTTTTTCCTTAGAAAAAACACACTGTTCAATGCCAATCGGGTATTTCTTCTTTTGGGAATTACAGTTCCATTAATCTTGCCATTGCTAGTAATTCAATACAATGTTTCTGTGTATAGCAGCGATAGCATCAACATTTTTGAACAGCTAGGCAAAACCTTCAAATCGATACCTTTAAACCCAGAAGTGGCAAATTCTTTCGAAAAAAGCATTGGCTGGATAGAAAGTGCTGCAATTATCTACATAACGGGGGTTCTAATATTCCTTTCAAGGCTGATTGGGCAAACCGTAGAACTACTGTTTTTAATCAAAAAGGATGGTATTAGTATGAGAAATGGATTCCGAGTAGTTGAAAACAACAAGTACGGCTTACCATTCTCTTTTTTCAATATCATCTTTATAAATCCAAAATTTCACTCCGGAACCGATTTAAGCAGCATATTAACTCACGAAATGGTGCACATTCGTAAAAAACATTGGTTCGACTTGCTATTAGTGGAACTGCTAACTGTTTTCCTTTGGTTCAACCCATTTGTTTGGTTATTCGAGCGCTCAATCAAACAAAATCACGAGTATTTGGCCGATGAGGGTGTCCTTGCGCAAGGGCATAGCATTGGTAAATACCAATCAATTCTAATCAATCAAATTATGGGAATGCAGATTATCGGGATAACCAATAACCTCAACTATTCCCTTAACAAAAAACGAATGACTATGATGACTAAAACTAAAACGCCAAAAAAACAAGCATTAAGAATGCTTTGGGCGCTACCAGCAACAGCATTGCTACTGTTTACATTTGCAAAACCTGCTTATGTAATGGCATCGCAAGCTAACAGGGATAATGCAACCTTCTCAAATACCGAAGAGCGAAATATAAAAGTAAGCGGAAAAATCACCAATGATAAGGGTGAACCGCTGCAAGATGTCTCGGTAATAATTGGAGGGACAACAATTGGCACCGCTAGCAATGCAGAAGGTGTATTTAACATAGAGATTGCGAAAACCGATAAAATCTATTTCTCCTATGTGGGCTTAGTAACACTCGTCAAGAATTATGAGCAAATAAGCAAGAGCGAAATGAAAAATGGAACATTTACGCTAATACTTAAAATGGAGAAAGGCATTGTAAATTTAAACATTGAGAATATCCTTGAAACTGAAAAACCTATTGAAACTCCAGCAACAACAAACTCAAACGACGAAGAAACATTTGTTATTGTTGAAGAAATGCCATCCTACCCCGGTGGTTTATACTCATTTGCCAAGGAGATTAAAGAAAAAACGGCAAAATTTAGACTATCAGGCAAAGCAACCATTGGCTACACCGTTGATGAGAAGGGCTCAATAAGAAACATCCAGACAATTGAAAAAGATAATGATAAAGTAGCAAAAGCCGCCCATAAAATAGTATCGGAATTAACGCAATGGAATCCAGGAAAACAAAGAGGAAAACTTGTTCCTGTAAATTACTCTGTTACCATTAACTTCTAAAAACAATATACCCTGACAGAGTTTTGGACTCTGTCAGGGTATATTTATATCCAAATAAAAACTAATCAATCATATCGAATCCACAGAAAGATTGAATCGCTTTAGGTACTCTAACTCCATTAGGAGTTTGGTTATTCTCAAGTAGCGCGGCAACTATACGTGGCAATGCCAGCGAACTTCCATTAAGCGTGTGTGCAATTTGGGTTTTCTTATCGCCATCCTCCTTGTAGCGCAACATCATACGGTTTGCCTGGTACGACTCAAAGTTCGATACAGAACTAACCTCCAACCAGCGATTCTGCGCCGCAGAGAATACCTCAAAGTCGTAGGTCAATGCCGAAGTGAAACTCATATCTCCACCGCAAAGTTTAACTATACGGTAAGGCAACTCTAGTTTCTTGAGAATTCCCTCAACGTGTGATACCATCTCCTCCAGCGATTCATAAGAGCGATCAGGGTGTTGAACCTGAACAATCTCAACCTTATCAAACTGATGTAAACGATTCAATCCACGAACATCCTTGCCATACGAACCTGCCTCGCGACGGAAGCAAGGAGTGTAGGCCGTCATTTTAATCGGAAGTTGCGCCGCGTTCAAAATAACGTCACGGAAAATATTCGTAACGGGAACCTCCGCCGTTGGAATCATGTAAAAATTATCAACCTGCATGTAGTACATCTGTCCATCCTTATCGGGCAGTTGACCTGTACCGTAAGCGGAATCCTCGTTCACCATGTGGGGTGGTTGAACCTCACGGTAACCAGCAGCAGTATTCTCGTCAAGGAAAAAGTTGATAAGTGCACGTTGGAATTTTGCACCCTTGCCTTTGTAAACCGGAAAACCTGCACCAGTAATCTTAACACCCAGCTCAAAATCGATAATATCATACTTTTTTGCCAAATCCCAGTGAGGCATGGCTTCCTTTGAAAGTTCTGGCACATTTCCCCCTGAGCGAACAATAACATTATTGGCTGCACTATGTCCTTCCGGAACCGATGAGTGCGGCAAGTTAGGTACTTGTAGCAATAATTTCTTTTGCTCAAACTCAACCTCCGACAATTCTTGCGATAAATTTTTTGATTGCTCCTTCAAGTCGGAAGTTTTTGCTTTAGCAGCATTTGCCTCGTCGGCTTTTCCCTCGGCAAAGAGTTTTCCTATTTGCTTGGCCATCGCATTTTGCTCTGCCAGGTTGGTATCCAGCTGAAGCTGTATTGTCCTGCGCTTGTCGTCAAGTTCCACAATCTTGTTAATAATTGCTTTACCATCGAAGTGCTTTACAGCCAAACGCTCAATAACAAAGTCCCTATTCTCACGTATTACTTTGAGTGTTAGCATAATGAGAAATGTTAATTAATAAAAATCTCCTGTACAATACCATGAAATTAGGCTTGAACAGGAGATCAAAACTATAAATTATTTGAATACTCTATGCTTCTTTGGGCAAAACAGATACGTACGATTTATTTTCGGCCTTTTTACGGAAGGTTACAACGCCATCTATTAACGCATACAAAGTATGATCCCGGCCAATTCCAACGTTATCGCCCGGGAAATGCTTTGTTCCCCTTTGACGAACTATGATATTGCCCGCTTTGGCGTGTTGACCGCCAAATAACTTTACGCCTAGGCGTTTGCTATGCGATTCTCTACCATTCCTTGAACTACCAACTCCTTTTTTGTGTGCCATGACCTGATAATATTTTTGTTATTACGCAACAATTTCATCGATTTGAATCTGGGTATAGTTCTGACGGTGTCCATTTTTTACCTTATACCCTTTACGTCTCTTTTTCTTGAAAACAATTACCTTATCACCTTTTACATGACCAAGTATTTTAGCAGTTACAGAAGCATTTTCCACCTCTGGTTTGCCTACAGTTACGGCCCCATCATTATCTATGAGGAGAACTTTACCGAATTTAACTTCAGTTCCGGCCTCTCCTTCTAAAAGGTTGACAAATATCTTTTTGTCCTTTTCTACCTTAAACTGCTGTCCTGCAATATCAACAATAGCGTACATCGTATCTTTTATGAAATGTTTAACATATTTTGGGCTTGCAAAAGTATAAAAGATAAATTAATTGACAAAGATTTAGCCTCTTTTTTTCAACCTTCCTTTGAAAATAATCGCCTTATAAACTTGGCACTACAGGGGCGCAGGGTTTTCTTAGAATTACTTGTACCTGTTGGGCGATATACTCCTGTGGTTTTCTTCTATCAGCTTATTTACCTTTTTACACAGCTCGGAAGAACTCCAATCTTTAAAAGAATTGTATGGTATCTCGGGTAAAACGCGTATGGTAAATTTTTGAATAAGGTTAACAACTCCGGCACGCGGAAGAACATCTCTGGAACCATCAATGATAACCGGAAGAATTGGTGCCTGCGCTTGCTGGGCCACTATAAATGCCCCTTCCTTAAACCGTTTCACCTTTCCATCGGGACTCCTGGTTCCCTCGGGAAAAATAAGCAATGAATTGCCCATTCTGAGATTCCGCAAACCTTCTGTGAGCATCTTTTTACTGCTAAATGGATTTTTTCTATCAATTAAAATATGTTTATTCAACAGAAGATTCCACCCAATGGCAGGAACCTTAATGAGCTCACGCTTTGCCACCCACTTAAAGTGCATGTACAGCCGGTACAGCAAAACAATATCGAATGCGCTCTGATGGTTCGACACTATTACGTACACCTTACCGTTAGAAATATTCTGCTTCCCCTCAAATTTTATCCGCCAGAATGGATTAATCCAGATATAGAACATGGCCCAGAATATTGAGTACCGATGAAGGTACCATAGCCTTTTATCCCACCAAAACGTAAATAGCCAAACTGCAAAATCGCCTAGAAACAGGAGCAATGCAGAAACGACCAAAAATAACCATACGATTGCCGACCCTAAAAGCTGTAAGGAATATTTGAGTTTATCCATCATCTTTAATACCTTTGATTGATAATTAAGGCTACAAAATTAAATTTAACTTCTGAACTCACACCCATGAAACCATTTAAACAAGCATTGCCAATTGCCACGTGGCTTTTACGGCTAACCTTTGCAGCGTACATATTCGCTAGCAACATTAAGGGCGTAAATCCAATAAATCCTGAAAGCTTAAACTTTTATCTTTCGCTGGTAATGCTTATACTATCGGCACTTTTTGTTGTTGGCGGATTTCAGGGTAAGCAAACGCTAACTGTTTTCTCGGCACTGGGTATTGGGTTAATACTGGTTTACCATTTGGCCGTACCACTTCCGAGTTTAACTGCGGCGTCAACATTCAGGCAACTACTGCTAATATCGCTGTCGTTCTTTTTTGTATGCAACGGGAACTAACATTGGCCAGCCATTAACAGCAACTTAACAGGGTAGGTATAACTTTAAAGAACAAAACCACGTATGCTCACGGAGGTATTCTTCGTTTCAACCAAAAGAACTTTTAACAAAATGGTATTACCTTTGCAAGGTACCAATAAAACATTTTTCATGAAACAGCTATTGCTAATTGCTGCATTGTGTGGCTTTGCCATGACCGGCTACCCTCAGGAAGACGGAATAAACCGTGATACGATAATACTTGTAAGTGGTAAAAAAGTTATTGGTAAAGTACAAAGTGTTGGTACATCTAAAATAACCTACTATAAAGCCGATCCGCAAACCCTCGAGGAAATTACCCGTAAACAAATTCACAAAATAAAATACAGCACTGGTAGAATTGAAGCATTCAATAGTATGGCATTTCAAGAAATTGATGCCAGTAATTTCCAGGCAATAATTATTACAGAAAATCCTGCCGATGTAGAAGGTTTATACGCATACGGCGAGGTTAGCGCGAAATCGGGGAAAAGTAGCAAAACGGCCAAAGCTGCTGAAAAAAATGCAAGAATTCGCCTGCAACGTAAAGCCGCCGCCATGGGTGCTTTGTACGTACTAATTACAAAAAGTGAAACCCGAGGTGGCTACAAGGAGGTTCCCACCCACCTTTACGAAGGAATTGCCTACGGCATTGATCCTCCAAAAGAAGGCGAAAAAAAGTGATTGTTTAGAAACTAGAAAAAGGAATCAACCCAATCGGTAAGTTTTACTTTCTTTGCAAGCTCGGCTTCACAGCAACCCAGTTGCTGTGCAATAATATCTTTCCGATGCTTTTTACCAATCAGTAATCGCTTTAATTTTTCCGCAACACCCTGAAAAAAATCCGCATTTAAAATTTGCACATCGTCGATATAACCATTCGAAACAATTACCGTCAGCATAAGCTTCCCGGATATGGAATCGACCTCGTTGCTGACCCGGTAGGATGGAGAGTAACCATAGTTCCACTCCCACGTGCCATACTTAGAGGCAACCAATGCTTCAACTGCGGATATATCGGCCTCAGACAAGCAGAAATCTTCACATTCCGGGAAAATGTTGTGTATATATCCGGTATAAACTTCCTCAAAGAAGTTAATATCCACCGGATCAGAAAAAATATCGGACACATTTGCCACTGCGCTACGAACAGACTTTACAGCCTTATCGCTATACTTTGAAAAATTTACGCTCAATGCCTCGTTTAGCGTTTCAAGATTCGACTGAAAGAGCAACGTCCCGTGATGCAGCACCCGATTCCTGTAAACATGCTCAGCGTTTCCCGAAATCTTCTTATCGCCAACGCGAATATCGTTTTTACCCCCAAGGTAAGCGTTAACCCCAAAACCATTGAGAATATCTATAACAGGGCTTGTATAACGATAAAAATCAACCAGTTGCCCCTCAACACCATTTACAATAAAGCTAAAGTTAATATTGCCCAGATCATGGTAAACTGTACCACCTCCCGTTAACCTTCGGACTACCGGAATACCATTAACTTCTACAAAGCTATGGTTAATTTCGGCATTGGTGTTCTGGTGCTTACCTACAATAATCGAAGGGTTGTTTCTATACAGCACAAAATAGTCATCGGTTTTATGCTTTAGCAAATACTCTTCAGTGGCAATATTGAAGTAGGGATTGTTTGATTTTTGGTGCAACACTCGAAGCATGGCCGTTTAGTTTTTACAAATATAGCAATATAGTTGACAGCAGTTCGTTTTCTGTCTTACGGTAATAGCTAGGTATAAATGGCGATAGTTTGATGTAGCCATACACCAGATATAAAAAAAGCTCCTGGTTGTACATCAAGTTAATTTTATCAAAATCCAAACTTTTACTTTCTTTGTACCAATTTGAAAACATTAACTATGACAACTTTCGAGAGCAAAATAGCCGAAATCCATAAACGTTCCGAGGATATTTTTAGAGTACTTTCCGATTTTAGAAACCTAGCTCCGCTTGCGCAGGACAAGGTTGAAAACTGGCAGGCCGATGAGAACAGCTGCAGTTTCAGCTATCAGGGAATGGGGCCAGTAGGATTTAGGATTATTGAAAAAGAAGAATATAAAACCATCAAGTATAGCGGTGACGAAAGAATCCCTATGCCATTTTTTCTCTGGATTCAGCTCAAGGAGGTTGCCCCGTACGAAAGCCGCATGAAAATTACCATTAAGGCGGAACTCAACATGATGATGAAAATGATGCTTAACAAGAAGCTGGAGGAAGGCATCAATGCCCTGGCCGACGGAATTGCGGCAGCGTTCAACTCCATTTAACCGTTAGGTTTACCCTATCTTTCAGGTGTATAGTACGCTTCGGCAAGTTCTGTGGGCATTTGCTTAACTCCGTGGGTGTTGAGCCTATTAAACAAGCAAGCTAAATCACAAACGAGAGCTCCTTAAACGCAAAGAATCGTTCTTTACCGTCGATGGTTCGCAGAATCAACTCGCCGGTGGGTTTCACGCCAACAATGCGAGCCCTGAACTCATCACCATTCGCCATATAGGTGTAGTACATGTCGCGCCGGTAAAGCCTGCCGAAGTAATCGGAGCTGAGAATTTCCGTATCGCCACTTTGCAGCTGGGCGTAACGCGCATTAAAGCAGCTGATAACCTCATCGAGCGATGAGGTTATGTTAAACAATTTCTGGGCTTCCAGCAGCATTGATGTAGGATTTGGCAAATCGCCCGGGAAGTGTGTTTGGTTCAGGTTGATTCCAACCCCAATAACGGACAAATCCAACCGCGATGAGCTGAAACTATTCTCGATAAGAATGCCCGCCACCTTTGAGTTGTCAATGTAAATATCGTTGGGCCACTTAATGGCAACCTTGCCGCCGGGCAAATGTGCCCCAATCCAATCGCAAACGGAAACAGCAATCACCTTTGATATTAAAAATTGCTCCTCCACCCCAAGAAATACCGGACGAACCAGAATGCTAAACGTAAGATTTTGGTGCGGTTCGCTCTCCCAGGTATTTCCACGCTGTCCCCTGCCCTGCTCCTGAAAATACGCCGCCACGACCAATCCCTCGTCCGCCCCAATTTTTGCTTGCTGCATGCAAATATCGTTGGTTGATTTTACCACGTCGTACCACTTAACTGTAAAATCCATAATATCTTGTCCCTTTATGCACCTGAATAATATCGCAAAGTTAGCATTATTACGGCAAAAACCTGCTTATGGTACAATAACAACCGTAACCTGAAAACATGACAACGCCAACGTTTATCAGAGCGCACAATCAGCTTATACCCAAATGGGTAATGGGTACAAATTCTTTTGCAACGCCAACGGCGTAGCCTCGCTTGCATTAAACGGAGCTGCGGTTGTATCTGTGTTTGCCCAGGCAGGAATCAACCCAGGTTTCGCGACTTGAAAAACCAACCAAGGCATGTGAAAAGCAAACCAGACTTTTTGGAAGCAGCTATGGTTAATAAATCATACAAAGTTTATATTTGTCCTTTAAACATAAACCAAAACTCAAAAACTATGGATTTTAGCACAGCAATACAAAACGTAAACTGGATGGCAGTTCTGATAGCAGCATTATCCATGTTTATAATTGGAGGTGTATGGTACTCTATTTTTGAGAAAAGCTGGATGGAATCGAACAATTTTAGCCGGGAGGATGTCCAAAAAAGGAACACTCCTCGTATTTTTGGTCTTTCGTTCATCCTATCGTTTATTATGGCCTTTGACATGGCTCTTTCTATTGGACATAACGGCGTAAAGTATGGTATTACCGCAGGTTTCCTAGTAGGGTTGTTGGTAGCCATGGGGTTGGCCGTGGTATCGCTTTTCGAAAAACGACCGTTAAAGTACATTCTTGTCAATGGAGGCTATCTTATTACTGTTTTTACAACTATGGGAATTATAATCGGCACCTGGAAGTAGCCTTAATCCGTCAAAAGTTAATATTGATATATACGCTCGATTACTTCCGCGGCCGTACTTTACTTGTTACCCGCTGCTCCTTGACCAATTAAACCATAGAAATCGGAGGTAACAATAAACAGTAACATATTCCCGCACAGCACAGTACCCGCTACTGGTGTAAACATAGCACAAATAGGGTGGAACTTTTAAAATATCTTCACGTTTAAAAACTATAAACCAACCACACAATGGATCAGCTGTTCATCGAGGGGAAAATAGACTCCCCACAAATCATAGCAGATGGCGATAATGGGCATTTTGAGATTAAGGGAAAATCGTTACCCGAAGATGCCATTGAGTTTTACAGACCCCTTGAAAAGTACATAATCAGCTATGCAAAAACTCCGCGCCCGCTCTCGGTTATTAACCTAAAGCTAGAGTACCTGAACTCATCATCATCAAAGAAGCTGCTGGATTTAATTGGCCATTTCGAAAAAATACGCAGGGAGGGCTATCAGGTGGAACTTAACTGGCACCATAAAGTTGAAGATCAGGATATAATTGATGAGGGTGTAGAATTTGCCCACATGACATCGCTTCAGGTGAATTTCATTCCCGAATAATAAATTTCTGACATGATAAGAAGGATTTTAGCCGTTGGCATTTTTACCTTTTTTTGTTTTTTGGCTTCATCGCAAACAAAAAACCTACCTCCCGCCTTACAAAAAGAATTGCAGGAAAACCTGACCTTGGCAAAGGAGTTGGAATCATCGGGCGATTTCAGCTCCGCAATATCGTTATACACCAAATCGGCAACAACGTACTGGGTAAACGGGAATCCTGCTGAAGCTAAAAACATCTTTCTTAGGGCAATTACCCTAAGCCAGAGCATTGGGAACCAGAATGCCCTCAAAATTTTATACACCAATGTGGGGATGCTTGGGATTGATCAGGAAAACTACACCGAGGCAATAGCGAACTTTGAAAAATGCCTTACCATTAACCGGCAGCAAAACCGTAAACCCGAAATCGCATCAACCCTGATTAACATTGCCAACGCCTACAAGGACTCCGATCAACCGAAGCAAGCCATAAAATTGGCCGAAGAGGCCAACGGCATTGCCCGTGAAATAAACGACGCCAAACTTTTACGCAACACCTACTCGTTGCTGTCAGAACTTTACGATACAATTGGCGATGCAAATAAATCAGCCGAGTACTTCTCGCTTTACACTGCCTTCAGCAGGAAAATACAGCGCGATGAAGTTTTGAAAAAGGAGGCCGAAGCCAAACAGCTGGTAAACCAGGCCCAAAACCAACTCTCGGAAATAAAAAATCAGCAGGAGTTAACAGCACAAGAACTTCTGGCAAAAAAGCAAGCGTTGAAAACAGTGTCGGATAGTTTGACCAAAACAGAACAGCTAACCCAGGAGCAGCAGATGAAAATAGACCTGCTGAATAAAGAAAAAGCCCTGCAGGAGGCAACCATTAAAAACCAACGATTGGCCCGGAATATTTTTATCCTTATAATTTTTACAACCCTTGGCATTGCAGGCCTTATAGCCTACCATTACATACAGAAAAAACGCTCCAACGAAAAGTTAGAGAAACAAAACCATGAAATTTCCCAACAAAAGGATTTAATTGAAGCCAAGGGTAAAGAGCTAATGCTGGCATTACAGCATATTGAAAAGCAAAACCGCGATATTACCAGCAGTATAAACTATGCACAGCGTATTCAGGAAGCATTGCTACCAACCTACACCATGCTTGTATCCGCCATAAACGACGCGTTTATACTTTTCCGGCCCCGTGAAATTGTTAGCGGTGATTTTTACTGGCTCACGGGCTACACGGGCAATAACGTAAAAAAAACCAAGGCAAACCGACATTTCATCCACCTCCCGGGGACTTCTGCCGAAACCGGGGGATTTCTGATTACCGCAGTTGACTGTACGGGTCACGGAGTCCCGGGCGCATTCATGTCGATGATTGGGTTGAACCTACTCGATACCATCACCCGGAGTGGAATTGTAACCCCAAACATGGTACTAAACGAGATGCACCGCAACGTAAGGTATCTTCTAAAACAGGAAAACAACGACAGCCGCGACGGTATGGATATGGCCCTCTGCCATATTACCAATAACGGGCAAACCCTCGAATACGCCGGAGCAAAAAATCCGCTTTACTACATCAAAAATGGTGAGCTATTCCATATCAAAGGCGATCCGGTCCCGATTGGAGGCTTACAGAAAGAAGAAAAAAGAGAGTTTACTTTACACACCATAAATATCGACTCCCCCACCTGTTTCTACATTTTCTCCGATGGATTTATCGATCAGTTTGGCGGTGCCAATGGACAAAAATTTTCGTCGAAAAGATTTAAAGAGCTGCTGCTTAAAATACATGAGCTACCAATGATTCAGCAGCAGGAAATTTTGGAAACAACCCTCGACGAATGGAAGGGAAAGGAATACGGTGCAATAGATGATGTGCTGGTTGTAGGGTTTCGGCTCAGCGGTAAACCTATTAATGTTTAATCCTGAGATATTTGAAGATAATTTCCATATTCATCGAACCTTTTACAGTAAAAACATAAGAGTGTATGCAACTCAAAAAAATAGGCTTTATCTTACT
>JBFXEO010000059.1:0-13878 GCA_050180015.1 Bacteroidales bacterium | reverse complement strand
AGTGTTATCGTACATGGCTTCACAGTATGGTCCCGGCATGTAATACCAGCCAGCGTACGTAGCTGTTAATTTCAACGTGAATTTCTTGCTTGAGTTGGCATTAAGGCTGAAATAGGTAATAACCCGATCATCGCGAATGTCCTGATAGTCAAAATTCGATTTTGATAGATCTGAGGTTCCCTCAAAACGCTCATTCTGAATCTCCCAGCCTGAAGGGAAAATCTGGGTTAAGGCAAGTTCTTTCAATTCTCCACGGACACCGGGGTTGGAAACTACAACTTCTACTCTGAAGTCAGTTCCTTTTTTCATGTTTTCAGGATCGAGCATTTGGCCGTTTGTTCCAATGTAGGTTACGGTCATGTTAATATTATTGTTAAAGGTCTTTTCTTCACCCTGAGGTGGAATTCCTTTTAGCACAACGCTTGTGTAAACCGGGTTTTTACTGGTGTTGGAGATATCCATGCTATTATCCCCATCGTTAATTTTGAGTTGATCGCGCAGCACGGGCTTTTCGCTCGAAAGCGATTTAGAGTCTCCGCCAAGCGTATATTTAACCTTAACATTGTCGCCTTTGCCTTTCTCGATAGACATTTTTGACAGTGCCATAAGCGCAACGGCAGTTTCCTGTGTACTCATCCATGAATTGCCCGACAGGGCTTTGCTCAGTTCTATTGCCAAAGGATATGCCTTGGAGTCTTGCTTTAGTAAAAGCATGGTTTCCAAAATAATTCCTTTATCGCGGTTGGTTGAACCGTAGGTGTAGCTCAATTCCCTATAATAATTCAGAGTTATGGGTACATTTTCAACAATAGATTGTGCCGTTTCCTGTTGTCCAATTAGCGCATAAGCAGCAGCGAGACGCATTTTTGCCGCTAATCCTAATTGTTGCTCCTTGAGTTTATTCATGGCTCCAATCTCAGGTTTTTTAGCAAGGGCCAAGGTATATAGCCTGTATGCCTGTATTAGTTCCTGATTGATATACGGATAGGCCGATTGATAGGTATAGCTGCGTGCGGCTTTACCCTGATACGATATCCAGTTTGATACCATGCTTTGAGGAACATCAAACCCTTTTTCTTGTGCTGCAAGCAAGAAATGTCCTACATAGCTTGTGCTCCAATCGTCGCCATACAGGTAGGTTGGCCAGTAACGGAAACTTCCATCGGAATTTTGGAACCTACTCAGTTTTTTGATGGCCTCAGAAACAAAGTAGGTTACGTTGCTTTGCTGCTCCTTGCTTAGATCAATAAGTTGGTTCAAGTATAATTGTGGAAATGCTGCCGATGTTGTTTGCTCAACACAACCATGCGGGTAATGTATGAGTTCATCTACCCGTTTTTTTAGATTTAGAGGTGGCATAACCGATGCTTCTAGGTAAGCTTCGTTTGTGCCTTTTAACCCAAATGTTTTAAAGTTGATATTCAACTTTTCACCTGAACGTACCAATGTGTCGATGCTACTTGTTACTTCGGCTATTGGGTTACGCACCATTATGTCAATGGTTTGGGTTGATTTGATCCCATTCCCTTCAGCAACAACTTCAATCTTGGCAGGACCGCTGGAATTTTCAACCTTTAGGTTGAATAAAACCATTTTGTCGCCAGGTTTAGCGAACGTTAATGTTTGCTCATTTTCACCATCAATTTTTATTAAAGGAGACACTTTAACCTTTACGCTAACCTTTTTCATTTTCGGCGACATGGTGAAAATATTTACAGGGAGAAATATCTCTTCCTGAGGGCCAAGTACACGTGGAAGTGTTGCCATTACCATTAAATCATTTCTAACAGGGCAAGCCTTTTCGGCCGAACCGTAAGCCCCTTCATTGGCTGCAATTACCATAACTCTTACGCTACCTATGTAATTAGGCATTGTAAAGTTGATTTTTTTATTTTTCCCTTTTTCTACTGTGTAAGGTCCAAAATATCTTACAACTGGTTTAAAGCGGAGTGTCTGGTCAGCATCGTTGGGTTTTAAATTTTCGTCGCCGCCAATCGATATTAATCGTTCCATTTTTCCACCGTAAGCACCAATTACATCGTTGTATAAGTCCCATGTTTTAACGCCAATTGCTTCACGGGCATAAAATGTTGAGTGTGGATCGGGTGTTTTAAAACGATTAATGTCGAGTAAGCCCTCGTCAACCATGGCGAGAGTGAAATTCATTTTTTTGCCATTTTTTTCTTTGATGGTAATTTCAACAGGTTTTTCCGATTTTAACTCATCGGGCATATCTATTACTGGCTCAAGAATTGTTTCAGGATTATTGACTGTGAGTTGTACAATCCCATATAAACGCATTGGTAAATCGTTGGTTTTTCCACTGTGTGGCTGAACAAGCGTTACATGAAAATAAACATTCGGAGACATTTCATTGGTAATGTCAACATCAACCACGTTTGTTTGTTTGCCTGCGTCAACCCAGTATGCTTTTACAACTTTTGTTCCGCTTTCGATGCTGACTAATGCCCTTGAATTCTCGGCTCCAGGGAATGTGAGTTTTACCACATCGCCTACATTGCATTCTGATTTATTGGCCGACAACGATAGTATATTTGCTCCTCCGGGGCGATTTGTTTGAGATTTTCCAGAATCGTATGGCCAATCAAAATATACAAATGAACCGCAGCTATTTCCGGTATTTTTATTGGTAACTTTAACATAGAATCGTCCCCATTCAGGGTAATTAATTTTGAGTTTTGCAGTGCCTTTCCCATTAATGGTGCTAACTCTTTGTCTAGAGACTATTTTGTCGTAATTCTGGCTAACATAGTTGGCATCGCCACTCTCTGGTTGTTCCCACCACCAACGCCATGTGAGTTTGTAGAGTTCTACTTCAAGATTCGAACAATTTACAGGTTTGCCATTGGCATCAACGGTTACAATGCTTAATTGCTGATCCTTGTCTGTTTCAAGCCAACTCTTTCCGGGGTCGGGATTGGGCACAAGAATACCGACAAACTCATTGAAGGGATTAAATGTTTTAGAAAGCAAATCGATGCTGAAATCTCCACCCTGTTCAAATACTCTTCCTTTGAACAGAACATTTATTGCTGCTGGCGATTTCTCTGGTTTGTTTATTGATCCTTGAATGTGAGCATTACCGTCGTTGTCCACCTGACCATCCCAAAGCGTGGTTGTTTGCTGGGGAAAATCGATACCTGGA
Source organism: Bacteroidales bacterium (assembly GCA_050180015.1). Lineage (GTDB taxonomy): Bacteria > Bacteroidota > Bacteroidia > Bacteroidales > Tenuifilaceae > JBFXEO01. The sequence goes on along the minus strand of JBFXEO010000059.1, from coordinate 10,712 downwards.
TCGTCAAATGTGTAGTTGCCATATCCAGGGAAAGTGGCTTTCCCTTTAGTTAGTGTAACTTCATACTTTGCCTTCAAATTTCCGGCGACAGCACCATGCAACCATTTTACATTAAGATTTGCGTTGACAATTCCCGATGATGGTATGGCATTGTTGTTCAACTCGAAATTTATTTTTAACCTATTGGGCTTAATGGTTTCAACTTTTAACGATTTGTTGAATGTAGCCCCACCAACTTTTACAGTGGCTCTCCATGGTCCTGTTGGTGCTTGAGCATCGGTAGCCACAGGAAAATAAAAAATTCCGACTTCATCGTATGATTGAACTGCCTTTTTTACAAGTAATCCGCGCGGATCGCGAAGTTCAAAAATAATGGGGTGACCATTTGGAATAGTTTTTTCCTTGTCTTCAAGAATGAAACTAATGTGAAGTGTGTCGCCAGGTCGCCAAACTCCACGTTCGCCATAAATCATACCTTTTAAGCCTTTTTGCACTTCAGCGCCGCCAACATCAAAGTTGCTTAATGAATTTGATGTCCCATTATCTACACGTAGATATCCTTTTTGTGCGCCATCGGCAACGGTTACAAGGAAAGGTTGTCGGCTTGTTTTAAGTTCAACTAAGCCATCGCTATTGGTCGATCCTTCCGTGATAGTTTGGTTTTGGTAATCGGAAACGCGAACGTTGACACCCGATTTTGGCTTTGCTGATGGTAAATCCGAAACAGCAATTACCATTCCTCCATCGTTACCTAGTTTTGCAATTATTCCAAGATCGGATGATATAATGTTTTGTCGAATCATTCTTGATTGCGAGTAGTAGGCCGAGTTGCATGGATTATCTCTTTCTTGCCAGTTGTAGTCATCATCGTAATAATAGTAATCGTACTCGTAATCGGAGTATCCGGGGCCTTCGTATTCGCTAGTGTTTAATTTTTCATCAACTTCAATGTTGGCATTGGAGTCGTTAGCCTCCTTTTTGTCGGTGCATGGATTTAGCAGTTGCTTTTTGTTGAAATTTATTCTAATCTGGTATATTGATCCCGGATCGGCTTTGAAGAGTTCTGTAAGATCGAGCGTATAGCGCATCCATTTATTCGGAGTAATAACGCCCAGTTGATTTAGGTTAATATTCTTTTTGTATACAGGGAAACCCATGCGTTTTAGTTCATACTCGCCACCAAGCGTATTCACTTGAAGAAAGTAAGGAATATTGCTCTCATATATCTTAATGATTTCAACTGTCACGGTTTTTAAATTAACAGCTTCGAATGGATAGATTAACCCTTGCGAAGTTGGAAGAATAGTACCTTGCCCTAATGATCGTAACCCAGGCTTTACATCTTCAAAAGCGAATGTTTCGGAATATTCTTCTTTAAGTTTACTGCCAATAGCATTGAGAATCCCCTTTCTTGCTTTTATTGTTCTAACAGCCTCAATGGCTTCCGATGGGTATACCTTCAGTGTGTTTTTATTTACTTCAAACTTTAAATCGGAGCAGCCTTCAATTTCTATTAAGCCTTCAAAATCTTGGTTGGAGTCGAGCAAGTCCGAAAAAACAAGTAACACGGCTTGCTGTGGGGCTTGGTAAACTTTGGACATCATTACTGTAAAGTTTCCCAGTTCTGGTACATTGAATGATGCTTCGCCCTCGCTTTCTCCGTTAATTTCTTCAGCATTCCATTTTATGTCAACTAATCCTTGATTGTTTGATCGTTCAATGCCCCGTGCGTATAAACGGTACATGTTGGCTGTTTCGGTTGCATCCAATGTGCATTCAATGGTTTTGCCATTGTATTTAATGTCAATACACTTGTTTAATTTTTCCTTGTCGGTTACATCGGCTGTTTGCAGAATTCCTTCAAGGGTGTAGGTGTTTGGGGTTTCGTTGCTTTCTACAATTAATCCATCGAAATCTACTGTAATTGCCTGCGGGATTATGCGGAAGCTGAAGTCGAATTTTTTGAACCGGGATTCTTTTACGTCGAATAGTTTTCCCAGCTCAAACGACGAGGTGTATATTTCGCCAGATTTCATGGGCTCCTCGGGCCTAAACTCCACGGTTTGTGCATCAACCCAATAGGCTTTTCCCTTTATTGATGGGGAAAAGTTGAAAAGTTTTTCTTTAACCTCTTGCCCTTCCGATGTGAATGCTGCGGCTGGCTGTGTTAGTTTAAATGTTATTACCGATTGTGCCGATATTAACCCAGATGTGTAGGCCGATATATACTCGGCAAATGTAGGATCAGCATTAACTGCAGGTTCTTTCCTCTTTTTGCAGGAATATTGCCCAACCAGCATTACGCTGAGCAAACCAATTAGCAAAACCCGTTGAATTGTGGTTGTCGAAAACTTTCTCATATACCTTTTGAATTGATTATTTAATGTTTATAAATCTAGTAAAGATATTTTTGGATAGCCCCATAAAAATATTTTTTTTGTAATTTTTTATTTCAGCAGACCAGACATGTCTCTGATAAATTCGGCCAGCCAAGTTGATTGATGCCAGATCAATGTATGTGTACCCCGTTGTTCCCCAAGCCTGCCCAAGAAAGCTAATATTCCATATCGCCGAGCGGGGATGCCCCAATTTCTACTCGGCCCAGTCCCGTGCATTGAAATACTGTACTTTAGAAAACAGATTAACTGCTTAGCTTCGTTGAGCTAGCAACGTTCGGCACTTCGGTTTAGGGAGCAATTCTGGGTAACATTGTACCGCCACCCCACGCTTATCGACCCGAACAGGTAATGCCCTTATACCCGGACACCTATAACCAATATATCATCAATCTGCACAGTTCCATCAATCCAGTTAGTAATAAATTCGTCCAAGTATTGTCCCTGCTCATGCATCGTTTTGGGTTGAATCTCTAGCAGAATTTCCTTAAACCTTTTTGTTGTAAGTTTTTTACCATCCTTTCCCTCAAATGCATCTGCATAGCCATCGGAAGAGATAAAAAAGGTGTCTCCCTTTTGCAGCCTTAACTCATGGAGTTCAAAAGTTTGACTGCTATCGGTATAGCCAGCAATGGATTTTTTAGTGCCCTTAATCTCTTCCACTTCGGAGCCGTCTTTACGGACTAGCCATAATGGTCTGTTTGCACCTGAATACTGAATTGCTAAATTTTCGGGGTTTAATAAACAAAGGGCTATATCCATCCCATCTCTTGTTGAATCAAAACTTTCTGATTGATGCAACGAACCCTTGATGATACGATTAACCTGAGTGAGTATCTCGGACGGATTTAACCCCGCAGCAACTGCATCATCTAACCGTTCAGAACAAATCATGCTCATGAATGCACCCGGAACTCCATGCCCCGTACAATCGGCAGCAGCAATAATTATGGATTTGTCATTCTTATGGAAGTAATAAAAATCACCGCTAACAATGTCTTTCGGTTTAAAAAGCACAAAAGAATCCGGAAATACTGAAATAATATCGGCCTTGTCTGGTAACTTGGCATTTTGGATACGTTTTGCATAGGTAATACTATCGGTAATATCCTTGTTTTTTTCTTCGATAATTAATTTCTGCTGCTCGGTTTCCTTGTTTTTAATCTCAATAATCAATTTTTGTCTGCGGGTGATACGTAACGAACGGAAAATAATTACTGAAAACAGCAGTACAAGAATAAATCCACTCACAGAAGACCAAATGACAATCCTTTGTTTTCTACTCTTCTCGTTTGCAATGGCCCGCTCTTTTTCTTGATCTGCCCTTAAAAAGGCCTCTTTTTTCTCATACTCGTACTTAAACTGCTGCTTTATGGATGCTTTCCGGTTTGTTTCATTATTTATGCTATCCCTCATTACGTAGTAAAGGGTCTGCATCTCAAAAGCATCCTTCCACTTGTTTTGTGCCTGATAAATATCTGATAAAACTTTTGATACGTTGGAAATTATATAGGGATAACCGAGCCCCTTTGCATGACCCAAAGCATTTTGTTCGTATAGCAGAGCCTTATCAAAATTTCTTTTGTTGTAATAAATCATTCCAATGCCATATAGCGATAAAAAAACGCCATACTTATCATGTAATTTTTCGCAGATATCTAAAGATTTGCTGAAATATTCCATTGCCGTGGAGTAATCGTCTTTTACGTTATATATTGATCCTATATTGTATAACAAACCGGCAACGGAACGCTCATCGTTAAGTTCCTTAAACAAATCCATGCTCCTTTCGTAGTAATCCATTGATAAATTGTTCAACGAATCTACACCAGGACTGTTGGTCTTAGTTTTATCTTGGGCTTGGTTGTAATAGACCAATCCTATATTGTTTAACTCCAGCGCAATTAAATTTTTATCATTAATATCCTCACCGATCTTCAAACTTCTTTGATAGTATTCCAAGGCTTTGGGGACATCCTCCTGAAGTTCATAGATACGGGCAATATTATTTAGTGATAGTGCAGCACCCTCACTGTCACCAATATCTTCTTGAATTTTAAGCCCATTAGAGTAGCATTCCAAAGCATTAAAAATATCGCCCCTATTACTATAAAAATACCCCAAGTTGTTAAGCGATTCTGCAATACCATGCTTCTCCCCTATTTCCTGTCTAATCTTTAGCCCTTCATTATAAAATTCTAGTGCTTTTGCTTCTTCGCCATAATTATCATAAATAACTCCAATGTTGTTAATTGACTGTGCTTTTATTTTTTTCAGATTCCATTCCTCTGCATCAATCCGAATACTGTCCCAGTAGCCAATTCTCAGAATTGGTTCCTCTTCCCCAATTTCTGCTCGGAGTTTTATTTTGATAGAATCAACCGTTTCCCTTTCTAAGAGAGAGTAAAGGGAATCCAATTTATTTAACTGTCCCAACAGGCTGAATTGGAGCAAACAGAAAAGTAAAATAGTAAAGTATTTGATTTTTTGAGCCATATCAATTATTTCTGATGATATTTTAGCGACCCAAAAACTATTGCTTTAAAAAGTAAAATTACAAAACGAACGTCAAAAAGCAAATATTTTTCAGATAGTTATACCCTGCTCAATGCAATCTTGTACATTAGTTAGCAACAAGGTGAGAATGTAATTCAACTTTTAACGTTCATTGATTTCTTCTGGATATGTCTATCTGAAAAAACATAACTAGTTGATGGATTAATGCTTATATGAATTTATACTTGAATATTTTATTATTAAGTAATGTCAGAATTTCATAAATTTATTGTAATATTGTCTATAAACTAAAAATATATATTATGAATGTAGATCCAAAAACAGTTCATCGTGTCCGAATTATGAATGTGAAAAGTCAGCGTTATCTTAGTATAGAAGGGGATAACTCCAATTGGAATAATGATGACGCGAGTTTAACAATCAGAGATTGGCTAAATTTGCCAGTGCTTCAAAGTCCACAAGTATGGAATATTGTACAAACTCCCCAAGGGCATTGGTTATTACTAAATCAATATACATGTAAATTGGTTGCCTGCATTCGAGGTCGAAGTAACGATAATGGTGCTACAGTGATTCAATATCATACTCAAGTCATTGAAGAGCCTTTTCAGCAATGGGATTTCGTTAAGAAGAACGATAATTATCTGATTCAAAATGTTAATTCAAAAAAGTATATTGGCCCCCATGGTAGAACAACTAGTAATGATGAATATTGTATTCAGTATGTAAACCAAACTGCTGAAGATACATATCAGTTGTGGACTTTTGAGGAAATTTAATATTTTTTTTATTCGAATGGATTTTCATACGTGCATTGTTCTAATAAAACAAATAATTATTTTTATATGAATCAATAAAGATCAAAATTATAAAAGAAACAGAGATTTAATGAAAACACTCCCTCTTCTATTAGTGTTGATGGAGTGTTTATTTTTTTTATCTATTGAATGGATATTCCTATTGACACAATAAGACATGTAATATTAATGTTTTAATGACCTAAATGTTATTGTACTATGAGATATAGTATAAACCCTGTTGCTAACACTTTGTATAAGTAATGGCAGGCGATGTGGCAAATATCAAGGTTTGTAGCCCGCTCAAACTGCGTAGCGGTTTGACTAGGGAACTAACGCAATCTGCCACTACTCATACAATTTACCGTTAAAAAGAGCCTTGCCAAGTATGGATTATTGTTGAAAGGAAGTGCCGGACGTTGCAAACATATCATTACTACTATAGATATGTCTATTGCAACTACAGTCATCTCGATTAGAAGTACCGTCAATCATTCACATATCCATATTAGTCCATAGTTATGTTAAAAAGATGTACGGTAGTAGCCGTGGGGAAACCTACCGTAAAAGTTTTTTTGTGCGCCTTTCGTTTCAACATCGCATACGGGAAATAAAATTTTTACCTTTGTAGTGCTAAATAAAATATCAAGAATATGTCGTTGGAAGATCGTATTAATCAGGATATCAAGTCGGCCATGCTAGCCAAGGAAAAGGTCAGGCTTGAAGCCCTTAGGGCGGTTAAAAGTGCTATTCTGCTCGCGAAAACCGACGGTGAGCATAAGGATTTCCTCTCTGCCGATGTGGAGATGAAACTACTCCAAAAACAGGTTAAGCAGCGTAAAGATGCCGCTGAACTTTACATTCAGGGGGGCAGAAAGGAGCTGGCTGACAAAGAGCTAGCCGAGGCCGCGGTAATTGAGGAGTATTTACCCAAAATGCTTACAGCCGGTGAGTTAAAGGCAGAGCTGATAAAAATAATTGAGCAGGTAGGCGCAAAGGCCCCTTCGGATATGGGAAAAGTAATGGGGGTTGCCAGCAAGGCGTTGGCCGGTAAAGCCGATGGTAAAACTATTTCCGATACGGTTAAGCAGCTGCTTGCCAATGCTTAACCCTCAACCGGGTTAAACTTGTCGGTGCCATCAACTCTTTCGAGTTCGGTACCGACTTTTGACTTCAGGTAGGGAATAATTGCGGGATCGCAGTTGGCAATGTAGTTAACGTCAAACATCATAAAGTGATACTCATTGTCAACGTATTCCTCCGTTTCGATGCCCGAGTAAAACCGCCATCCGCTATCATCTTCGGCTTCGGCTTTTTCGCGGTGCATGTAGCCAACGGGCAATCCGTCAACGGTAATCATGTCGGATGCGTAGCAGTAACCCCGCGGAGGGGTAAGCTCCTTTACATCTTCGGGTTTAATTTTATACTTGAACGACATTTATTTTTAGGTATTAAAATACCAGCAAATTTAAGTCTTTTGAGTTAAAAACAAGGAACACCCACAAAGATTTACGAAATTCAAAACCTCTAAAATCAACAAACTGCATTCCTTAGCTCTACATTCCAACAGATACTGAATTATATCAAAAAGTACAACGAGAAGAAATGGCAGGCACTGCCTAAAATTATAAAAAGATGAAAAATACCATGCACAAAGGGGTAATGATCTTTTAGGTAAAAAACTACACTGGTTGAATAGGCCAGGCAACCAGCCAGCAAAAACCATAACGACATTCCCGGAGTGTGCCTGATTATAGGCACTACGGCAATTAGCCCAACCCAGCCCATGGCAATGTATAGCCAAACCGAAAGGTTCCTGAGTTTTGGAGAGTAAAACCAAATTTTAAAAATTACACCGGCAATTGCCAACCCCCATTCTACTCCAAAAATTGTCCAGCCCAGCCAGCCCTTAATGCTGAGCAGGGAAAACGGCGTATAGGTTGCAGCAATCAGTATATAAATAGAGGAATGATCAAATTTATTCAGGTTAAATTTTACACGTGGATTAATGGCTCCGTGAAACAATGTTGATGCGGTATATAAGTTGATAAGGCCTGCCCCAAAAATGCTGTAGGTTACAATATGCCAAGCATTTCCATGCAACGCACCCCTAATAATCAGCAGTGTGGTTGCGGCAATGGCAAGTAAAGTTCCAACACCGTGCGAAGCGCTATTTACAATTTCCTCTATTTTACGAACCTTATATTTCTTCGAATTCATAGCCGAAGTATGGGCGATGCAATATACAAAATTTTGTGCTGAAGGCAGCGTACTGCTGACGGGTTGATCCATACGTAAAGCCCCGGGCAAATTAAACAATAAAGCCCTTTAGGATTCTTAGCTCTTCATCGAAATTTATGGCAGGATGTTCCTTTACAATTAAATCGATGCTTTTTAATGTTTGCCGGATAAATTGCTGGTGCTGGCTGGTATGTGGGCTGAATGGACGATGGTTTACCGCCTGAATAATTTTCTGAACCTTTCCAATGAGCTCCCCCGATATTTTATCGATAAATGCCGATTCAAACTTTTTCCAGATGTACTCAATGGCCTTCTGCGATGGATGCAGCATATCGTCATCGTAAAAACGGTAATCGCGCAGGTCGTCCATCATAATTTCGTAGCCGGGGAAGTAAAACGCATTATCGGGGAACTTGTCCATTAACTTATGCGTTGCCAGTATTAATACCGATTTGCTGAGCTGGTTACCCGCGGCCCCATCTTTCCAGTGGCGAATGGGGCTAACCGTGAATATTACTTTAATAGTTGGATTAATTGAAATCAGGTCGTTCAGCAGCTCTGTCCATAGCTCAACAATCCCATCAACATCCATCAACTCATTGCTAAATTCCCCTGCCGGAACCTTATGGCAGTTGGCCACAACCCTACCGTTAGCCTTCAACCTGTATATTCTGGCAGTCCCAAATGTTATAAAAAGATTTTGTAGCTGATCCAAAAACGCATGGCCGTTATTCACCTCCCTGTTTATCCTACCCAGGCATTCGTTTTTATCGGCGGAAGAATGGCTGGTATGAAAATCGTAGCTAAACCAGGTATCGTTTAAACGCTGCAAATCGGTTTCAAGGTATTTTTTGTTTGCCATCAATACCCTCAAGCTATTATAAATAGAGTATGGATTGTAGATTACCCCAAACGGATTTACCCGTACCGGCATTTTCAGGGCGCGTACTATTCCTCCTATATTCTCCGTAAAACAGGAACCGCAAAAAAGCGTTGGGGTATTGTACCCAATGCGAAAAGGATATTTAGGTATTTCTACCTCGGTTCTAAATTGCATTTTGCTTGTGTTCTGTTTCTATCCAATCGAGTATCCGGCTAAAAACCTCATCCCGTGGTACTTCGTTATGCAGCTCGTGGTACAATCCCGGCCACGCAATATAGGTACAATTTGGGATAATATTGGCAAGTTTGGCCGTTGCTCCCGGCAACGTTATGGAGTCATCCGTGCCGTGCATAAGCAAAGTGGGTATCTTAACCCGTGCGGCCTTTGACATGGCAAATTTGCCTGCTTTTACCACTGATGAGTAAAGGCGCGGCGTTATTCTGCCATGAACCAACGGGTCTGTGGCGTATTTGGCTACCTCTTCCTGAACATGCGAAATTTGTTCCGGCCTGATTGGCGATTTAAAAGGATAGAACGGAAGTGTAACATTCATCAGCGTTCCAAGGATATGAACGATTCTTGGAGCCGGATGGGTTAACTCAAGCCAGGGAGCGGTGGCAATTAACAATTTAACCGCCGAGGATCTTCTGATTACATAGTTAATTGCGATGTTTCCTCCCATGCTATGTCCGTAAAGAATTACCGGAAGGTTTGGGAAAAGTTCGCCTGTTCTGGTAATGGCCAGATCAATTTCAAGCAGTAGCTGCTCGTAATAGCGTATATGCCCTCTCTGCCCGTCGGACAATCCATGCCCGTAATGATCCCACGACAGGAAAACATAACCGTTGTAGGTAAACTGTTTAGCCCAGTGCAGGTATCGCCACGAGTGCTCTCCATGCCCATGCACCATAAAAACCACAGCCTTGGGCTGTGAAACCGGCAACATGTACCATGCAAAAATTTTGCTACCACGTAGGGTTTTCCACCATAACTTTACAGGTTCCATAGCCATCTATTTTCCCGAGTTAATTTAGTAAAAATCTTGCAGCCTTTATATCGGCAAATGTTTTCATGGCTTTTACCAGGCTGCTGGTTTACAAACATCGCCAAAACCCACCATCATCCATACCCTATGATTGACTTCACTAATCCCACACATACCTCCAACTTCCATCGGGCTGGCGTTTCCAAACAGTGTGGAATAGTCCTTCCGATGTAACCGGATTCCCCGATGAATCGATAGCAGAAAACTTGTACCTACCGTAGGTATAGCCCAAATCCCCGCTTTCAGAAACATCTATAAAATCGGGAGCCCATTCAAGCATAGAATTTGAATGCCTTGATGGTTTGCTATAGTACTCCCCTATGGCCTTTTTACCTGTTATTAGCTTACCACCCCTTTGTATCACAGCACTTGAATCGGCATAAAAGAAAAACCCCGGGCCAACTCCCTGCTCCTTTACCATTTTTGCAAATGCTTTTTCGGCGTCCATAATTTCCTGCTTAAGTATCGACTTACCACTTCTGGAACCCTCATTTTTGCAGCTACCGAAGAACATGATAAAAAGGCCAAGAACCACCACGCAATATTTCATAAGTAACGGATTTATTCTGGTTTAATTACCATAAAGTTAATGTTTTTCACCGTTTACAGGTACTAATTTTGTCAATATCCTGACAACTTCACTAGGAAGTAAATCAAACTACAAGAAATACGCTTGGCATCCGCTCCCCGTCCGTAAATACACCAGTCAAGCTTATATTTTTCAAGTCATTGTAGGCAAAACAAGGTAGAAATATTGATACAAAACAACATAAATAACACCCAAACTCTTTTCGATTTCGGTGCAAACTGAATATCTTTGCATCCAATTTAGA
>JBFXEO010000058.1:0-13933 GCA_050180015.1 Bacteroidales bacterium | reverse complement strand
TTTTAAGGTGCTGCGCAGGGGTTGACAACTCACAGGGATACGCCAAAGCATACCGGGAAGCAATTCACGAGGATCGGGTAAAAGTTGGAAAAGCAACCAAAGCCGATTTCATTTAACGTGAATTCGATGTAAGAATACCCGGTTAACCTTCATCCTGTAGTTTGAAAACATTAGTCCCGGTAAATGCCCGCCAGAAGGGCATTATATGACTAGCAGTAAAACCGCTGTATTCCGGGGAAGGGCTTAGTTGATTTTCCCTCGACAAGCTTAGGAAGCGGCGGAGGGCGAAATCTTACATTGAAGTTGCGTTAATTATTTAGCCCTGAAATTTGAGAGTACTTTTTCTACTAAAAAATCGACCAGCACCAAGGCAATAACCGATAAAACCACTACCATTACCGATGGGCTTAGGATAGCGCTAATTACCGAACCAATAAGATCAAGCCCTGGCCTTAAGCTGGGAAAAAAGAAGACAGCCAATGAAAATACACCAAATACCAATCCGGCAGCACTCAGGGAAAAGGGAATCCACCCAATGGCGAATCCCAGAAAATTACTATACGGAGTCCTACCTACCTCCTCTTCTATCTTTTTGTTCACACGAAGTTCTAACTCATCGGGCGCCTCCGCTACCCCATAGCTAAGCAGCTTCTTTAAAATTTCATCGTCGTTCATAGCAAACTCTTTACCTCTAATTTTAACATACCCCGTAACTTTTCATGGAGCCTGTTCCGTCCCCGGAAAAGCTTTACCTTAACGTTCGACTCCCCTAGCCGCATAATTTGCGCAATTTCCTCTACGCTCTGCCCTTCCAAGTAGTAAAGCACCAGTATGGTGCTATCCTCGGGGTTCAGCTGTTCCAACGCCGCATTCACGAAACGCCGCCTGTCCTGTTCGCCCATCATTTCGACGGCATCGGCAATTGAGCCAAAATATTCGGAATTGTTGGGAATATCGGGCATCTCTGTGAATTTCCTTTTTCCCCGGTTCTGCATTAAAGCCTGGTTAACCGTAATGCGGTATATCCATGTGGAAAGCTTGCTATCGCCCCTAAAATTTGGTAACCCTTTATAAATTTTAATAAACGATTCCTGGGCAACTTCCAGCGCATCATCACGATTACCGGTATAACGCAGGGCAATGGAATACACCATGCTTTGAAATTTTTTAAATATATCGTCAAAGCTGGTGTACCCCAAATCAGCGCTTCCCCGGATTTTGCCGTTAACCGCGCTACTGGCTGGTATTTTTCCTGCCAATTGTGTAGTAGTAGATTAACAATCCCAGTCCACCGAACAGGAGTACCGCCGAGAACATAACTGCCGTTTCAGAAAGCTGGGTATAATGTATTAACAATGCACCTACCAGCAAACCAACGGCAACGCCAATAAGCAAAAACCCCCATTTGGCGATGCCGCCAGGGCTGCCAGCCCGTCTTCTGTAAATAGCACTTACATCCATACCCTTCTCTATCATAGCCATGCGCTCACGATTCCTCACCCAAAGTGCATAAATAAGCGCAGCTCCCGAAACAAGAATGGCAATGATAGGGATTAGTAATGCCATAAATTCTTCCATAAGTATCATTTTTTAGTTACACCCCCTATGATGCCGTGATATTTGATTCGGTTACACTGTTGTAATTTTTTTTAATCTTTATGTTGGTATTCTGTAGTTTACACGTTCCGGCAGGAATGGTTTAAAATTGTCCTTCAAAAAACCTTACAGGGGTTAGGAAAATGTTCAGCGTATTGTTACTGTTTTTTATAGAAACCAACGGCTTTCTTAAGCATCTTGCTTTGCGCTGTTATTTTTACGTTGATCTTATTTTTGATGCTCAAAAATTTCCACTGGCCATACGGAATTAACTCCTTGCTAATTCTTTCGTAAACGTCGTTGCCAATGGAAAATTCCTTGGATATGCCGGGCCAGCTAACATTATCGTAACCGTCAAATTTATTCACCACATTTTTATCGTGGATGATTGACAGCCATAGCCGGGGCTCTTTTACCTGCAGTACGTTTGGTTCTTTTTTCCAAGCTGCATGGTTATTGACCCAAACCGTTACGGGATTTTCATTTTTTTCAATTAAGCTGATAAACGGGTTAAATACATGCTCCTTTTTCCCCAGCATACACTGGGGTTTAATTTGAAGGGTGTATCCATTTACACAATCTAGCGCCAAAAAATCTTGCCGGTTAAATTTACCTTGAACCGCATCGATATACTGCTTACTAATGCAGTCGTCGTTATCAATTCGCGAGGTGATAATGTAGGGAACGCCCTTGGAGTCAGACGCAATGTAATTTCGAACCGATGGAATAAATTCAAGCATCCCATCAATATAAAAATGTTCAACGAACGGACTATCGTTCAACAAGGCCTGAATCTCACCCTTGAACTTCTCGGGTGTTTCGGTATCAAAATAAATTAACCACTTAAAGTTTTTGTTGGTTTGGCCCACCACGCTGGGAAGGCAAAAGTCGTGGAAAAGTGAAAGCCTATGGCCCAGCCACTCATCGGTTAAAATTGTTTCCTTGTTTTTAGTTGCGTGCCACTTAGCGTTTCGTAGGTTAAATCTGGTTATCAGGTAATGCTTAAACATTTGGTAACTATTTTATGACATAACTGCCTATGTGAGTGCCTTTCTCAATAAACCGTACTCCGTTTACCGGAATAATTTTGCTTGCTCTGCTTATGTTGATCTAACTATTCTAATCTACTGAATCCAGCAACGAAAGAAACAACAAAAATATCCATTTATATAAAATAGGGACGATTTCACGGCTTATTTTTATTGGCAACGGTAAACAGCGTTCGGTTGAATACTAACTTTTCTGATTATCGACAATGGCCTTCGTAGAAAGCAATCCGCAGGCTGCCTGAATATCCTGTCCTCGCGAGGCGCGAATGGTAGTAAATATTCCCCGCGCTGTGAGTTCGTCCCTGAACCCGAACATCCTGCTATCGGGAGATGTCCGAAGCGATGACCCTGGAATTGGGTGAAATCGTATCAGGTTTACCCTGCACTCCAACCCATTCAATAATTTGGAAAGCTCTTTTACATGCCCGGGAGTATCGTTTAGCCCGTCGAACATAATATACTCGAATGAAACGCGGCGCTGCCCACCCCTGAATACCTTACGAATTTCGGCAATTACATCGGGCAGTGGGTAAACGTTATGAATTGGCATTAACATTTTGCGCTCCTCGTCGAATGGAGTGTGTAGGCTAATTGCCAGATGGCAATGACTCTGCTCCAGAAATGTTCTCATGGCCGGAATTATACCTACAGACGAAACTGTAATCCGCCTTGGACTCCAGCCCAACCCCCAGCCCGATGTCAGAATCTCGGTACTCTTCAGCACATTTTCCGGGTTGTCGAACGGCTCTCCCATTCCCATGTAAACAATATTGGTTACATTCTTAAATTCCGGGATACTACGGAGTTGGTTCAAAATTTCGCCAGAGGAAAGGTTTCCCTGAAACCCCTGCTTCCCGGTCATACAAAACAGGCAGCCCATTTTGCATCCGGCCTGCGACGAAACACAAAGCGTGGCCCTATCGGCTTCGGGAATATATGCCGCCTCAACAAACTTATTACTCCCCACGGGGAATAGATACTTTTTTGTGCCATCGTCCGACACTGAAACCTGTGTGGGTTCAACCAACCCAACCGTATATTTGTCCGCCAGCTGCTCCCTGACCTTTAGCGAAAGATTGGTCATTTTTTCTATTCCATCTACATTTTTACGGTACAGCCAGTCGGCAATTTGTGCCGCAGCATACCTGGGTAAACCCTCGGTGGAAGCTAAACCGGTAAGTTCGCCTAGCGTTTTACCGTAAAGGGGAATTAACGACATGGATATTTACAGCTTTAGATGTTGAGTTAACTTGATAAAGAGTTCCTACGCTATTTATCAGGATGCTTACAGGTGAAAAAATTGCAATGTGGCAATTTGAATTTTCCGGATGATTTCCCAGCTTCCTTTATATTCGCCACTCATCATCAACACGGGAAAGGATATTCCAGAAATATAAGCAACCTTGGTGTTTAAAAATAAATTTCGGCGTTAATATTTGAAATGGGAACATCCCTTGAAATGAGAATATCGCGGGTTTCAACTACCATTTCTGCACTTCCGCAAAGGTAGTAGTTTTTAGCGGTATCAAGGCTATCCCAACTTTTGATGTAATCGGTAACCCTGCCCACGTACAGGCATCCGGGCATACAGCGTGAGCAACACCGGATGTACCGTTCCCCCAGGGTATAAGTCAGGTAGTCAGAAAAATAAAAAAAGTCGGGGTAGGATGCCCCGTGAATTACAACTGCATCCTTTACAACGTTAGACTGAAGCATCGACATAAATGGGGCTATTCCTGTTCCTGCTGCAATAAATACCGGATTATCCTTAACTTTTGTAAATGTTCCAAAGGGCTTTGAGACAAGAATGGTATCGCCGGGTTTTAGAAGTAAGAGCATTGGGGTTAACGTTCCTTCAACTTTCTCGGAATATAAAATTGAAGCTAAATCATCGGTTTCTGCCGAGGCTATGCTGTACAGCCTTGGCTCTATTTGGGTGTTCACGCCTAGGGCAACTACCTGCCCTGCCAGGAAATTAAATTGCCTTCGGAATTTTAGAATGTATGCTCCCGGGGCAATTCTGGAATTGGAAATAACCCTCTGCGGGTTATATTCTATTTCAGCCCAACTCTTCATCTTAATTTTTCAAAGAAACAGGAATTGAGCTGAATTTGTTCAAAGCTACTTTGGATCACGGTAATGGAGTAATATTATTCTGTTTTCCCAAACCGGTAAAGATACCCAACGTTTATGCTCTGTACTACAGATCTGGACTCATCTGGCATATCGGCATAAATATGGTCGTATAAATTGCCAAATCCGTATCCTATCCGAATCTCGGCCTGAATGGTTCCCCAGCTGAAATCGTGACTTAGCCCGGCTCCTCCCATTAATCCGTAATCTACCCTGTTGTCGCGAAGTACGTTAAAATTGACATCCTTCATCACGTAACTACCCGTTGTATTATTTCCCTCCTCGGCCGAAATCAGGTACGAAATGAATGGGCCTGCATTAACATGGAGGTAAACCAACTTTAGGTTTAACCGGAATTGTAAGAAAATGGGTAATTCTATATAAGTATTAATCCGTTTAAACAGAATTTTAGGGTCGTTTTCATCGATTGGTAAGCGGTATCCACGATGTGTAATGTACAAATCGCCCTGAAAACCAACATGTTTGGCGTTATAGTATTTAAATGTTAAGCCGTAATCTAAGCCCCCATCGAGTAAGCGCTTGTTGTCCTCTACCGGCGTAAATTCCATGGTAGAAACGGAGTAGCCTCCCTTTACCCCTACAAAAATTTGGGCAAACAGGTCGCCCGTGAAAAGTAGAACTACAGCAATTAACCAGTATCTTTTCATGCTATTTAATCTTCTTATAAACTTAGGGGCATTCTATGGCAATAAGAACGCTCTACCTTATCCGGACTTGGGTAATTCTGAAAGCCATTTTTGCCATCACTTCAACTTTTGCTCAACCGATTTAACTTTGGATTCAATCCTTCCTGCCTGCCCTTTCTTGATATCAAAAGTAACCGAAACGTAAACCCTATCACAATCCGACCCCAGTGTTTTGTAAGCATCATCGAGTACGCGTAAGGCTTCGGGGAAGGAATCTGTTTCAACAATTGTTCCCATGGCGGTGAGCTGTGCCGGAAACCCTTTAAGCCTAACACATTCAACTACCTTTGCCACGTAAGGGCTAACGCTCATTCCCTTATCGGTTGGAAACATGGCAAAATTCATCAGTACAGACATGGATTCTACGGTTTTGGTATGGCAAACTGAATTTCGTTCTCCCAGTTAGCGCGTATGTTGAGTACTCCTTTATTTTTACCTTCGGTAAATTCAAAAATACGCTCGGGTTGTATTCTTTTCAGGTAATTTCCGGTATCCCAAATCCCGTTACAGTTCAAATCTTCTATAAACCGTAATTTGTACTTACCCGGCGACAGGTAGGCAAATGTAATGGGTTGGTTCCCTACGGCTGTTTTAGCTTTGATGACATTCCCTTTTTCGGTAAGCAATTCTGCGATAATCCCCTTTGAAACGTTGCTGGTTTTAATAATTATAGTCCCGTAACTTTCCGGATCGGCACCCTTGAGGGTTAGCCGTATGGTATCGTTTTTAAGCGACTCTAAGCTTTCGAATAATCCGGGAAGCATGAGCATTTTGTAGGAAACGTTGGGTTTCCAATCCTTGTTGAACCTATAGATCCGGGGATTCAGGGAATCGGCAAGGATATTTACCGGAGGTTCCATTATACTGTCGGTTTCATTCAGAATTAAAAGCATGGAAGGGTCAACCTTTTTTGCAGGCATGGGCAGGCCAAACTCAAAGGGGGCGTTGGGTTTTACCTGATCGCCATTTTTCACCAGTGTTATGATGCTAAAAACATCGGGTTTCGTTGCCTCCTCTTTATCCTTGTCCTTTTTTCTGGATTTTGATTTTCGTGTTTCATTCTCGGCATCGTCGGCATTGGCGTACACAAATTTTAGCGTATCGGTTTGGGGGTGTAGGGCATTTAAGGAGTCCGTTTTTAGGTAGTTGGTTAAAAGTTCCAGAGTATCGGTATTGGCCAGGTTATCGGCGGTTATCCAAATTTTAACGGTATCCCCGTTGGGGTCGGACTCTGTGGTGTACCAGTTTGTTGCCGCGGTGTCAACCAATGGTTTTAAAGTAAAGCCCCCAACCGGAACCCGCGAAAAATTCAATTCTAACATCCGTTTTTCCTTACGCTCGTAACCGGTAATAATTTGGTTGGGGAGCTCTTCGGCGAAGGATCGTAGCGTCAACCTCTGCCTTTTTGTGCTGTCGATAAGGGATTCCCGGTGAAGAATGGAATCGGAAAAGGCAATGTTTTCTGCTCCCTGATTGTACTTGTAGTCCGAATTTTCATCGGTGATAGCTACCAGCTTATAGTCTATGTATTGGAGGTTATTAATTTTAAACTCTCCCTTCTTATTGGTCTTAGCAATATGCTTGGGTAGCTGGGTGTAGGGCAGAGAATCGGCAAATGTATCGTAAAGCATTACCAGGGCCCCTTCAACAGGCTCTCCGGAAAAAGAATTTATAACCATTCCCGGGTAGCTGAGCGTATCGATGGTGGCCCCCGTTGAGAATGCGAATTCGAAGCTTTTTATGGGGTTGCCCTCGTTATTGTCCGCAATGGCATCGCCCATATATACGGTGTAGGTTGTATTATCTTTAAGGGTATCGCTGATGTCCAACTCTATTTTTTTCCCTCTAAGTTTAACCTGTGGACGATTTTTTAGCGGGGGCGATACCAGCATCTTTTGCTGAACATCTTTTAGCTGAACATACTCATCAAACTCAAACACAACCTCGTGTCCTAAAAAATTTGTGGCGTTCATTTTGGGGTTACTCCTAATCATAACCGGGGCAAGGGTATCCTTGGAGCCTCCGGTAGGAGCCACAATTTTAGCGCAACGGGGAAACAGGGCGATAATCCAAATCCCAAGCAGTGTAAAAAATAGTAGTCTTCTCAAGATATGTTTTTTGATTTTAAATTGCCGCTAAGTTAAGCCAAACAAACGTATCTTTGCACCAACTTTGGATAAAAATTGATTGGTAATACGATAAGCTTGCAGAACACCTTGCTCGGGATGAAATAATTACACGTAAATGCTATTACAGAGTGGATTTCTTCTTTTAGGGCTTATACTGCTTATTCTGGGGGCAAATTGGCTGGTTGAAGGGGCCTCGAACGTGGCCAGTAGGCTGGGTATATCGGCCCTGACCATTGGGCTAACGGTGGTTGCCTTTGGAACCTCGGCTCCCGAGTTGGCGGTGAACATTGTATCGGCCACATCGGGGAATACCGACCTTGCCTTGGGCAACATACTGGGGAGCAATATATTTAATGTCTTTATGATTCTTGGTATTGCGGCTCTTATTAAACCTATTGGGGTACAAAATACAACGGTTAAAGTGGAAATTCCCTTTAACCTACTAGCCGCCTTTGCCTTGCTGGTAGTTGCCAACGACACAATCATCGATGGAATGGGCAATTCGGTGATTTCGAGGATTGACGGGGCCATCCTCCTGCTGTTTTTTTGCATTTTTATGTACTATAATTTTCTGACCGGAAAATCGAATCCCGAAGAAAAAACTCCGGACATCGAAAAGCGTAAGCTATGGCTATCCATTTTAATGATACTCGGCGGATTTGCACTTTTGGTTGTTGGTGGGAGCCTAATTGTACGAGGGGCAGTAAACATTGCCACCAAGCTTGGCGTAAGCCAATCGGTTATTGGTTTAACCGTAGTGGCTGCCGGAACTTCGCTACCGGAACTGGCAACATCGGCCATGGCGGCCTACAGGAACAAGCCCGATATAGCCATTGGAAACGTTATTGGGTCAAACGTGTTTAATGTGTTTCTGATTTTGGGCGTATCATCGGTTATTACCCCAATTCCTGCATACCCCCGTGCAAATTCGGACATGCTGGTAAATTTACTGGCCGGTTTGCTGATGTTTGTTTTTGCGCTGGCTGGTCCCGGGCGTAAAATTGATAGACGCGAAGGCGTTATTCTGGTGGCCATATTTATTGCTTATACTACTTTTTTGATTTATAAGGCATAACGTACAACTATGGGGAATCATAAGAATACCATTTTCCAGTACTGGACAAAAAACCTGGTGGAGTCATCCTCTACTTTTTCATTCAACCTATCCGTATCCCTGCTATCCGGAATACTGTACTCGTTTAAGGTTATTCAGTCCAACTACCTGCTGCTTATTTTCGGGGTTGTTTCGCCCATTATATTCACGGTATGCCTTTACGATTTGCTCCTAAACTCCAACGGAGAACTAATGGGTCAACCGCTACCCAGGGTGTTTTTAATGCCGTCGTGGAGCCGGCTTGTTATGTTTTTCGACTGTTCAATAATAGTTTTATTTGCCACTTTAATATACCTCGATCTGCTCAACTACTTTTTATTTCGATTCCTGCAAACCGTTTTTTTTCCAATCCTTCTTTTGGTGATGCTCAAAAGTTTTTACTTTATCATTAATCATCAAGAGTAGTCCAGCGCAAACTCAGCTGGGGGTTAATCATTCGTTTCAATCTAAACATTGCAGCAATTCCCGGGTGAGAAAATTTATCATCGGGAGGTAAACGCTATACATCTTATTGCCATCAACTTACAAAAACATCGTTGCGGTTAACGTTCGTACCAAGGCAAAGGGAAACTACGAGTTAGCATCTTTTTTTGTACCTTTCGGAGTGTAAGCTATACTAAGTATTCATGGATGTTAAGCGATACGTAATTATTGTTGCAGGAGGTTCGGGCATCCGGATGGGAATTGGTACTCCCAAACAATTCGTAGAACTTGAGCAGAAACCCATACTAATGCACACTATCAGCGTTTTTGCGGGATTAAGCAATCTGCCCGAGATTATTGTTGCATTACCCGAAGTGCATATTGAAAGGTGGAAGGAATTATGCCAACAGCACAGGTTTGCCGCTCGGCATAAGATTGTAGCAGGAGGGAATGAACGTTTTTACTCGGTAAAGAATGGTTTAAATTTAGTTGATGACCTGAATTCGGTGGTGGCCATTCACGATGGAGTCCGTCCGTTGGTGAGTGTAGCTGTTGTTGAAACCTGCTACCGTGTAGCTGGGCAAAAGGGAAATGCAGTTCCGGCTATTCGTCCGGTAGAGTCGGTTCGGATAGAGGGAAACAATGGTTATTCTACATCGTTTCCCCGGCACAACGTTTTACTGGTACAAACACCGCAGGTTTTCAGGGCAAACCTCATTAAACGGTGTTACGATGTACCGTATAACCCCAACTTCACCGATGATGCTTCCGTGGTGGAGGCTTCGGGCGAAAGAATTTTTACGGTGGAGGGAAATCCCGAAAATATCAAAATAACAACCCAATCCGATTTGCTGACAGCCGGCATCCTGTTGCGGAACAAAAATTTGTAGCACTATCAAACCAAGTACTTAAAATATTTCGACCATGAATTTCGACCTTAGAGAAGTATCGGACAAAAAAACGCAGCGCGACTTTCTTGAGTTACCGGTTAAGCTGTATAAGAACTATCCACGGTGGATACGTCCGTTGGACAATGATATTGAAAGTGTTTTTGACCCTGCCAGAAATAAGCAATTCCGGCATGGTAAGGCCATCCGGTGGGTTCTGTACTCCGATGACAATGCCGTTGTTGGCCGAATAGCCGCTTTTATCGATTACGAAACCGCAAAAACCAGCGAGCAGCCCACGGGCGGTGTTGGTTTCTTTGAATGTATTGATAATTTTGATGCGGCATCGGTTCTGTTTAACGCTGCAAAAGCGTGGCTAAAGGACAACGGAATGGAGGCCATGGATGGCCCCGTTAACTTTGGCGATAGGGATCGTTGGTGGGGTTTACATGTTGATGGCGATTTTGAGCCCAACTACTGCATGGACTATCACCTGCCATACTACCGGGCATTATTCGAAAAATACGGGTTTAAGGTTTACTTCAATCAGTACACCTACCATCGGCTGGTAAATTCAAGTGATGTAAACCCGGCCATCTGGGAAAAAGCTGTTCGGGTATCGCAAAATCCCGATTATCGTGTTACCATAATCTCAAAATGGAAGCTTAACAAATTTGCAGAGGATTTCAGAACAATTTACAACAACGCCTGGGGCCGATATACCGGGGTGAAAAAAATGAGCACCACCCACGCCAAGGTCATTATGAAAACCATTAAGCCCATACTCGATCCAAAGTTGATGTACTTTGCCTACTACCAGGGAGAGCCAATCGGATTTTTAATCATGGTACCAGATATTAACCAGGTGGTAAAATATCTCAACGGAAAGTTCAACTTTTGGGCAAAGGTTAAGTTTTTGTACCTGCTCAAAGTAAAAAAAGTTTGTACCAAGGCCGTTGGGTTAATTTTTGGTATTGTTCCCCAGCATCAGGGCAAAGGTTTAGAGGGAGCCCTGGTCAACGAGCTTGCCAAGCGGGCGCTAAAATCTGGGTTCCAGTACAAAGAGCTGGAGCTGAACTGGATTGGCGATTTTAATCCTACCATGAGACGGATTGCCGAGCAAATTGGGGCAAAGATCCGTAAAACACATATCACCTTTCGGTATATGTTCGATAGGAACAGGGAGGTTGTCCCTCCCCGAAAGGTTAGCTAAAGGGAACCAATTCCAAGTAAGCACGGCGGCCCGGGAATTTACAAAACACTATTAGCTCTAGGTTTAGAATTGTATCATGGTAAAAAAACTGTTTACACTTTTGCTTGGCGTTCTTGTGGGATATGCTTGCCATGCGCAACGGGATATTGAGCCTCTGTTGATTTTTAACGACACGTCAAACTTTAACTTCACCGGAGAGTGGCAGTACCTTTCAACCGACATCTTTTTGTTCAACGGCGATAAATTTAGCAACCTAATTAACGAGCTGGATTTTGGCAACACTGGGCCCAAAAGAAACAAACGCAAAAAAAGTAATCCGGAACAGGAGCTGCTGGAGTACCTGTTCATTACAGCCAGCCTTAAAAATGTAAAATTTTTTGGCGATAATGATATTACCTACCCCCTGTATAACTTTCAAATATCCAAAGACCGGGAAAATAAGTACCAAACTTTTGTAAGCGATAACATAGATTACGTAAGAATTATAGACAACCTGCCGCTATACTCTGCCAAGGATTACATTGATGCAGAAATTCAGGTTAAAGCAATTACCAACAACAACCGCGACCAGGTGCTATCGATGGTGGCAACTCAGCTGAAGAATTTATCGAAAATATTGACACCAACCGATGCTGTAATGAGTATCATTGGGGAGTTTGGAAATTTTCTTGAGTCAAACACCAAGAAAAAGGAATACCGATTCAGCTCCACCATTCGCCTGTTCGAGCAGAAAAATTTCGACAACCGCATTCATTCCATAAAGGTTTATGCGCTTACAACGGCCAACAGCTTGCCGGTAAAGCTTGGCGCATTGCCGTTAAAAAATTTTCTCGACACGGTCAACTACGCCACGGTGAACAGGAATACTTTGAAAAATCTTGTTGATCATGGCAATTACCCTGTAATAGTGGTGGTAAACTATAAATCGCTGTACCGGATGGATCCAATTAGTGGCGACGAGGTTTCTTTTGCCAACATCGAAAAACGGAAACTTAAAGTTGAAAACGATTACCGGCAAGGACTGATAAATGCCGAAACTTACCGTCAGGAGAAAGATTTCACCTCGTTCCTTACGGTTTTTGCCAGCTTTAAAAACTTCCTCGATGTTTACAACCTGAACTATAAAACCGGAAACACCGATGCAATTTCCGGGAGCTTGTTCCGGGTTATGCAGCACTACCGTGAACTTTTAAAAACATTCGATGCAATAAAGTTCAAGTACAGGGGCAACGGCACCTTTATGTCGGTTTTCAACCACGAGTACGAGTCAATTCTTGGGTTTGCCTCGCTCTACCTGGATAATGACTACAACCTTAAATCAACCAAGGAACTGGTAAACACCCTAACTCAGCTGGAAAATTCACCCAATGTTCCGAATGCCGAGCTGGAGCAGCATATTGCCACGCTGCATTTCTCGGGGATATTTAAACCGGAGTTAATGGCCCAGAACCTCGAAGGCCAGCTGATAAACAGCCAGCTAACAAAACTTGAGGACATCCTTTACCGAAAAACCTTTGAATTGGAAATACAAAAGTTGGACAGCACCCCGGCGTCGGGGCAAACCCGGAATGCCCCCTCAACATTGCTGGGTCTAATTAAAAACACTTCGTGCGGGATATGCCGGGAAAAATCCATCGCGGCAATTAATACATTCGGGCAACGTATGGAGGAGCATAACCGTAAGGTTGAATTGATGCGGAAAGATAGCCTGGTATCGGTACTGGAACCCTGGGTATTCAGGAGGCTGGAGCTGCTGCAGCTGATCAAAAAAAATTGGGGGGAACACTATCCCTCCAGCACGGAAAGTTCAGGTTATCTCGGCATCAAAATTGCCGAAACAGAGCGCGATATTAACAACATCAAGGATTTTATAAAAATTGACGTTTCGACCAAAGACTTGTCAACAATCCTAAACCTAAACCAGAAGTTGCTGGGATACCAGAAAAATGTGGATGAGTCATTCAGGTTAATTTGCGGGCTAAAGCCGGAACTCTGCTCAACGGCTTCCGCCAAAACCCCAAAGGACGGCGATGAATGTAACATTACCCCAGCAGAGGCCGATTCGGTGGTTCAACAGGCCAATATTTTTATCGCAATATTCGATTACCAGGCCAACCTGCTTACCTCAAAAATAGACTCATCTGCATTCAACGGGCAAACAGCACTACCCGGTAATATACGGGGAAAAATTGATCGGCTAAAAACCGCGGTCAACCTTATGGAAACAGTAGATTTAACCGCACCGGCCTGCCAAAAGTTGGAAGAGGAAATCAACCAGCTAATACGGGGAATAAGCGATAATTTAAACAACAGGCATTAGTGCAGGGGCCGGGTTTAGGTTAACGATTTAGTTGTTGCCCTATACTAGTCGTGAATAATCTTAAATACTTATTACTTTTAACCTGTCTTGGGATTATTTTTCAATAACAATAACATCGGTTAATACCTCGTATCTCTTCGGGAACCCATTAGAATCCCCTCTTTGATAAAATTCCAACTTTAAATCATCCCGCTGCTTGGAAACAAAAATATCAAGATAACGATGTATTCCGGGCTTAAGAGCCTGTTTAAATTTTTTTAATCATCATAGCAATGGAGGCCACGAGTACCCAGGCCTCGCTTGATTCCGTATTCATCTCGTAATCCTTGCAGGGCCGCCTTGACCACATCAGCCATGATATG
>JBFXEO010000057.1:0-13985 GCA_050180015.1 Bacteroidales bacterium | reverse complement strand
AGGTTAACAGCTTCGGAATGAATAAGGGCGACCCTAGATATTACTTTTTTCCAATTTTCCTTATCGACCGATAGTATTGCCTTAGAAAGGCCCAGAATTGAGGTAAACGGGTTTATGATCTCATTGGTTATATTGGAAATAAAATGGGTCTTAAGAGCTTCGGACTCCTCCAATTTTTTGTTTACCAGCTTAAGCTCCGCATTCAGCTCCTTTAGCTCCGCCAGTGATTTCTTGTTGAGCTCGAATCGTTGCTTTAACTCATGAATTAACTCTTCGTCGGTTAGGTGGTTAGGTAATTTAGACATATTGCTGCTTTAAAATTAAATATGCTTGTAAATTGTAGGCTTTATTTGCCTTAACGGCAATTTCATGTTCAAAATAGATTCGGAATGCCCCAGGATTAAGTATCCATCGGGTTTTAGCTTTGTACAAAGTTTATTTATAACCTGCTGCTGTGTTTCCCTATCAAAATAAATTAGGACATTCCTGCAAAAAATAACATCGAACATTTCGGAAAAAGCATAGTGTTCGTCCATAAAATTTAAACGGCTAAAGTTTACCTTGCTCCTTATGTTTGGTGCCATTTTTACGGTTGGGGTAGTCCGATCCTTACTTTTAAGCATGTACTTCTTTTTCATGCTCAAGGGTACAACCTCAACCCTATCTTCCTTGTAAACCGCGTTAACCGCGGTTTGCAGAATTCTGGTTGAAATGTCGGTAGCCCAAACAGCGAAATCGAACCCGGGGTGGCTCTCGGCAAACTCGGCAAGGACAATTGCCAGCGTGTAGGGTTCTTCTCCGCTTGAACAACCGGCACTCCATATTTTAAACTGTCTTCCCCTCGATTCTTTATGAAAAGTGGGAAGTATATGGGTAGAAAGGTAATCGAAATGCGTTGGTTCTCTAAAGAAATCCGTTTTGTTGGTGCTAACAACATCAAGCATGTGAATAATTTCACTATCCACCCCCTGCTTGCTAAACAAATAGTCACAATACTCCTTGAATGTACGGATATCCAAGTCGCGTAAACGCCTCTGCAACCGGCTCTGCAGCATCACCTTTTTTACGGGAGGAAGCCTAATACCGCTTTCTTTGTATATGAATGAGCTCAACTTTCGAAACTCTTCCTCGCTAAGCTGTACCTGATAAAAATTATTGAGGTTTGAGGTTGCCATGTATGGCTGCCAATTTACTTAAACTCCCCTACTTAGTCCGTTATTTCTACGCCTGCGCTATCGGCACTCATTTCGCTGTTAATCCTAAGCGAGGTAATTTCATCAATGGAGAATACGGAATCCATGTTTAAGATGATAACAAAATTTTCGTCAACTTTGGCCATGCCAATAATAAACTCTGCCTTATAACGGCTACCCAATGTTGGTAGTGGCATAATTTGACCATTATCAATTTCCAGTACGGCCTGAACGGAATCAACTATTGCACCAACATGTACTGGCTCTCCGTCCAGATCAATATCCAAAACTATAATGCAGGTGTTGGTAGTATATTCCGTTTCGGGCATTCCAAACTTAATTCTTGCATCAATAACCGGTAATACCGCCCCTCTAAGGTTGATAACCCCTTTCAGGTATTCCGGTGCTTTGGGTACGTGAGTTATCCTGGTCATCTCCAGAATATTAAGAACCTTACCTACGTGAGCTGCAAATTCTTCCTCACCCAACTTAAAAGTCAGATATGAGTTGATTTTAGTTGATTTTTCTTGTTCCATATCAATTCCTCCCAAATACCTTTATTTTACGTTAATTACTTGAATGTTAGCAAATAGCTTAATGATTTTGTTGGTGTCCATCACCAGGGCAACATTTCCATCCCCAAGAATTGTTGCACCCGAGAATATATCATGGTTCTTATAATGTTTTCCAAGAGGTTTAAGTACAGCCTGATATTCTCCAATGACAAAATCGACAACCATACCTACAGTGTTATCCTCAAAATTTACTGTAACTACCTGTTCCAGCTCCTCATCGCTAGGATCCAGGTTAAATTCCTTGCGCAGGCTAAAGAAAGGTATTTGCTTGCCATCGAGCGTTACCAAGTTGTTAAAACTCGAATAAATTTTAGACTTCTCTACGGCATAAATCTTATCGATGGCAGCCAGCGGAATAACGTAAGCCGACTTATTGATGCTTACTAAAAGCCCATCAATAATAGATAGGGTTAATGGTAGTTTAATGGTGATGGTGGTTCCCGCGTCAACCTCGGAATCAACTTCAACCTCGCCCCTAATCTCGGATATTTTCTTTTTAACCACATCCATTCCCACTCCACGTCCAGAAACATCTGTTACTTTTTTTGCGGTGGAAAATCCGGGTAAAAATATTAAATCGAGTATTTCTTTCTTGTTCAACTTCCAATCCGGGGTGATAATTCCCTTTGATATTGCCTTATCCAGGATAACCTCAGAATCAATTCCAGCACCATCATCGGTAACCTGAATAATTACATTTGCCCCGGAGTAAAACGCTTTAAGAACTATTTTCCCCTTTGCCGACTTTCCTTTCGAAAGTCGTATCCCGGCCTCCTCAATGCCATGATCTAGGCTATTGCGGAGTATGTGCATGAGCGGATCGGAAAGGTTCTCAATTATCGTTTTATCCAGCTCTGTTTCTGCCCCCTCAGTGATAAATTCTACCTCTTTTTTCAGCTCATGCGATAAATCGCGGACCAGGCGTTGAAACCGCCCAAATAAATTTTCAATTGGAATTAGTACGATGCTAAATGCAATATCGCGTAGCTGGCGCGATAATTTCTGCACATTTTCTACTATTGGCGCTAAGCCCGGAATACTATTCTGCTCGGCAAATAAACTCAACCGGGCCTGCGTTGTTACCAACTCCGAAACTAAATTCATCAGGCTGTCAAGCTTATCGGATGATACACGAATGCTTGCCGATGATTTATCCTTAAAGCCTATTCGTTCACGCTTAACCACTTCGGATTTTTGCTTATTGTAACGTACAATGGACTGTGCAGCAAGTCGTTGAATTGCAACAAGGCCTATATCCTTCTGAACATTGGCCAGCTGTGTTACCCCTTCCACGAAGTTGGTATCCGATAGTAAATTTATATCGGCAACCTTTTGGATTTCCAGCGTCGATTCAGATTCGACAAATAGAAATACATCGTTTATTACATTCACCTCTTGCTCCGTTGCCACCAAGGCCTCCCAGTACACGTAGCAATTTTCCGGGTTAATTTTATCGAACTGGGGTATTCTGTTGAAATGGGCAAATACTTTTGCTTGTCCTAACGATGAGAGCTCATCCAACAAATACAAGGGGTTGGTGCCATTCCGGAAAATATTATTTCGAGGCTCAAATAAAACGTAGTACGTGTGAGTGGTTACTTCAGCTTTAACTTCAGCGTTAGGAGCAGGGTATTCCTTTTCAGAATCGTAGGGTGAAATAAGCTGATTTATTTTTGCCAGGAGGCCATCGTGTATGGTCAAAAAATCGGGATCGTCATAGTTGCCCTCGTCCAGCATTGCCTTCAGGTGATCTACTGAAGATAAGGTAACATTGAGAACTTGAGGGGTTAACCGAAGCTGGTTATTTCTGATATGATCGTAAATTGTTTCCAAATTATGGGTAAACTTATCAATCAGCTCAAAACCAAACATGCTGCTATTTCCCTTGAGAGTGTGCATAACCCGAAATACCTGCTGAATTAGGGTGGAATCGTCAGGATTTTTTTCCAAATCAAGCAGGGTGATTTCCAGCTTATCTATAAGCTCTAACGCTTCCTCAATAAATTTCTTCTTGAAATTATCCATTATCGTATCACTTTATTGATTGCTGCTAAAAGTTTAGCGGGAACAAATGGTTTAATAATCCAACCGGTTGCACCGGCTTCCTTTGCCTCAATTTTTTTGGCCGTTTGCGATTCCGTGGTTAAGAATAGTATGGGTATCCGCTCGTAGTTAGAGTTATTCCGGACATTCTTAATCAGCTCTATTCCATCCATCTCGGGCATGTGTAAATCGGTAATGATCAAATCTATGGTTTGACCGTCAAGATATTTCAGCGCATCTTTACCATCAACACCAACTAAAACGTTATAGCCTTCATTTTCGAGGGTAAAGCCGACAACCTCACGAATACTTTCCGAATCGTCAACAATAAGTATTGTTTTTGCCATATCTAAAATATTTTTAGTGTTTTAAAACGTCAATTTTATCCCCGATTGGCTGAGGAGTTTCTGGTGGTCCGGCAGTAAATTTAACTCCACATCAACCTGATTGTTGTTTTTACGGGTTGTCCACACAAAGGACTGGATAAGCTGAATGAGTCCTAAATCGATATTTTCAACATCGATTACAATAATTTTCGTAACTTTGCTGATATTAATGTGGGCAGATAGTTCATCTTTTAACCGCTTAATGTTGTTTAAGCTTAAATCGCCACTAAGGGTTATCTTTAGTCCATCGTTACCTTTGCTGGTTGCTACATGGTAACTTTTTTCCTGATTTTTGCTCATGGTTTATGCTAAAATAGTTCTACTTCGTTATTTTCAGGTTCTTCAATGTCATCAATTTTAGTGGCGGGTTGGCCACCTCCTCCCTCAACTATTGAATTGTGTATTTCATGTTCGCTCTCCATGGTATAAAGTTGTTTTAGGAATTCCAAATCTTCCTCCATTTCTTCCCCCTTATCGGTACAACCTTTAATTTTCTGGTAAATCTCATTCAGTATTTTAATAATCTCTATTATGCTTACCTCGAAAAACTCATAATACTTAATTTGCCCGATTGATCCTGCAACAACGGTGTCCATTTCCTTGCTTACCTTAGAATTTTCGTGTAAAAGTCTGTATATCAACTCATCTTTCCTCTTAAGGTTGTCCAGTATCAATACTATTTTCCCGGCAATTGGGCCATTATCCTGCAGGTTCCCGTAGTCCTTAGCCAGCTGGATGCAAATATTGCCAAGGCGGCTGTTAACACCGAGCAATCGCTGCGTTATGGTTTGAATTAAACTTGAGGTGGTTTGAACATCGCTCCCAACTTCTCTCAGCTGCTCTACTATGTTCCCCTGCGGGTAGGCCTTTTGCAGCTTATCCATTTTTTTCACGGAAACCTCCAATGAATTATCCTCCAAATACGGGGCGCTTGCTTTAATTTGCGCTGTAATGCTTTGAATTACAGATTTAACTATTTCGGTTAATTCATCTATCAGTTTTTTTTCCATCACGGGGACGCCCTTAAGCGGAACGAGAATACTATCCAGCTTCTGGCTTAAATCGGCAAAGTGTATTTCTGTCTGGTTAAACTGCGATTGGGAGAGGTCTTTACATAGTAACGATATATTTGACATATCTTCGCTTATGGAGCGAAACTTTTCCGTGATCAGCTCAATGGCACGCTGGTACTCTTTATTGGCCCGCACCAGCAATGCCGCCTGAATATTGGCCAAATCACGAATCCGCGACAGGTAATCAAGCTGTTGACTTTCCTGCTGTGAATCAAACTTGGCCAAATTTTCCAGCAAGCTGTGATGCGATGTTTGGACATGTTCAATCTTTTGCCGGATAATATCGTGGTACTGCAAGTTTGTAATGATATTGGCAATACTTGCAGATATCTGATCGGTTAACGATTTAAGCATAGGCAACCGTCGGCTTACCTCCTGCTGCTTGTCAGCAAAAAGTATAATAGCCGTATGTACTTGGTCCAGTATAAGGTTGAAGTGCTGGTTTAGCTGCTGGTTATACTTCTCTATTTTGACCAAATCTGCGTTAATTAGCTTTTGGAGTACCTCAAGGTTTTTATCGTTATGGTACTCCTTAATTTTCTGCTGGTTGATATTCTTGTTGTAGCTATCGGTAATTTCTATGATTGCCGGTGAGTGCTGTTCGGGCGTATCCGGGCTGGTAATTTTAAGGTTGGCAAGAAGGAATTTGAGGGTAAGCAAATTCTGATTTAAATTTTTTACCTGCAAATGAAGATTTTCCGAAAGTTCTTGAATTTCGTAGGCTATGTTAATGCCTTCCAGCATACGGTTAATCAAAGGCGTGTGCGATGTGCGTAACGTTTTAAAAAGCTCTTCCAGCTCGCCCATCATCTGGCGCGTATCGCTATCCGCTAAAATATCAAAAATATCAGATGCATTTTTTGATAGCATAGACGATGAACGGAATAACGCTTTAAAATCCGTATTCAAGCCCAAGAAATCATCTGACGAGCATTGCAATAGCTCAATAATTTTTGAGTCAATTCGCGAAAATCTGTCGGTAATCTCACTTAAATCTTCTATCATCATCCCTTCCATTTAAGGTTTAAGATTTAGTATCCAGCATTCCTTTAACCTTACGAATAAAAACGGGTATATCAATAGGCTTGGTAAAATAATCGTTGGCACCCAGCTGCATGATATTGTTCCTGTATTCGGGCGAGATTACCGCCGAAACAACAACTACTGGAATATTCACAGTACCTGCATTCGATTTAAGATGTTTCAGGCATTCTGTTCCACTAACATGTGGCATAAGCAGATCAAGGAGTATCAAACTGGGTTTGCTCTTTTGAATAATGGAGTAGGCCTCGTCCACGCTGGACGCGGACTGAGTGGCAAAACCCTCTTCCTGCAGCAACGCTTCCAACAACACCTGGTTGGTGGTTGAATCGTCAATTATTAGAATGTATCTATTCGCTATGTCCATAAACTTAACACTTCAAATCACTTCAAAAATAAAAGGTTTACGGGTTACTTTTTGTAAAAAAAGCATGAGGTTGATTGGTGTATTTTAATGATATAAATCACCTAACAGTGTTGTGCCAGTTTGTTTTTATTCAAAATATCATTACCTTTAATCACCTTGAACTTAATATAAGTGACTATAAATTAAGCAATATGCAAGTGAAACCCGATACAGATTTTGATCTCCTGTTTGAAAAGTGCACCTTGCCCGTTAACGTTTTGCTGAGCGATGATGAGAAGAGGCTGATAATGGATAATATCAACATGGTGGAGTACAACCGCAAGGATATTATTATCAAACAGAATTCAAGAACATCGCACATACTCTACCTCGTATCGGGGCTTGTAAAAATATCGAGCGAGCTAAGAAAAAATAAAAACTTAATCCTCAAACTCGAGGGTTCGGGAAACTTCATAGGATTAGCCTCTATTCTGGGCAGTGAACTGTACGGCTATACTGTGACGGCAATAGATTCCTGCACCGCCATATACATTGATATTGACGTATTCATTTCGATCCTTCGGAAAAATGGACAACTTGGCGTTGAAGTATCACGACAAATCAGCCGCAACACAATTTTCAACATCGACAGAATATCGGGACTTCTGTACAAACAGCTACCCGGTAGAGTAGCAGACCTGATTATTTACTTCTCCGAAATAGTATTCCATAACCCCGTATTTAAATTCCCTTTAACCCGTCAGGAGCTGGCCGAGCTCTGCGGAACAACCAAAGAAAGTTTAATTCGAACTTTATCGGAGTTTAACCACGATAGAATAATTGAAATGGACAGGAACTCTGTAAAAATACTCAGCACCAATATACTAAAAACGTTAAGCAGATTGGGATAATTAAATTGTACTACCATGCAAAGGATACTAATTGTTGATGACATCTTTGTTAACCGCTTTTTGTTAAGAGAAATAGTTAAAAGTATTTATAATGTTTGCTTTGAAGCCCAAAATGGTAAGGAGGCCATAGAAATTTTACAAAAAGAAAAAATTGATGTAATTCTTATGGATATTGAGATGCCCGTAATGAATGGGTTGGAAGCCACAAAGTATATTCGTGAAAAGCTACCCTCGCCATTAAAGTATATCCCAATCATTGCCCTTACGGCGCACAATCCGGCAAATTTCTTTGATGATTTTAGAAATGCGGGGTTCGATTTTCTAATGACAAAACCTTACTCTATCGATAAAATAACCCATGCCATTGAAAATGTTTTACCTAAAAGTAAAGTATAGGCAATAATTACATCAACATCTTTGGAATTCAAAATATTCTACAGTATTATAGGGTACATTTGAAGCTCTGCAGCTTTTAGAATATCTTATTTGATATTAATTTTGAACGGTTATTCCATAAATATCAGCGGTATGGATAGTAGAGATTTGGCCGTAGTAATTGAAAAGCATTCGAGGATAATCCTCCCTGATTTTGGGGCTTTTCTGCTAAAAGATAGCAGCAGTATTTTCAGCCCCGAGAATATAACATTTAGCCCATTCCTAAAATATAACGATGGGGTACTGGAGGAATACTATGCAAAGCTGAAAGGACTTACAAAAGACGAATCAGCAAAACAAATTAAAGCATTTACTGATACGCTAAGGGAAAGCATAAAAACCAAGGGTGTTTTTATCATCGAGGGTATAGGCAGCCTATCGCGCGACAGCAAGGGAACGGTAGTATACACCCCAGCGGGCCAACCTCAGCCAGAAAATACCGGAGTGCAAGCGGTAAAAGAAACGCCCAAACGTATCACAACCAACCAAACGGGAATTAACTCAATGGCTGAGGGTGAACATTCCGGCAACGCTCAAACAGGAGGCAGGAGAGAAGAACAGGGAATGAAACCTTCCAGTGTTGAAAACAATAATACCGGTGAAAAAGAAGTAGCGTCAAAACCAGCGGAAAATTCTATACCCACAGAAAATGTGAGCACAGAGCCAACAGGCAACCCCGCTGATGAGGGCATCCGTAACAATCACAAAAAAAAATCCAAGGCCCTTGCCACCATTTTATATCTAGCATTCTCAGTAATTATAGCATTGGCAATTTCGCTTGTTATCAAAGAGCTAGTTTTCAGCAATAGCTCTACAAAAAATTCAACGCCAAAGTCGTCAAGTGATTTTACAATTCCAAAGGAAAAGGAGAATATAGATACGTCGTTTCCGAAAGACGAAATAGATTCGGCATACGAAAGAATGTCGCCCGATGATAGGCACCCGGACAATTCGAGTAATACCATCGAGCAGCGCGAAACCGAAAATAAAATTGAACAATCGGTAATTGAAAATGCCGCACTTAAAAATCAGCGTAAGGAAAGCTACTACCTTATAGTGGGGAGCTTTAAAGACAAGGAGAATGCACTAAAATATGTAAATGACCTAAAGGCAAAGGGGTACAACTCTTCGCTTGTGATCAGACCCAATGGTATTTACTCCGTTTCTGCCAGCTCATTTCCCGATAGGGCCAATGCAGAACTCAAGAAACAGGAGCTGGTTGGCACATTCCCTGAAATCTGGATAGTAAAGCAGTAATGAGCATTAAAACACATACCGGCAGTTACCCGGTAATAGGGGAGGTAACATACAATCGCAATAGCAGGGCAAAACGGTTAAGCATAAGAATTAACCGTACTGGTGAGGTTAGAATTACCATCCCCGGAACATTGCCATTTAAGGTTGCGGAAAGTTTTGTTCTATCAAAAACCGACTGGATTGCGAAAAAGGTCCAAGAAATTGAAAATAGTAGAAAATTAGCCATTACCCCGAACTACAAGACCAGAAATCATACCATTAGGTTTATTGCCAGCTCCGTACAGAAAATTAGCATACGCTACCAGTACCCATACGTTGATGTAGTATATCCACCGGTACTAAATACAAATACTGATAGCATCCAAACTGCTGCAAAAAAAGCCATTGAACTCGCCTACAGGTACGAGGCAACGCATTACCTGCCCGATAGGCTAATTTTTTTGGCCAAAGAGCACGGGTTCAACTGCAGCAGGCTCACCATACGCAATTCAACCACACGCTGGGGTAGCTGCTCGGTAAAAAACAGTATTAATTTAAGCCTTTACCTTATGAAGTTACCCGATGAGCTAATAGATTATGTAATACTGCACGAACTTTGCCACACGGTACATAAGAATCACGGTGCCGAGTTCTGGAAACTTTTAAACCATCACTGCTTAGGAAATGCGAAACGCCTTGCCAGGGAGGTCAAGAGATATAGCACAACAATTTAAAAATCAGTAATCGAGAGAATTTAAACGCTCAGTAAACTCTACTATTTTATTGTAAAACTCGCTGGCTATTGACTGATAATTGGGTTTAACCTTTCTGCCCCGCAGGTAGGATTTATGCGATAACTTTTTAATTGTATCCCTTTCAAGTTCCATTACATCCGAAATAATATCGAGTATATTTTCCTGGTTCAGGTTGGGAGAAAATGCGAGCTGGGTATAGCATTCATCAAGAAAATGCTTTACCATGTATTTGACATCTTTTTTAAAATCACGGATATTCGGCATAAAACCTAGAGTGTATGATTATTATATCATTTTAAAAGTAAATTCACCAATAAATATAATCCTTTTTCAACATCAAATTCAAGGTTGCCTTAATTTTTAACCTTTTTTTTGATATATATCATAAGATACTAGCCTATTTGCCGGGACCAGATCAGATGTTATTTTTCTATATTTACCTACCTGCTATCCTTAGTATCCATAAGATCTACCCTCAATTTTATGGGGCATAATTTCAAAAACCTTAACGTTGGTAATTGCCGGCAAGCTGTACGAAAAATCCTCACGTCCGGTGTACTTCTTCATTATAATGTTGAGTATTCGCTTTTTTTCGTCCAAATCGGTTACGGGGTCAATTGTCCCATGTATCAATACACTTTTGTAGCGCATGGAGTAAGAGCAGGCAACAGACTCATTCTGAACCCTTAAGTCGTATCCAACGCTAAAGGCCACGCAAACCAACGGGTTAGTTTTCCATATCTCGACTTTTTTGCCTTCGGGCCCGCTATGAATATACAGCCTACCATTGCTGTACCCAAAGTTAAACGGCAGGACATAGGGTAATCCCGAGTCATCGATCATGGCAACATGGCAAACATCGGCTCCGTTGATAATAGTATCTATATCAGCCTGGGTTAAATCATTCCTCGATTTCATACCGAAACAATAGTTTATGAATTAAAATTAATGATTTTTCTTGTGAATAAACTTAATAAATTCGGCAGCCCAAAGGATAATTGAAGAAAAAATTACCACCAGGACCCAATCGCGAAGCGATAACGGTACAGTTCTGAAAAATGTTCCGCCAAATTGTACTATGGCAACCTGCCCAATAACTATCAGAAATGCTATGAAAATAAAACTCTTGTTTTTTGATAATCCCCGGAATGCAGAAATATCCTGGCCAAACACCCTGGCATTAAATAAATTCCAGAATTGAAACATCACAAACACGTTGAAGAATAGCGTTAACTCGTAGCTGTCAATATTGCCATCGGCCCGCATAAACTGTAACAGGGCCATTAGTACAACAAAAAGAAAACCGGCGGTAAAAGCTATTCCTTTCCCTATGGAGCGGGTAATTATAAACTCGGCCTTCCTGCGGGGAGGGTAATCCATAATAGCGCTATGGGGCGGTTCCGTAGCCAGCGCCAGAGCGGCAAAGGTATCCATTATTAAATTCACCCATAACATTTGGGATACCGTTAATGGTAATGTAATACCGGTGAAAGGGCCAGCGAGTACAACAGCCAAGGCCAGCAAGTTGATAGTCAGCTGAAAAAAAAGAAATTTCTGTATGTTATAGTATAGGGTTCGCCCCCAGCGTACCGCGTTAACAATGCTGGCAAAGGAATCATCAAGAAGTATAATATCGCTTGCCTCCTTGGCAACCTGCGTACCCGACCCCATGGCGAAACCCACGTTAGCCCTGTTCAGCGATGGGGCGTCGTTAGTGCCGTCGCCCGTAACCGCAACTACGTCACCTTTTTCCTGCAACAGCCTGACCAACTTTAGCTTATCGGCAGGCCTAGCCCGATACATTATCTTTAAATTGCCAACCAGCTCCGCCGCCAGTTTATCCGGTAAGGCCTCGAACTCTGGGCCCGAAATTACCTGTTTATTCGCCCCATCTGGCAATATATTAACCTGCCTGCCAATTGCCGATGCGGTTACAATATTATCACCGGTAACCATCTTAACATCGATACCCGCAGCCTGACAGCTTTTTACTGCATCGGCAACATCTGGTCTTACGGGATCGGCAATGCCAACAAATCCTATAAACTTTAAGTCTGCCGGAATATTATCCTCGTTAAAATCGCCAGAAAGGAACTCTCTGTAGGCAAATGCTATTGCCCGTAACGATTTTTTTTGGTACTCCTCTACGATAGACTTGGATAATCCCGTAATTTTTTCATCAACCACCGACATGGCAAGAACTATTTCCGGGGCGCCCTTTACCAGCAACAGTTTTTTCCCAGAATCCTGTGCGTAGCCAAACGTAAGCATATACTTTAACTCCGAGGAGAACGGACGCTGGAGCTCAACCTCAAAATTATCCCGTATTGCCCTATAGTCAACTTCCTGGCCGTTCAGCCAAAGTAACAATGCGGCATCGGTTGGGTTACCAACCGTTTTGATTTCCTTACCGTTAAAATCCAGATGTGCAGTTGAGTTGACAGCCATCGAACACCCTATGATTTTAGCATCAAAACTATCAGTATTAATACGGGTACCATCAACAAAATGCCACTCAAGCACGGCCATTTGGTTTTGGGTAAGAGTCCCCGTTTTATCGGTACAGATTACTGTTGCAGCCCCCATTGTTTCGGTAGCCTGCATCCTTCGTACAAGGTTATTGGCTGCAGTCATTTTTCTCATACTATACGCCAAGCTGAGCGTAACGCTCATTGCGAGCCCCTCGGGAACGGCAACAACAATGAGGGTCATTGAAACCATAAAGTAATTCAGCAGAACACTTAGTATTTTAAGAGAAAACCAATCTCTAACATCAAAAAAATCAATCCCCCAAAATAGCCCGATTGCAAAAGATGCCAGCAAAACAAACACGCCCAGCGAGGCAGAAATTAGCAGTGAGCTACCCTTATATTTATTGAACGGATTGGGTATATTCCATTTTAAGCCTATTGACCCAACGAGAAAGCTTAGTGAAGGCAGCCAGAATTTGGCCAGCATTGCCACAATGGTTACTACAATGGTTCCAAATACAAACCTTTGATTGGCATCCAAACCCAGTTCCGCCTTGAAAATGTCTATAAAGGCAAGTATTACAAATATTGATATGGCAAGAATAAAGGCCGTTGAGCTGATAAAATCGCTCAATTTATGGAGCTGGATGGTTAACGGGGTTGGATCATCAAAACTTGCAGCTGCCTCACGGGCTGTAACTCCAATCTCTGTTTTATCGCCAACAGCAGTAGTTTCAAAAATCCCATGTCCTTCCACAACAACGGTACTTTTATATACTCTGTTGATGGGATAGGTGTGAGTGCCATTATCAGACGAAATATCGCAATGCTTACGGGTGAGTGGCTCTCCCGTTAACGACGACTCGTTAACCGATAGCGAAACTGTTTCGAGCAGCACCCCATCGCTGGGTATTTCATCGCCCCTGTCAACTATAACGATATCACCTACAACTACATCTCGCTTGGGAATGCTGGTTACATTCCCATCCCTGATTACCTTTACAAGCATGTCATCGTTTACGCGGTTCAGTATATCGAACTCCTTCCCTGCCCTGTACTCGTTAATGAAAGACATGAAAGTGGCCAGAAATATTGCAAGTACAATTCCCACTCCCTCCAGGTAATGACCGTCAAAAATGCCAATGATAATGGCAATAGCTGCTGCTACAGAAAGGATCCGGATAATGGGATCGCGAAATTTCTCGAAAAATAATTTCCACCACGGATCGCGGGGCGGGGGTGTTAATACATTTTCACCATGAATTCTTCTGCTCTCTACTACCTGACTCGCGGATAATCCCACAAATTTACCATTCATAACCG
The DNA here is from genome assembly GCA_050180015.1 of Bacteroidales bacterium. Taxonomy (GTDB): domain Bacteria; phylum Bacteroidota; class Bacteroidia; order Bacteroidales; family Tenuifilaceae; genus JBFXEO01. The sequence goes on along the minus strand of JBFXEO010000057.1, from coordinate 197 downwards.
AACACATTTAAATGTCCAAAAATAGTCTAAAATTAAATAGCAGTAGATTTTACAAGAACTTAAAAACAATTGATTGCTGATTATGGTTGCTTAAAATTATAAAAAAATGTAGGTTTGCGCCAATTTAGTATGAACTTAATCCACTCAAAATATGGGAAGAGCATTTGAGTACAGAAAAGCCCGTAAGCTGAAACGGT
>JBFXEO010000056.1:0-14341 GCA_050180015.1 Bacteroidales bacterium | reverse complement strand
ATTTACGCAAATTAAGGCTTTACGACTTTCTAATGGTTGATGAGAGTGTTTTGCTGGCAGCCCGCGAACAAAAATTTGCATCATTCGAGGCAGAGCTTAAAACCAAGCAGGGGAAACGGCTACATGTTGAAGTTCAGCTAAACCAAATCAACCTTCGGGGACAAATGGCAGAATCGCTGGTAATCAGAGATATTACCCGCCGAAGATCCGTGGAAAAGGAACTCCAGCAGGAGCGCAAGCGACAGGTGAAATCGGTAATCGACGGACAAGAAAAAGAGCGTCAGCGACTGTCGCGCGAACTGCATGACGGATTGGGGCAAAACCTTGTTGCCATAAAACTTAAACTCGAAAGTATTTCGGCCAAACAGGCCGGAGAACTCAGCGGTACGTTAACCCAGGTAAAGCAAATGTTCAACCACACCATAGAGGAAGTCAGACGAATCTCCAACAATCTAATGCCCGCCGCCCTTAAAGAATTCAGTCTTGCCGTTGTACTCAGAAACCTTTGCACCGAAATTGAGTCGAACTCGGGAATCAACGTTGGTTTAACCATTGGGGTACTCCCCGAATCGCTCGATCAGGTTTTAAAAACATACATTTACCGAATTGTGCAGGAGGCGCTTACAAACGTAGTAAAGCACTCAGGGGCCAGCAGGGCTGTGGTTTCTGTTTTTTCCGACTTTAGCAACCTCCACCTGCAAATAGAGGATAATGGATCGGGGTTTTCCCCCGCTGCCCTACCAGACAGCGGTAACGGGTTGTATAACATGAAGGAAAGGGCCATACTGCTGGGAGGCAAAATTAACATTATTTCGGCAAAGGGAAAGGGTGTGAAAATTGTTGCCGAATTTCCACTAAATCAGCCAAAATCTGAGCAATATGAATAAAATTAAAGTGGGACTGGTGGAAGACCATCAGCTGGTACGAAATGGCATTCGATCGCTTATAGAAAGCGAAGAAAATATCGAGGTAATTGCGGAGGCCTGTAATGCACGGGAAATCCTTGAGCAAATAAAAACAACCGAACCCGACATTCTGCTAGTTGACATATCGCTGCCAGAAGTATCGGGGATTGATCTGGCAAAAATTTTAACAACCGAACACCCAGGGGTCAGGGTCATCATACTATCCATGCACACCGGGCAGGAATTCATCTTTAACTCGCTCAAGAACGGAGCCAAAGGCTATCTACATAAAAGTATTTCACGCGATGAATTGATTGAAGCCATTAAGGAGGTTTACAGCGGTAACGAGTATTTCAGCAAGGAAGTATCAGGAATAATCCTAAAAAATTACCTGCGACAGATTAAAGACCCCGAGCGAGCCGATACCTACTCCGAGCAGAAACTAACTCCCCGTGAGCTGGAAATCCTTAAAATGGTGGCCCAAGGCTGCTCCAACCAACTTATCGCCGACAAACTTTACATAAGCGTCAGAACAGTGGAATCGCACAAAAACCATATAATGCAAAAGCTCGAACTCACCACAACCGTTGATCTGGTTAAGTATGCGCTAAAAAACAAAATAATTGACCTGTAAACACGACATCTCTCCCCGTAAAGACTACTACTCCCTTCATCAAAAATGAAACAACTTCATGTCAAAACCCAACAGCCCGTTAAACTTTAAGCAAGTATAGCTTCACATCCATTGGCATTAAACTATTTTTAGCTGAATATTTCACCCATTCACCAAAAAAATACGATTCCGTGAAACTTTATTCAAACATGCCTGTTAAAAAGGAAAGTCGCCTCAATATTTCTTTGAATTATTCTTAACTGTTATGTAAAAACAGGATTTCAAAAAAAAGTATTATACTAAAGAGGGATAATTAAAGTTTACAAGCTAAGTTTGGACTTTTATTTAAAATTGATAATAAAACCATGAAGAACAACAGAAAGGAATTGTTGCGCATAGGAGTGTTCTACGACGGAAACTATTTTTTACACGTAAGTAACTACTACAACTACTTTCATCCAAGGAAAAAAAGGTTAAACATCGCCGGATTACACGAGTTTATCCGCAGCTTGGTAGCGCGCGAGGAAGATGCTGATTTACACTACTGCCAGGTAATTGAGGCACATTTTTTCAGGGGGCGAATCAGCGCACAGGAAGCAAGCCAACGCGGGAACCAGCTATATAACGATAGAGTTTTCGATGATATTTTGATGTCCGAAGGGGTTGTTACCCACTACTTGCCCATCCGACCGAGAGGTGGCCGACGCGAGGATAAAGGAATTGACGTATGGCTAGCGCTTGAAGCTTTTGAGCAAACTTTTTACAAACGCTTCAACGTAATAGTGCTTATAACCTCGGATGGCGATTATGTTCCGTTAATCCGTAAGGTAAACTCTCTGGGATCCAAGGTTATGGTGCTTTCCTGGGATTTTGACTATACCGACGACCAAGGACGCGAAGTAACAACGCGCACCTCGCAGGAGCTGCTCCGCGAAGTTACCTATCCAATAGCAATGCACGAACGCATCAATACAGGCCTCAAAAGCAATGATAAGCTAACGGCAAACCTGTTTACCGTTCAGGATTTTAACCAACCACGTTCTGAATCCGAATCGGACGAAATACCGCCCGATGAGGTAAGACGGTCAAGAATTCTAAAGCTGAACGGGGGTTACGGGTTTATCCAGTTCCCGCCAAACAACCTTTTCTTCCACTACATCGACTTAATTGACGGCGATTTTGACGAGCTCATTGAGGGAGACATGGTTGAATTTACCATAGCGAAAAATGAAAAAGGGCAGGATGTTGCCAAAAATGTGAGAAAAATTCCTGAGTACGATGTGAATGTAAATGAATGGTAACAGCGTAGGGTATTTACTGTAAGTTTGACGTAATAATGTAACCGTGACATTTACGTCAAACTTATGTTTTTTATACAGGGCCTACAACCCACAGCCACCACAGCACGAACTACAAACGGGAGAATGGCTATGCTCGTACCGAGAGTTACCAGCCTGCCTGGGTAGGCGGAATTCATCGCAATCCGTATTGCAGCTGGGGCATATTGCCACCAGCCTGCCGCAAGGGCCAAATGTGGTATCAACCCATTCAACCTTACGGCCCTCTGCCTCAAACTTTATGTTACAGCTTTTACAGCGGTATATTTCCATAGGTTTTCCTAAATTTTCACATCCACAAAATTTTTTGCTATTACCTCGGCATGTGGATTAAAGTAACCAAAGTAAATATGCGGGAAAGTCTCCTTAACCCGATTCATAATATTTTTCACACCTAACGGTTCACCGGCGTTGGAATATTCAATCCTATCGAACAACCAGTCCGGATCAATATTGAAATTTCGCCACTGAACCATGCTCAACCCAGTTTCGGCAATAATACCCTTTAAAGCATCAAACTCTTCCCGGGAGTCTGTTAAGCCCGGCATCACAAAGTAATTGATAGAGGCCCACCGCCTATACCTCCGTGCAACCTTAAGCGATTCCACGGCATCGGCCTGGCTAAAACCAATAGGCCGAATGTACAGGTTGTACCACTTCTCCTGCGCAGAGTTTATGCTAACCCGAATGCTATTAAGGCCAGCCCTGAATAACTCCTCTACTGCAGCAGGTTTGCTCCCATTTGTATTTAAATTGATAATTCCCCTTGTAGTTTTAGCCCGTATGGCCTTAATTGCATCGCGTATTAGCTCCCACTGCATTAAAGGTTCTCCCTCGCAGCCCTGGCCAAAACTTATAATGGCATTGGGCGCATGTTCCAAATGGGGTACCGTAAATTGGACTATTTCATCGACGGTTGGAACGAAATTGAGCCTATGCTGCGTTTCCGGAACAGGAGACTCCTTGCCATCCTGTTTTGATATACAGCCAACGCACCGGGCATTACAGCTGGGCGATACGGGTACAGGAGCCTCCCATCGTTCCATGGTAAAATTACGGGCTGCCGGGCACAAATATGTGAAAGCGCAATTCTTTACCAAATGTTCAACCAACCTATTCCCCTTATACTGTATAAGCAACTCCTTCCCCCTTTTTATCACAGCTTTTTGGTTAAAGTGTTCGCAATCCTGCCGGGTATCAGAATCTATCCTAACGGCAGGAACATAGAATTGCCCCTTATACCATCCCACCGCAGTATAGGCGTACAGGGGCAAAACCGGCGCGTTACTTTCATTTCGCCAAGCAGCAATGGAAAGCTGTGTGTTGGCGGGAGCTATGAATGCAGCACATGCAAAACCTTTCTGGCAAAGGGTTTGCTCCCCATTCTTACTATAACCTATAGTTTTTCGTCCGGGGAGTTCAAATAAATCACTTCCAGCCGGCAGTGGGATCATCTCATCGAGGTAAAGTGGATAAATATTCTGGCCGAACCGACCTGCCGCAAAAAGTTGTTTGTCCTCGTAAATACTGCCGTGCCCATCGCTATACACCGCAAAGGGCTGCACTCGTTTTTGCATATAGTAAACCGATTAATTCAGGGAAATATTTTCAAAATGCCAACCATCTTGCCGGATCAAAGATACAATTATTCGTTCTTTACCCACCGTTTAATGGTTTTAAACAGCTCGTTGGGCATGATAGGCTTGGTAAGATAATCGTTGCAACCGGCCTCTACCGCCTGCAATTTATCCTCGGCCAATGCAAAGGCGGTTTGGGCAATTATAATTACATCTGTATTAAATTCACGGATACGCCTTGTTGCCGCAATACCATTAATGTCCGGCATTCTCATATCCATAAAAATTAGGTCAATGCCTGGATTATCACGCATAAGCTGAACTGCATCTTCACCTTTTCCGGCATTAAACATTTTACCGGCAATGGGTTCCAGCAATTTTTTAAGGTACTCCATCGAATATTTATCGTCCTCGGCAATCAGAATGCTTAATTTTTTTGCGCCCAATACTATATTCTGTAAAATATCTGTCTCCTCGGTTTCCGGCTTCCCCGCTGAAGGTATCCCGTTTGGCAAAGTAAAGTGGAAGGTAGTACCCGCCTCCTCCCTGGACACAAAAGATATTTTTCCGCCAAGCAGCTCCACGTAAGATTTAGTTATGGCCAACCCCAGCCCAGCTCCTTCATACTGCCGGGTTAAAGAAGTATCGCCCTGAACAAATCTTTCGAATACTCGGCCTTGCATTTTGGGTGATATTCCCATTCCCGTATCGGACACGTAAAATTCAGTATAGGTTGACCCAACGTGGAAACCAAAGTCAATGGTACCCTTGTTGGTGAATTTAATGGCATTCTTTAGCAGGTTGGTAACAATGGATACAAACTTTGGCTTATCTGTTAAAATAGTCAGCTCTGGCAAATCGTGCCCGCCCTGTAAAAGAAAAGTCAGATTTTTACCGGTAACCTCGGGTTTAAAAAAGTTGTATAAACTTTTAAGCTCGCTGCTAATATTTACCGGTGTTACAGCCGCAGTAATTTGATTTGCTTCAATTTTCGAAATATCAATCAGGTTATTGATTATATCGAGCAAGCGTTGGCCGCTCTGCTCAATTATTTTGACATACGAAACTCTTTCATCGTCAGTAATTTTCGATCGTTTTAAGAGTTCTGCAAACCCAATTATTCCATTCATGGGTGTACGAATCTCATGGCTCATATTGGCCAGAAAGGCAGTCTTCAGCCGATCATTTTCCTCCGCCTTTTCCCGTGCCAGAATTAACTCATTGTTTATTGCCCTTATTCTCTCGTAACTTTCAGTAAGTTCCTCGTTAATGGCAAAGTATTCTTCGTTTTGCTCTTTCAACTTTCTGTCCCGTTCCTGTATGGCTATTTCAGCATTTTTGCGGTCTGTGATGTCCTCCTTGATGGCTATAAAAAATCTTATTACCCCGTTGTCGGTTTTTATGGGCGATATTAAAGCTGATTCCCAGTACAGCTCTCCATTTTTTCTCTTATTGTGAATTTCGCCTTTCCAGTCGTTGCCAGTTAGAATTGTTTGCCATAGTTCCTTGTAGAATTCCGGGGTATGGTTGCCAGATTGAAGAATTCTGGGATTTTTGCCCAAGGCTTCCTCCCGGGTAAAACCAGTTATTTCTACAAATTTGGGATTGACATATTCAATATTACCGCGAATATCGGTAATTAGCACAACGGCCGGGCTTTGTTCAATTCCCTTTGTTAACTTCTGAACCTGTTCCTCTACTTTTTTTCGGGCCGTAATATCAGAAAGTATAATTGCAAATTGCCCTATTCTGGGACAAAATGCCCATACATCGAAATACTTCTTAATTATCCGTGAATATCTTTCGAACCTTTTTGATTCTCCGGTTAATGCAACTTTACCATAAAAATCAATCCAATAATCTGCAATAGCGGGTATTCGCTCAAGTGCTGTTTTGCCAACCAGTTCCTCGCGCTTAAAACCGGTCAATTCCTCGAAAGTGGAGTTAACATCTATAAAACGGTAATTAACCGGATTACCATGCTCATCCTGAATTATTTCATGCAGGGCAAAACCCTGGGTCATGTTGTTAAACAGCATACGGTATCGCTCTTCGCTCTCCCTCAGCCTAATCTCTGCCCTCATTTTGTCAGTTACATCACTATATATTGCTACCACTTCTTCTGTATTTAAACGGTAAACAATATTTTCACGCCACCCCTCAATTCTGTTATCCTTATAAATTATTGGATTATGATGCTCCGTGATGCCAGTTTCCCATACTTTTCGGAATACATTCAAAAATCCCAATTCATTAGCAGCAGAGAACACTTCGCTAATACGCTTACCTATAACCTCGTCTCGGTTAATGTGTTCTACATTTTGGGCCGTCGGATTAAAATCGGTGAACACAAAATCGTTACCATTGTCAACCGCCCTATATATTGCAATGGCATTGGGGCTGTTGTCAAACAGACTTTTCCAGCGTTCCTGGCTCTGAAGGAGGGACTGCTCGACAATTTTCCGGCTAGTTATATCGTTGATTATGGCAAAGAATACTTTTTTATCGTTGTCTTCATAAAATTGAAGCTGTACCTCAACGTCATACACAGTGCCATTCTTGCGCTTATGAACTGTTTCAAAGACCAACTTCTGCTCTCTGCCCTCAATCAGCGGTTCCGCAAGTTTTCTGAAAGAATTTTCGGTGTAATTGGGCTTGATGTCTATTGGCGTCAACGCCATAATTTCGGTGTAGGTGTAACCCAGGTTAAGTAGTGCCCCCCTGTTTGCGTACTCAAACATCAACGTATTTGCATCAAAAACATAAACCTCGTTAAGGCTATTGTCAATAATATTTAAAAGTTGCAGCTGCCGTTTTTCAAGTCTTTTTTGTTGCGTAATGTCCCTAATAACGCCGAATACCACATCGTGTTCCTTGTCGTACTCCGCAATGGAATGTATGTCCTTAATTTCTCCGGTATCCACCGACCGTATTTTAAACTCAACGTTATAGGGAATGCTATTTTCTATCAAATTTTTAAGGGATTCATTCAGCTTTTGGCGGTACTGTAGTAATGGAACTCTCTGGATATCTTTTAAGGTAAGGTTACCAGCCTTGAAGCCATAAATACTAAATGCGCCCTCGGAGGCCTGGACATTTCCTGTTTTACGGTGAATTTCCCAGTTCCCCGTCATGGCGGCAATTTCTGCCCTGCGTAGTTGCGCCTCGCTTTCCCGAATTTTTAGCTCTGCTTTATGCTCTTCCGTTTTATCGCGAAAAACAAGTACAACTCCACGAATTTCGTTAGAATCGTTGAATATTGGGGCAGCACTATCGGCAATTGGGATTTCTCTCCCGCTTTTATGTATGAGTATGGTGTGATTGGCCAGGCCAACAACAATGCCATTCTTTAAAACATTCTTCACCGGATTTTCAGCAGTTCGACGGGTATCCTGCCTAACTATTTTAAAAACGTCATCGAGGCTCCGGCCAAAGGCATCGGCTTCCGACCATCCTGTAAGCATTTCGGCTACAAAATTCATCATTGTAATATTGCCAAATACATCGGTGGTTATAACGCCATCGCCAATGCTGTAGAGTATTGTGTGGAACTCCTTGTAGTAGCGGCTAAGCTTCTTTTCGTTGGTAAGTAGCTTGATGTACTCGGCCTTTTTAATATTAAAATAGCGGGAAAATAGGCCAAATCCTAGTAGCCAAACTAGAAGTAACGCTATGAGGATGAATATGAAAATCTTATAGATTAGCTTGTTGTTCAACTCCCGTTTATCAACAACGGTTACCAGCGTCCAATCCGTTCCGGGAACTGAAGCGGCATAGGCAAATCCCCTTTGGTTGTAAAAATCATTCACATCGTAAAAACCCGAGTTGCTACTTACAGCCCCAACGAATGGGTTGTTGGTTTCTGACAGCGAAACCTTATACAAATAGCTGTTCTTGGCGGTGTTTAATACCAGTACACTATCGGCAGCCTTCCTCAACAGCAATGTTTCGGCTGTTTTAAACGGATAGGGCCACTGCTCTATTATTGGGTATAATTTTTCGGCAGCATTAACCCTAAAGATAATTACGGCAAAAACAGAATCGGCCCTACTTATAACGGGGGCAATATAATCGATATGGATTGCCCGGTGGCTGGGACACTGATAAAAGTTTGTAAAAAGAGCTTTTTTGCTCTTAATGGCGTTGTTTACAAATTTTGTAGTTACAGTATCCAGCAGCTTTAACGAGTCGCCAACAAACAGAACAGATTTACCTTTGGTATCGACAATTGAAATAACGGAGTAGTTACCGTTTACGTTGATCAGATTGAGGCGCTTGAGTATATTGTTTTTTAGCCCATCGTTTCCCCGATGAAGCATCCATGTATTTATTGCATCTCTAAAAAATGGACTTTGAGCAAACATCTCGGCATCGGCAATCCTTTCATTCTGCCATTCAACCAGCTGCCCAGCCTTTAACGAGGTAATATCCTTTAAATCATTCTGTATATGGTGTAAATACTCACGTTTTTCCCAGAATGACAGGGCTAAAGTCCCAATAATAATTACCACCGAAGAAATTATCCAGTTTAGTATAATTTTGTGTTTTGCAGACAGTTGGACTATTTTTCTTTTCATAATTTAGGCAACCTCTTAGTGTTATCTTACTCAATAATTCTTCCACAAAATAAGAATCAGCTGCGCGAAATATTCTCAATATAATACTTTTTTTATTCCTTTCACTAAATATCTTTTGACTATAAAAAATAAGCGCTACGGTAAGGTGTTTCCAGCTCATCCTAAACTATGCGGTGCAAAGGGTTAACCGGTTTTCAACCCTATTACTTTTTTAGCTAGCTGCCAGCGCGTTTAGCCGATCTGCAAAAGAATGGTAGTTGAAGGGCTTGCTCACAACAATATCGGCCCCCAGCCCCTTTGCCATAACCAGTAAATCTATGGAGCTAAAGTATCCTCCCCCCGAAATTGCTATTATTTTTATTGCCGGGAAAATAAACTTAACCTGGTGAATTATTTCGAGCCCGTCAACATCGGGCATAATAATATCGGTGATGAGAATATCGAAAATTTCTTTATGCAGCATTCCTATAACATCGCAGGAATTGCTGGAGGTACGAACAATATGTCCCTCAGCCGTTAAAAGATCGTTAAGTGAATTCAAATACTCCCTATCATCATCAACAATCAGTATTTTGCACATAACATTATAAGTTAAAATAGATTTTATCGTGAAAAGTCCGCGTGATAGCGGTTCGGAAACATCCCAACAGCTAGCTGTTCAGCCTTGATTTGAACCCTTTTGTAGCAGATAGCTCACATACACCCGTCAGCACAGAAGCAACGGTAGATCGTAAAAATGTTACATCAATTGGAGAAAACTCATGAAAACCAATGGGTTGTTTTTGGTATCAGAGTATTTTATCCTGTAAAACTGCCGCAAGGCGCTGAAATACGTTGGATGAAAGCATTAATCAAAAAATAATAGATACAACATAACCCGTAGTTTTCGGTGTTCCCCAATATTTTCAGGGTTATTCCTTCAACTTCTCCTGATTTTCCGTCCCCTTTCCAGAACAGTTTCTCAATTTATTTATCGAATACCTTACTTATTTTATTGAAAGAATCTATACAATATTTTAGACCTATATCTCCCACAAAATAATAAATTCGCCCACATTTACCCGTAACAACCAAAAACATTACATTAAAAATATAGCGCAGGGTGACATACAATGGGTTATTCCAATATTTGTTTTTATATGTCACCCTAAATTTGTTACCATGAAAGGTTAAAAGTTTTCAAACTCTTCATCGCCATTAACTATTAAAACCTTACCCTTTTTAACTTTTTCAGGTTTTTCCACCGATTCGCCGGGCATTTCTATGCTAATACCCTTCCCGTTAGTTTTACCATTGGTGCTGGTTTTTGTTACCGGAGCCGTTGCGTTCAAATGCCTTAGACTCGCGGCCCTTACCTGTTGCAGCTTTACCTTGCCGGACTGGACATCATCCAGCTTAAAGTAGGAAACTATCTCCGTTAGCTGTTCAACCTGCCCGCTCAGCTCTTCGGAGCTGGAGGCCAACTCTTCGCTACTTGCAGCATTTTGCTGTACCACAACATTTAGCTGCTGTATAGAGCTGTTAATCTGCTCTGCCCCGGATCGTTGCTCCACCGACGCGGCAGCAATTTCCTGAACGAGGCGGGCTGTTTTCTCGATTTCAGGAACTATGTCGCTAAGCAGTTTCCCTGCATCTTCGGCCTCCTTCACCCCATTTCTGGTAAGCCTATCTATTTCGTCGGCAGCTACGCGGCTTCGTTCGGCCAACTTACGCACCTCCGCTGCAACCACAGCAAATCCTCTACCGTGATCACCGGCACGTGCGGCTTCAACAGCGGCGTTCAGTGCCAAAATATTCGTCTGGAAAGCTATATCGCCGATAATTTTAACCTTTTCGGCAATATCCTTCATGCTAACAACGGCGTTGCTGGCTGCCTGGTTTCCCTTTTTAATACCCTCGGCACCAATAAGTGCAATCCTTTCGGCCTGCTGTGAGTTATCCGTATTTTGCTGAATGTTGGCCACCATTTGCTCCATGGAGCTGGAAACCTCCTCGGTTGACGATGCTTGCTCGTTGGAGCCCTGCGACATTTCCTGTGACGATGAGCTTACCTGAGAACTCGCCGAAAGAATATTCTCGGCACCAATCATAACGGTAGAAACAACTTCGCGTAACTTGTTTACCATATTCTGTAATGCGCTGGCAAGCACTCCCACCTCGTCCTTTTGCTCTATGTCCAGCTTTACGGTTAGGTCGCCGGCAGCAATTTCCTGGGCAAATTTAACTGCCTTTTTTACCGGTTTAACAACAATTCCGGTGAGAAAATACGCCAACGCAACGGAAAGGATCAAACCTACAATGGTTACAAATATCATCATAATCCTTGCACTGGCCGCATTATTATTATCCTTTTCGGTCATTACCTTTGTATTTTCAATATTGTTGGATGTTAACTCGTCGAAAGTAGCACCCATTTTATTGGAGATTGGAACCATTTTTTTATAAAGGTCGAAATAGGTAACAAAGAGGGCCGCCTTTTCTTCCGGAGCAGTGGTTCTGGAGAGTTGCTCCAGTGTATGATCTAAATCAACATAAACGGTTCTCCACGTCTTATATTCATCGGCAACCCTCGCCATAAGTTCTTTGCCTTTCTCGGTTTGTCTTGGCCTAGATAGTATGGAAGCATACAGTTTATCCACATGATTCCAAGACTCTTTACGATTCTCCAGTATTCTCGAATACTCATTCCGGGCATCGGGCTGGTTCTCGTAAACCCATACTTCAATTGTTTGGGATCTAATATTCAACCTTTCAACATTAAAACTTAAGTAGTCGGTTAAATCTGGAATCCGATTCGAGCTAATGTTTTTCAAACCTTCGGAGAGTACAGATATTTGATAGAAGCCAATAGCCCCAATAAATAGTGTAATTAATGCCAGAATCCCATAGGTGATGGACAATTTTGTTCCGATTTTTAAATCTTTAAGTTTCATAGCAGTAGTTGTTAAGTTATTAATTAATAAGCCGTTTCCTGTTTAGCAATTACCTCCGATTTGGACACCAGCGTTTCAACTGTTCCTAAATCGGAAAGAAGGGTTGTTGTATCAAGAATCGTTGCCGCATTTCCCTCAATTTTTGTGATACCCTGAACCATGCAGGATTTGTATGTACCAGCCAGCGTTGGCGTTGGTTCTGCTTCGGGATTCCGAATGAACATTACCCGGACAACCCCATCTAACAACGGGCCAAGCTTTGAACGAAAATCAATAACAGGCAAATCTGTTTTGCCCAGATACATAGTACCTTTTGAGTGCCGGGAAGGATTGGATATTACATTCTGAACGGTATCGGTATGGGTAGCATAAAGCACTTTGCCAACCTTAAATGTAAGGGATGTATTAATGCTACTCTTACTACTACTCTTTGCTACCATTTTCTTGATGTTTTAGAATAGGAAGTTGGACAGAGTAAAACTAGCTCGACCTAAAAAGTTATTGTAGAGTGGAAATACGCCATTTGTATGATTAAGTAAAAACACCTAATGTTAATCAATATTTACATACTGATTGACACTGCATTACGCATGGGTAGGAGTAAAAAAGGGTGGTACTACCTTACCCGAATAGCTTAAAGTGTAAGTATTTGCCGAAATTTTACAGTTTTACCATCATTCGGCATTCCCGCAGTATCAAAAAAGTGAGCCACAGTATATTCCCCAGGAGAATTCAATACCGAGGAATGGCATATTCTCCCGACATCCTTGATGCAGCAATCAGGAAGGCTTGCAGTGTATGTATTAGCAACAAATATTAGATTTTGTTATTGCCGTATAGCGAAAACTAATGTACCTGTATTCCTAGCAAACGATCAACTTTATTAATCAGATCGGTTGAATTAAACGGTTTAATTAAATAATCGGATGCTCCCAGCTCCAATGCCTTACCAATGCTATTGTAATCGGCCCTGGCCGACACCACCAAAACTGGAAATCCAATGGGTTTATCTATTTTTTCAAGTAAAGTAAAACCGTCCATGACCGGCATCATTATATCCAGAATCAGCAAATCGGGTTTATGCTTGCTCAACGCTCCCAGTGCCTCTTCTCCGTCGTTTACAGATTCTACCTCGCATCCATAGTCAGAAAGCACTGTCTGAATCAACAGCTGGATTATGCGCGAATCCTCTACCAAAAGTATCTTCTTAGTATCCATTAAAATAGCTATTATCCTTCAAAAATATAAAATCATTCTTCATTTCAGTAGCGTACTACCACCTAATTATTCCTAATTACAGCTTAATAATTTTATTCTTAACGGCCCACAAAGCTAATGATACCGCGCTATTTGTCCCCGTCTTATCGAACAGTCTTGCTCTATGTCCCTCAACTGTCCGCTCGCTCAAAAAAAGTTTCGATGCGATGCGGGCATTTGATAGTCCTTGGCAAATTAACGTGAGAATTTCTATTTCCCGCTCCGATAATTTAACCATTCCCTTCTCCTTACCCATGGTTTCACCATCAATTCTTTCCAATGTATCGCTCATACAGCTGGAAACAATTCGCTTTTCGCCCTTAAATTCAACGTTAGAACCCTTAAGGTAAATATCTACAAGGCTATTATTTTTATGAATGGCCTTAAAGGCTATCCCAAAATTTTTTATGGCACCCTGCTCACATTTCGAGATGCTATCGGCAACGGCACGAATATCGTCCTTATGGACAAAGTTGATTAGGTTATTCCCGATCAACTCCTCCTGGCAATAGCCCAGCATATCGGCAAACTGCCTGTTTGCGTGCTCTATAACCTGCCCGCTCAGAATGATGGTACCGCTAAACGAGTTATTTAAGAGGGCGTTGAACTTCTCATCGTTTACATCGATAATTTTTTTCCGGTTGTCTATCCTGTTGCTCACAATTCTTACCAGATCCCCAAATTCAAACGGCTTGGGTATGTAATCGTCCGCCCCAAGGTGTAAGCCCAGCAGGATGTCCTCCCGGGATGCTTTGGCCGACAGGAAAATGAATGGTATAACCGAAGTGGTGTTAATCTGGCGAAGCATGTTAAAAACCTCATACCCGGTTATTCCCGGCATGGTGATGTCGCAGACAATAACATCTGGCCGGTACTGGATCGCTTTTTGAATGCCCTGCGATCCGTTTTCAGCCAAAATAACCTCAAACCCTTCTCCGGTTAAATACTCGGAGATGGTTTCTTTAAGATCGGCATCGTCCTCGATCAGCAGTATTACATTTCGTTTACTTTTCATAAAAACCAAGTTAATAAAAAACTATAAAAAATAAAAGCGCTAGATACACCGTATAAGAATGTTCAACTTACCCGATTAAATACCAATTTTCAAACTTTTGCATTCCCATTGTTTTCTTTTTTGGGCT
>JBFXEO010000055.1:0-14411 GCA_050180015.1 Bacteroidales bacterium | reverse complement strand
CCATGTAAATTGTTGTAATGGAGTTATCGTCGGAAAATAGCCGTTTCTCTAGCAACGATTTATCGTAAATATCCCCTTTTTTCATTCCGAGCACAGTCGAAAGGGCTTCGGACGGGAGCTTGGTATTTCCTATCCAGCTAATATTCCGGATATGGTACTGCGGGCCTTCGTAAAGGTTGAACTTAATGCCTATCCTTTTTGTGTTGATGGTATAAATGGAATCTTTCAGGATTTTCAGGTCCCGATACCCATGCTCGTTGTAAAATGTAACAAGGTTATTTTTACTTTCCTCGTAATCGGCTTCAATAAATTTAGACGATTTGAAAAAGTTCATGTTTTTTCGATGTATTTTTTTCAATGCCCCGCGCAGTTTTGGATCTTTGTAGGCCGTATTACCTTCGAAATCTATTGCGCCAATTTTTACCCGCCCGTTTTTCTTTATATCAAAGGTAAGCTTAATTCCGTTGGCCATTACAGTGTCGTTTTCCTGGATGGGATCAACCACAACATTCAAAAATCCTTTGGCGCGGTAATGTTTTTCAATGATATATACACTATTTTCCAGAATACTTTCGGTTAGTTGTCCCCCCGCCCGAAGATTGATTTTTTCCTTTAAGTCATCAACCTCCCCCTTTCTAACGCCCTTGAAGCTGAAGGCCGATATTCGGGGTTGTTCCTGAAAGAAGATGTCGAGGTACACGTCATCTCCCTCTATTTTGGTTGCCGATACTTTAATATCGGAAAAAAGTCCTTGGTTCCAGAGTTTTTTTATGGCATTGGTAATAGCGTCACCGGGAATCAGGATGGAATCGCCTACACTTATCCCCGAAACAGAAATGAGGACACCGGAATCTAAAAACTTCAGGCCAGAAACGGTTATTTCTTTGACGAAATATTTTTTAGGGGACTCGTAGTTGAATTTTTTTTCTTGTGCAGTAGCAGCTATACTTGCTGCGAATAATACAAATGCTAGTAGTTTCGGTTTTAACATAGTTGATTTGGTGCTCATTAACAAGGCCGTAAAATTAATATAATTTCTAAAGCACAAGAATAGCGCGCTGCATTTTGTGCTAAAATGGTCAAATATAAGTAAAGGAGATGGTTACGACAAGCTAAAATGTATAAAATCGGCTAAAGTTGTTCGCTGGTTCTTCCAAACCGACGTTCCCTTTTCTGGTAATCGATCACCGCTTCATAAAAATCGTCCTTTGAAAAATCGGGCCAAAGCACCGGGGTAAAGTAGAATTCAGCGTAGGCCAGCTGCCATAGTAAAAAGTTGCTTACCCTCATTTCACCGCTGGTTCTAATCATCAGCTCGGGGTCAGGCATTCCTGCTGTGTATAGATAGTTGCCGAATACGTCGGCATTTAAATCTTCTGGGTCGATTTTTCCCGCCTTTGCATCGGTGGCTATTTTTTTTGCTGCATCAACAATCTCCATCCTGGAGCCGTAGCTCAGGGCCAGTATTGCCGTTAAGGTTTTGCAGCGTGCTGTTTTGCTGATACCATCGCGTAATTTTTCCTGAACGCCGGTAGGGAGTAATCCCGTATGGCCTATTGCTAAAAGTTTGATGTCATTTTTGAGTAGCATGTCAATTTCTGCATTAATTCCGTCAACCAGTAAGCCCATTAAGGCATCGACCTCAGATTTTGGCCGGTTCCAATTTTCCGATGAAAAAGCATAGAAGGTTAAGTACTTAACGCCAATTTCACCGGCCGCTTCGGTGGCTGCTTTTACTGCATCGATGCCATGCTGGTGCCCGAAAATTCTCTGGTTTCCCCGCTGTTTTGCCCACCGGCCGTTACCATCCATGATAATGGCAACATGCTCTGGTACATTCTTCCTGTTAATGCTATCAATCAATGCCATTTAATAATTTGTTACTTATTTACTGGTAAACCGGACATGGGTTATCACCGTTGAAAAGCCTGAAAGTGTAAACTAATCCAATGAACGAAACCCAGTCGTTGTTATGTATTACTGCGCTTTTCCCATCGCTGGGTGCTTGGTAATCGTCAATACTGTCGGTAAATGTTTTGTGGAACCTCCATTCCAGTGCTACGGTATGCCGATGCAGCGGGGCGAATTTTATTCCAATTCCAAAAGGAATTGAAGGAGCTACGGTTCCTCCAATTTTTGACGCGCCAACACCCAGGTTAACGAAAGGGGTAAATCTTCTATCTCTTTCATTTATAGGATTAAAAGGTAGAAAGTTGAATTCTCCCATTATTTCAGCATCGATGATGGTCTTGCTGAACGATGCGTTTGATTCAACCTGCGGTAGGTACTGGTCGGTTGGCGATGAGCCTGTTATGCTACCGTATAGAGCAGATATCCTAATAGAGTAAAAGTTGTTGAAATTATAACGAAATAGGATTCCCGCCCCAAGGGATGGTTTATAGAAAGGGGTGGTTTCATTAAAATCGCCATAGTAGTATGTTCCACCAAGCTGTAGCCCGATATCACGTTTATCTTGGGCAAAGAGTTTTGCGATGAAATTAATAGGGAAGAAGAGTATTAGGATTAAAACAAATTTTCTGTACATTGGCTCGTTGGAACTTCAGGTTTATTTGTCGGATAAATGGTTACGGAAAAGCTTGTAGTAAATCTTAAAGTTTAGCGTGTAGTATATATCGTTGAATTTTGATTGTGCCGATGAAAATCCGTCTATGTAATCCGACAGAACGTACCGTGCTCCCAGTTCAACTCCAAACAGTGTTCTTGGAAATAGGTGGTATTTTATTCCCACCCCAAAAGGTAAAACAACGGTGAATGTTTCTGAATCGTTAAACCTGTCGGAGTCAACCAGGTTATTCTTTGCTTTAACGCTATATTTTAAGCCACCGGCTCCCGCAAATACGTATAAACTAATGGGTTTGCTGATATGCCGTAATCCACCCCGCAGCTGCATAATGTTGTAAAAATAGTTCCGTTCACTTTCAGGTATGAGGTAAAACACGGTAGTTGCACTAACTTCCGTAATAAAGGTGGAGAAAGCGTAGTCGCGGGCATCGTTTCGGGAACCTGCATCGGTATTTGCTATTAGGCCTAAATTCGCACTTCCCTGAATGGCTAGCCGTTGGTTGAAATGGTAAACCCCTCCTAACGATACTCCCGGACGAAGAGCTTTAAAGCCAATGTCCTTAATACCCATAAGGTTATTGCCGCTGGATGAACCGCCTATATCGCCAAAGTAATGGTTAATGGGAAATCCCCCAAAAACCTCCAGTTTGCTCGATTTTTGAGTTTGTGAATTTCCCGTAAGTGTAACTACAAGTAATAAAATAACGGTGGTTATTTTCCTCATTCCAACCAGTTTGGTTTACAAATATAAACAAATTTAATTCATACATGTTTTGATAAAACGTTGATTCCTTGATCTATATTGTATCAAATTTAATTACGCTTATCAACTCCCCAGAGCAACTTTTCCCTTAGCGTTTTATAGAATGTTGTGCTCTCCAAGTAAAGAACGCTAGCCTGAAAAGGCGCTTTCTTTAGGGTTATTGAAATGGGCGAATCGCAAACAATGCTTCTTGAGTCCAACGAAAGCAATACCTTGCCGTCTCTTCCGGTGGCCTCCAGTTTTAGTGTTCCTGTATCCGGAATAACCAACGGACGTACGGTGAGGTGGTGTGGTGCTATTGCGGAAAGTATGAATGCCGGTAAATTTGGGCTAACTATTGGTCCTCCAACGCTAAGCGCGTAGGCTGTAGATCCGGTGGGGGTGGAAACTATTAGCCCGTCGGCCCAGTATGTGCATAGGTACTCATTATCAACCAACGCATTAACGGTAAGCATTGCAGCTCCCGATTTCTGGAGTGTAAAATCGTTGAGTCCGTAAGGGAATGTTGAAAAAAAATGCGAATCGGAAATTATTTCCAACATGTTTAACTTCTCAACCTTGTATTTCCCAGCCATAAGGAGATCAATTGCATCGTTAACTTCTGGAATGGATATGGTTGCAAGAAAACCCAGCCGTCCGAGGTTAATACCCATTATTGGTATGTTCGATTCCTGAACAAAAGCAACGGAGTCAAGAAACGTGCCATCGCCACCCAGGCTGATCATAAAGTCAGCATTTCCCTTTATCTCCTTTGGTTCGCTGTAAGTTCTGCTGAACGGGAGCTGCATGGAAAGTTCTTTTGTGAGATGATCGAGTAGCGGTGAGTAAATCCAGACATCGGCTGAGTATTGGGTTAGCTGAGAGAATAGATTTTTTAGTGCCAAAGCATACTCTGATTCGATATGTTTACCGTAGATTGCTATTGTCATTTTAAATTTATTAGATGTCTAGGAATCGGAACAGGAAGTTAAGCCTGTCATTCATCAAATCTGCTTCATAATCCTGCTTCATATACGCACCAACAATATTATAGTCGTACCGGGTGAAGGTTTGCTTGATCGATGTTAGGTCGGTAACGTTAAGTTTTAGTGTGACTTCCATTTTGGTTGAGTTGGGATGGGTGGTAACGTATGCGGCCAAAATTTTGGCATCGTTCCCCTCAACGATTTGGCAAATTTGAGACATCGACAGGTCGTTGTTGTTCATCTCAAGAATAATAATACCACCCTTATGGCGTAACCCCGATTGCTCGGAAAAGTAGTGCAGGAGCTCCATAAGGGTAATCACGCCAAGGTATTTTTTTGAGTTGTTTAGCACAGGAACCAGCGATAGCTTGAGCCTCGAAAGTGCCTCCATTACCTCGAATACATGCTGATCTTCGGTAACGAATGGCCGTAGTAGGGATAGCTGATGGTTACCCAGCGGCTCCTCGGGCATATTCAAATCGTAAATATCATTTTCAGAAATTAACCCCAGAAACTCCTCCTCATTAACAATGGGTAAATGCGATACC
This sequence comes from Bacteroidales bacterium, assembly GCA_050180015.1. GTDB lineage: Bacteria > Bacteroidota > Bacteroidia > Bacteroidales > Tenuifilaceae > JBFXEO01. Next base: position 9,552 of record JBFXEO010000055.1, on the reverse strand, counting down.
TTAAAAATGTCCATCCAGTTCAATGCAGTTATGCCTGTATCCGAGGTTTTAAGGGCGGGGATTACATCCGATATCATCTCCTTGGCAATCATGGGCTACTTACGATATAAAAAATCGTTACTTTTGTACAAAGTTAATTCAATTCGATATTTTATGGTTCATTTAAGTGTAAATATAAACAAAATTGCGACGTTACGGAATGCCCGTGGGGGAAATATCCCTAACGTATTGCAGGTTGCCGTTGACTGCCAGCGATTTGGTGCCGAAGGAATTACCGTGCACCCTCGTCCTGACGAACGGCATATACGCTACCAGGATGTTAGGGGTATAAAGCCGATAATTACAACCGAATTTAACATAGAGGGATATCCTTCGGAATCGTTTATCGATTTGGTTGTTAGCGTAAAGCCCGATCAGGTAACCCTTGTCCCCGATCCACCCGGAGCAATTACCTCCAATGCAGGCTGGGATACGGTTGCCAGCAAGGCGAAGTTGACAAGGATAGTTTCGACTTTTCGGGACAACGGCATACGAACATCCATTTTTGTTGACCCTGACCCGGAAATGGTTAAGCACGCTGCCGATACCGGAACAGACAGAGTAGAGCTTTATACGGAACCATACGTTGCCCGCTATAGGGCAAACCGGGAGCAGGCCATAGAGCCTTTTGTTGCTGCTGCCGTTGTTGCCGGGAAGGTTGGCCTGGGGTTGAATGCCGGTCACGATTTGAACTTGGAGAATTTGAGCTATTTTGCCAAGAATGTACCCAATCTCTTGGAGGTGTCAATTGGACATGCGTTGATTTGCGATGCCCTTTACTTTGGGCTTGAAAATACCATTCAGCTTTACCTTAAGCAGCTCCGTTTTTAATGAAACTTTTTTTCAGGGATACGGGCAAAGGCTATCCGGTGATTATACTGCACGGACTGTATGGTTCGTCGGATAACTGGGTGAGTATTGCCAGGCGGTTGGGCATATACTATAGGGTGATACTTGTCGATCAGCGGAATCACGGGAATAGCCCACATGCCCATACGCATACCTATACCGATATGGCCAACGACCTGTTTGAGGTAGTAAGGGAGCTGGGCGTTGAACAGTTCCATTTGGTAGGTCATTCTATGGGCGGACGTGTTGCCATGCAATTTCAAACGTTATACCCAAATTTCGTCAAATCAATGGTGATTGTTGACGTTTCCCCCTGGAGTTACCTTGGAACCGACAGCTGGTTTCGGACAAGTTTTGCTGAGCATAAAAGCATTATAAGAGGGCTGAAAGGCTTGCCCCTGCAGCAAATTAAGTCGCGGCAGGAGGCCGATAGGCTGCTGTCGGAGTCAATTTCATCGGAAAAGCTGAGGCAGTTCCTGTTTAAAAATTTGCGCCGGAATGCAGATGGGGGATTCTACTGGGCAATCAATTTACCTGTATTGGAGAATAGCTTGGAAGATATTCTTTTAGGCGTAGATGTAGATGCCAGAATGGTGCAAAGTTTAAATGTTCTGTTCATTAAAGGCGGTAATTCCGTCTATATTCCAAAGGAAAGGATACCCGAACTTACAGAATTATACCCCAGGGCACAGGCTGTAACCATTGAAGAGGCCGGACACTGGGTACACGCAGAGCAACCCGATGCGTTGGTTGATGAAATTCTTGCTTTTTTTGCCAGAATTTAGAAACTGCCTCCGCTTTTACCGGAAAGCTTGAAGAATCCAGAAGTCAGAAAAGGTAGTGCAGGGCAAAAAACAACTGATTCTTAGCTCGCGGTATGCTCAATGTTGTTAGGGTTAATGAGCGGTTGCCCTATAAATTTAAGCAATAGTTGCGCAACGGCCAACACATCCTTTTCGCAGTAGGTAACAATCCGCTCAATATCACCCTGAGAGTAGTAGCAATCAGCAACCTGGCTTCCATCAATATCATCCTTTGGGGAGGAAATATTAAATATGCTGGTCAGCAGGTTAAGTGAGGTGTAGTGCTTGTTATCGCCAAATTTCCAGAGCTCCATGGTGTCTAGGAATTTTACTTCCCATGGCTTTTTACCGGCAACGTTCAGCATTTCGGGAATCTCGATCCCATTAACAAGCATTCTGCGGGCAATGTAAGGGAAATCAAACTCTTTACCATTGTGTGCGCATAGGTTGGCCGATGCCCGTTTGCCAAAGCGGGATAGCATCTGCCCGAATTCTGCAAGTAGTAAATTTTCGTTATCGCCATAAAACGATTTTACCCTGAAAAAACGTCCCTCATTCTTGCTGACAATAAAGCCCACCGATATACAAATAATTTTTCCAAATTCCGCGTATATACCAGCTCTGCCGTAAATGTTTTCGGGGGTTTCAGTATTCTTAACAAGGGTGGCCGCTTTTTTCTCCCATAACTTTTTGAGGGTGTCGGGGAGCTGTGCATATTCTGCATACTGAGGAACGGTTTCGATGTCAAGGAATAGAATATCCTCGGGTTTTATATCGTTAAGCATACTATAAAAGGTTATGGGTTCTTAGTGTTTTTTCAATGGTAGAGGTTAATACGCTGATGGCTACAGAGTTGTTTCCACCCTGAGGAATAATAATATCGGCATAACGCTTGGTAGGCTCAATGAACTGGAGGTGCATGGGTTTAACCGTTTTTTCATAGCGTTCAAGCACTTTGTTTATGGATCGTCCGCGCTCTATAATGTCACGGGCTATTACCCTCGAAAGCCTATCGTCGGCATCGGCATCAACAAAAACTCTAATATCCATAAGTTTCCGTAACTCATCGCAGGTAAAAATGAGTATTCCTTCAACAATAATTACATGCCGGGGCTGGATGGTTACCGTTTCCTTTGCACGGGTACAGGTTAGGTAGGAGTAAATTGGCTGTTGGACGGATTCTCCGGCTTTTAGCTTACGAATGTGATCCACTAGGAGTTCAAATTCAATGGAATCGGGGTGATCGAAATTCATTTCCTGCCGTTGCTCTAAGGGTAAATCAGAGTTATCCCTGTAGTATGAATCCTGGGGAATTATTACCACTTCGCCTTTGGGCAAGAGCTCCACTATCCTATTCACAACCGTTGTTTTCCCCGATCCGGTGCCTCCGGCTATACCAATAATAAGCATTGTAATACTTTTAATGTTTGTACATAGTGTTAACTTTGCAAAGTTAATTAAACTAAGATAAATATTATTTTCAACCGGAAGAACAGATTGCCGGATAAAATTAAAACGAATAGCATGAATGAAAGTCTGTACCCCCTGAAATTTGTAACCCAGTACAAGGAAAGAATTTGGGGTGGCGAAAATTTGAGGAAAATACTGGGTAAGAATGTCCCCTCACAAATGGCTAAATGCGGTGAGAGCTGGGAGATTTCGGCCGTTCAGGAAAATATTTCGGTTGTTAAAAATGGTTTTTTGGCCGGGAATAACCTGGAGGAGCTGGTGGAGGTTTACATGGGCGATTTGGTGGGCGATTCTGTTTACGAGAAGTATGGCGTTGAGTTTCCCCTGCTAATAAAATTAATAGACGCTAACGATATTCTTTCCATCCAGGTTCACCCCGATGATGATATTGCCATGCAGCGACACCATGCCTACGGGAAAACAGAGATGTGGTATGTGATAGCCGCCGATGAAAAATCGGAAATAATTACCGGGTTTAACAGGGATGTGTCAACAAAAGAATACCTGCAAAGTTTATCGGGAGGAGAATTGAAAAAGCTACTACACACCGAAAAGGCCTCGGCTGGCGATGTCTTTTTTATTCCTGCAGGGCGGGTTCACGCCATCGGCAAAGGCGTTTTGCTTGCCGAGATACAGCAAACCTCTGATATTACTTACCGCATTTACGACTGGGATAGGCTTGATGCCAATGGCAAACCCCGGGAGTTGCATAACGATCTTGCCCTAGAGGTTATAGATTTTAGTGCTGCTTCGGAGCCCAAATGGACAAGGCCTATTGTTGATAACAGGATCACCGAGCTGGCTACCTGCAATTATTTTACCGTAAATGGGCTACGCTTTACCGAGCCCATTAGCCGCAACTACGATTTTCTTGACTCCTTTGTTATATACCTGTGTTTTCAGGGAGAATCATCTGTTCTTTACGGTAATGGGGGGATAGAGAGTATTTCAACGGGCGAAACATTACTTATTCCGGCTGAATTAAAAAATATTATTTTAAAACCCAAGTCCGGTTGTAGCTTGTTGGAAATTTTTATTAAGTAGTTTTTACTTTACAGTAAAAATGGATGTTTTAATGTACTATTAAAAAGCATTCATAAAATCTTTAACGAATTTTCTTGCAATAGCTACATTCAATTCGTTTTTTTCCTATCTTCAACATTCATTTGACTGAATGGATAATATAATTTATTTCATAAAATCTACACTTACCAGCGAGATAGCATCTAGCGGTTTTCCCTTAATATATAAGGGCGAAATGAATCATCAGATTATGAGGGCATTTGCCTTTATGGCAAACCGAAAGATTGCGGAAATGGACGTATCCACCCCTACGCGCAAAAGAATTTTCCATATAATGATAGAGTGCCTTCAGAACATCACCAAGCATTCCGATGATTACGATGAAAAGGAGAAACAAATTGGTAACGGGTTGTTTGTTGTTGGTAAGGAGCGCGAAACCTTTTACGTAATTACCGGAAACCTTATACGCAATGACAGAATGCTGAGACTGGAGGACAGGCTTGTACAGCTTAACAACGCCACACCCAATCAGCTCAAAAAAATGTTTCTGCAGCAGATGATAGAGGGCGAGCTGAACGAGAAGGGCGGTGCCGGCCTTGGTTTAATTGATATTGCCCGGAAATCTAAGCATAAGCTATACTATCACTTCGTTCCCTTCGATGTCAACCGACATTTCTTTATCCTGGGAGTTTCCATCTCCGTTGATGACGATGATGCTGACGATTTGTAGGAACTTTCAGTAAAGCCTCGGTAGCATTTATATTGCTGAGCTACAACCTCCGTGTAACAATTCTGTTTGAGTGCCATTTTTTGTTTGAGTAAAAGTATATTTACTAACTTTGTGAAGTTGCTTTAGCTGGTGGGCATCCTGAATAATTTGTGCATTGCACGCTTAACACTTGTTAATAGTTAATAGTAAAACAAATGAAGCGCATATTTATTGTCATATTCTTTATTGCAGCAGTTTTTTTTAACACTGCTGCTCAAACAAGGGCAGAGCTGATAAGTCCGGAAAAAATTGCAAAAAACAGGATAGCTTCAGTTACGCAACGGACCCACAAGTTTGTGAAAGATAAAGTTGACTCAAAGGGAACCATTACTGTTGTTACAAATTTTGATAAGAATGGCAACGCCGTGGAGGTTATCAACTACAAGCCCGACGGGAAAGTATCTTCTCGGCAAGCCTATAGGTACGACAGCCAAAACCGAAAAATTGAGTACATGCAGTATCAGTACCTCAAGTCTCCAACCAGCATGGAACTTAGCTTTAAACAATCGTTTACCTACGATGGTAAGGGGAATAAGAAATCGGAAGTAGGTTACGATGGAAAAACCGCATACCGTATAGTTTACACCTATTTTGATAACGGTAAGCAGAATGAAATTATTAAGTACAACTCGGCAAACGATGTAGAGGAGCGTTGGCATTTTGAGCATAAGGCAAATGTGTCAACCATAACAATTTACAAGGTAGGAGGTAAGGTTGATCGAACAATTACCAGGACATACGATAACCGCTCCAACCTGGTCGATGAAACTAACTACAGCGGGGCCGGCAAGGAGCTGGGCCGCACAGTTTATGATTTTAACAGTAAGGGGTTAATGAACTCTAAAACCGAATACTACGGGGGTAACTTAAGGGCAACCTATACCTATGTTTACGACCAGGATAACCAGCTGGTCGAAGTTTACCAGACCAATCCTAATGGGGAAAAATTCTTATACAGCGCCTATAAGTACGACGGTAACGGGAATATGCTGGAGGAAAAATGGTTCGACGGGCAACCTGGCGATTACTCAAAACGAAACTTTAAACTCGACAGCAAAGGCAATATCAACGAGGTTGAAGCGTACTATTCCGATTATAATTACAAAGTTGTATATAGGTACTCATATAAGTTTTACTAAATAATTCGTTCTTTTATTTCACACAATATTTAAAGGGAGATAGAACTCATTATTTTATTTAAAAATAATGAGTATAGATTTGATAGAAGTTCCGAATTATTAATAAATTGAAAGGTTTTTAAGAAAGAGGGTATTGGGTGAATAAGCTAATTGCCACAAGTTTATCGATATTATTTTTATTCATTATTATCCAAAGTTCTAAGTCGCAGGACATTGGACGTTACCCGGTTGCCAATTTTCATCACAGGGAATATAGCGGACACTCACAGAGCTGGGCAATTGCCCAGGATAAGCGAGGATTAATGTATATTGCCAACAATGTTGGCATTATTGAATTCGACGGCAGCGAATGGAGGCATATATCAATAAATGGCGCGTTACCACGTTGCCTGGATGTGGATAAATCGGGGCGTTTATGGGTTGGGGCACAGGACGAATTTGGCTATTTGGCCGCCGACTCAAGCAATAACCTGCAATTCTACTCGCTTAACCAGTATCTCCCCGATAACTATAAACCGTACGGTTTAATTCGCCAGGTTTACTCATCAGAGTCCGGTGTTTTTTTTAGCGCGAATGGGCTCTTAATGCTTTTAAGGCCCGATTTGTCCATCAGGGCATGGACCCCCAAAACGATGTTTCACAGAACATACCTGGTGGACGATGTTTTATTTGTGAACCAAAAAGACTTTGGGCTTACTTACCTTGCCAATGACTCGTTGATGCTGGTTCCCGGAGGCGAAATTTTTGGATCAAAACTTATTTACACCATACTGCCATTTGATGAGAACTACTTTATACTGGGTACGCAATCCGATGGCTTCTATTTGCTAAACCGCAAAGCGGTTGCAGCAGGCAGAACCCTGGATGACAATGAACCGGCAGTGGTTAAATTCAATACCGACGATGACCTTTTCTTTAGGGAAAATTGGATATACTCTGGAATAAAAGTTCACGGTAATGTTTTCGCCATTGGCACATACCGGGGGGGTGTTGCATTTATTGACAGTAAGGGTAAAGTAATCCGCAAGATCAATCAATCCGTGGGCCTACAGGACGATACCATTTGGTATTTGTATGAGGACGACCAAGATAACCTTTGGATGGCCTTAAATAATGGTATTTCCTACACGTCAATTTATTCGCAGCTCACGGGATGGAATGAGGCAAGCGGGCTTAAAGGGGTTATTCAGTCCGTTGCACGCTTTAAGGGCGACATTTACGTAACTTCCAATGTCGGTGTATTCAGGAAAGATGCAAGCGATAAATTTGAACAGGTTAAGGGTGTAACCGATTTGTCGTGGAAACTAAAGGTGATAAAAAATGACGATGGCAGCCAATCATTGCTCGCGGCAACTTCGGGCGGAATCTATCTTGTCGATGGCGGTTCTGCCCGGCTAATTCATAACGGTGCTTGGCATTGCTACAATTTTTGTCAATCAAAGATTTATCCGGGCATCATCTACGTTGGGCTGCACGATGGGGTTGGTGTCATACAGAACTTCAGGGGACAGTGTAAGTTTTTAGGAAAATTGGAGGGAACATCGGGGGATGTATATTCGTTGGTGGAGGATAAGGATGGCGATTTATGGTATTCTGAGCGCTATAGGGGAGTTCGGTTTACCGACATTGTAAACCCATACCAGCTTATTCACGAAAAAACTACACTCTACAGCCTCCCATTGCGTCCCAAGTACGATGATATGTCCGTAGTTCTGGTTGATAACCAGGTAAAGGCATCATCGGAGGGCGGCTTGTCGCGGTTCAACCCTAAAACTATGGAATTTGTGCCCGACTCATCGTTAGGCCTTGAGTTTACCGATGGATCTGCCGGCCTTCGTATATTCAATCAGGACTTTAGGGGGAATATTTGGTTTGAGGCCTATAAGTACAGCCCGAACAGGTGGCTGGAAAGGGCAATAAAGTATCCCCATAGTGTGTACCGGAGAGAACCAGCCCAGTTCAGAACAATCCCCGAAACAATTTTTTTTGATGTTTACACAGAGCCGAACAATGTAACCTGGATTGCTGCAACCGACGGGCTGTTTAGGTACGACGGGAACGCTGGGCTTGAAAGTAAAAAAATAATCCGAGTTTTAATACGGCAGGTCACGGCCAACAGGGCTATTAACATATTTAACGGTGCAGCATATACCGAAAATTCCAGCAATGTTTTTCCCGATGGATTAACCGTTCAGTCGGCCAACCCCATGGAGTTACCATCGCAGTATAACTCGCTTTCATTCTCTTACTCTTCACCATTCTTTGGCCAGCAGCAGAAATTACTGTATAGTTTCTGTTTACAGGGTTACGATAAGGATTGGAGTGATTGGACCACTGAGCAAAAAAAAGAATATACCAATTTGCCTTACGGCGATTATAAGTTTATGGTCAAGGCCAAAAACTTATTTCAGGTCGAGAGCCCTGCCACCGTATTCCAATTTACCATTGAAAAGCCATTTTACTTTAAATGGTATTCTATTATTTTTTACGTCGCAGTAGTTATCGTAACGGTTTGGCTACTTATATTCATTAATGTTCGAATGCTCAGAAAATCCAATATTAAGCTTCAGCAGCAAATAGATGTTAGAACCCGGGAACTTGTTAAATCAGAGCAAATCTTACTGGAGAAAAATGTTGTGCTACAGCATCAGAAGGAAGAAATACTCACCCAGCGCGACGAAATGCATGATAAAAATAAGCATATCAACGCAAGCATTCAGTATGCGCAAACCATACAGCAAGCAATACTTCCCGATTTACCGGCATCGTTCGAGGGTTTGTTCGAGCATTTTCTTATTTACTTGCCCAAAGAGCTGGTTTCCGGTGATTTTTACTGGGTATCGCAATCCGGGACTAAGGGTAAAAAATCTGAAAAGATTTTTGTTGCGGTTGTTGACTGTACTGGTCATGGCGTTCCCGGCGCATTTATGTCGTTAATAGGCAGCAGGCTGCTGAGCGAAATAGTTAACGAGCGAAAGGTTCATAATCCTGCGGCTATTTTAACGGAGTTAAGCAGTGCCGTGAACACGGCCCTCCGGCAGGATGTTAGCGAAAGTTTCGATGGCATGGATATTTCGCTTTGCATGATTGAACGAAAGTTGGACGATCAGTACATCGTTACTTTTGCCGGGGCAAACAGACCGTTGTTTTACTACAGCAAGGGCGATGAGCGGATACAAACTCTGAGGGGCAACCGTAAATCTATTGGCAGCGTGCTCCCCGATGTTGAGCTCGAATTTACAAACTGGCGGTTAACAATGCACTCTGGCGACATGATTTTTATGTGTACCGACGGTTTTACCGATCAGAATAACGCCTTTAAGCGCAAGTTTACCGCGTGCCGTTTCCATACCTATTTGCTGGCAAATATCAGTAAACCGATGGATAGCATTGCGGAAGTGCTGGTCAAAGAATTCAACGATTTTAAGGGCGATGAGCACCAACGCGACGACATTACAGT
>JBFXEO010000054.1:0-14547 GCA_050180015.1 Bacteroidales bacterium | reverse complement strand
TAGCATAAATATGGAGAGATCAGAGAGCAAAACAAAATCCTTCAAAGATTTGGTTGTATGGCAAAAAGCCCATGCGTTTGTACTGGGAGTTTACCAGCAGGTAAAACAGTTCCCCGATGACGATCAGGCTTTTGTGGGTGATATGCTTTGCGAGAGCGTTACGGCAATTGCCACCAATATTGTTGGAGGCTACAGGAAAAAAGATCGTGATGAAAAATTGATGTTCCTTGCCACGGCTCAGGATGCTCTGGAAGAAAGTCGCTATTATATTATACTTGCTTCGGACCTAGGCTTCATGGATTCCTACCAGGCCGATGAACTGGAGAATTCGTTGGGCGAAGTCAGCTACCTGCTTAACTCTTACGCCAAATCAATTCAGCGTAGGAAAGAGGAAGACAATCGATCCGATACCTTACTGTAATTTACTTTAAGCTTCAATGACCGTCCATTCAATATTCAGAACAACCCGATCATACGTTATTATTGTATTCGGGTTGGTTCTTTACGCCTTATCGTGGACTGCGTTCCTGATCCCCCACAAAATAACCGGAGGTGGTGTTTCGGGTATAGGGGCCATGGTTTACTATGCAACGGGAATCCCCATGGGTTACACCTATTTTATTATTAACATCGGGCTAATACTCATTGCCATTAAGATGCTGGGGGCCAGTTTCGGGGTTAAAACAGTTTTTGGGGTAACGGTAGGGGCAATTCTACTCTCGGCATTTCAGGCGCTTATCAAGCAACCGGTGGTTGCCGATAGATTTATGTCAACCATTATTGGTGGTGCTATTGCCGGAGCGGGGTTGGGCATTATTTTTACGCAGGGTGGAAGCACGGGAGGTACCGATATTATTGCCATGATAATAAATAAATACCGGAACATAAGTCCTGGTAGAATAATACTGATGTGCGATATATTCATTGTAGGCTCGTCCTACTTAGTGCTACTCGATTTAGATCCTGCCAAGCGAATAGAGACTATTGTTTATGGCTACGTGGCAATGGCCATTACGGCCTATTCGCTCGACGCCGTCCTTTCGGGTAGCAAGCAATCCGTACAGGTGTTTATTTTCTCGAAACGTTATGGCGAAATTGCCGACAGAATTACCAACGAGTTGAACCGGGGGGTTACGGTTATCGACGGACAGGGTTGGTTTTCCAAGGAAACTCAAAAGGTTTTAATAACCCTTGTCAGAAAGCATGAGGCCAACGATGTTTACCGAATAATCAAAGAAATTGATGCTGAGGCATTTATTTCCGTGGCCAGTGTTATGGGGGTTTACGGGAAAGGTTTTGAGCGTATCAGGCACTAGGGAAAAGATACTGGTGTGGCTAAAGAAAACAGTAAGCTGCAACCTGAAATCGCCGTATAGCCCAGTGCTTTTACGGCTGGTTGAATGCCAATTCTTCAGCACATTCAAAACAATCGGCATTGTCCGCTCTATTCTAACTTTTCAAGTAGCGATTCAATTACCCTAGGATAGTATTCATATTCAAGTCCGTGAACCTTCTGGGCGAGCGTTTGGCTTGTATCGGTTGGTGAAACCGGGCATTTGGCTTGGAGTATAATATCGCCTTCGTCGTAGTTGCTGTTAATGTAATGGATTGTAATGCCGCTCTCCGTTTCGCCATGGGCAATTACCGCTTCGTGAACCTTAATCCCGTACATTCCCTTGCCACCATACTTGGGGAGCAATGCGGGGTGTATGTTTACAATACGATTCGGAAAGGCTTCAATGAGATTGCGGGGAATAAGCTTTAGGAAGCCGGCTAGCACAATAAAGTTCACGTGATATAGTTTTATGAGGTTGAGCAAATCTCCATTGCGAAGCTCGCTCATTGAAAATACTTTGACATCTATGCTGAGTTTCCTGGCGCGCTCAATAACCTGTGCTTGGGGGTTTTCTGTGGCAATAAGTTCGATTTTTACCCTGGGATTGTTTGTAAAGTAACGTACAATATTTTCTGCGTTACTGCCTGAGCCCGATGCAAAAATTGCTATATTGTTCATTATCAATGCCATGTTATTTTTAAGTTAAACGATTGTCAAAAAAAATAGTTTGGGTGTGTCAAAAATATGAACAAAAAAATTACTTTTGCGGCTGTAATTTATCATTATGATTTTTATCGGATGAAATTTATCTTCACGATTGCAACATTATTTATTAACTAAATTTTAAAACTATGTCGGATATTGCAACAAGAGTAAAGTCGATTATTGTTGACAAACTCGGAGTAGATGAAAATGAGGTAACTCCAGAAGCAAGCTTTACCAATGATCTAGGTGCTGATTCATTAGATACCGTAGAGTTGATCATGGAATTTGAAAAGGAGTTCAACCTTTCTATTCCAGACGATGAGGCAGAAAAGATTGGCACCGTGGGCGATGCCATCAATTACATCGAAAATCACAGCAAGTAATATCACTACTAAAAGAAAATTAGCATTGGTTTTAAACTAAATTTTCGCCTTATGGAGATGAAGCGCGTAGTTGTTACAGGCCTGGGTACAATTAACCCAATTGGGAATAACATTCAGGAATACTGGACTAATCTTGAAAATGGGGTGAGTGGAAGTGACCTCATCACCAGTTTCGATGCGTCAAAGTTTAAAACCAAATTTGCCTGTCAGGTAAAAAACTTCGATCCCCTTGCCTATTTTGACCGTAAAGAGGTTAAAAAACTCGATCCTTACACTCAGTTTGCGCTGGTGGCTGTAGATGAGGCAATAAAGGATTCTGGCCTGAATCCCGAGACCATTGATTTGGACATGGCCGGTGTTGTTTGGGCCTCGGGAATTGGTGGACTACAAACCCTGACCGAGGAATTGAGGAGCTATTTCGGAGGTGACGGAACACCCCGATTTAGCCCTTTCTTTATCCCTCGAATGATTGCTGACATTGCTGCAGGACAGATATCGATAAAGTATGGTTTTCGTGGGCCAAATTTCTCTACCGTTTCGGCCTGTGCATCTGCTACGAATGGAATTATCTGTGCTATGGATATTATCCGTACAGGTAAATCCAACATTATTGTAAGCGGAGGTTCTGAGGCTTCGGCCAATGAAATTGGAATGGGTGGCTTTAATGCCATGCAGGCAATTTCAACCAATAACGAGGAGTATAAGTCAGCGTCAAGACCATTTGATATTAGCCGCGATGGATTTGTAATGGGAGAGGGTGCGGGATGTTTAATTCTTGAAGAGTACGAACATGCCAAGGCACGTGGAGCCAAAATATACTGTGAATTGGTGGGTGGCGGAATGACTGCCGATGCCTATCACTTGACAGCACCACACCCCGAAGGCTCAGGTGCAAAGCGGGTTATGGAAAATGCGCTCAATGATGCCCATTTACAACCTGCCGACATCGATTATATCAACGTGCACGGCACTGCCACTCCCCTTGGCGATGTGGCTGAAACTAAGGCAATCATCTCTGTTTTTGGTGAGAGTGCGTTTAAGCTTAACATCAGCTCAACAAAATCAATGACAGGCCATTTACTCGGTGCAGCAGGTGCAATAGAAGCTATTGCTGCCATTTTTGCCGTTTGTACCGATACGATACCGCCTACTATTAATTTGAAAAATATTGACCCCGGAATTGACCCCAGGCTTAATTTAACTCCCAATAAGGCCCAGAAACGTTTAGTTCGGGCTGCGCTGAGTAATACTTTCGGTTTTGGGGGACATAACGCTTCTGTTATCGTTAAAAAAGTATCCTGATTCTAGGTGTTAAAGTTTTTTGCAAGACCAATCAACCGTTTCCGTATTCAATCTGCGGATAGGGTTCTGATTGGGCAGTTAAAAAGCATACTCGGTTTTTCTCCTAGAAATATAGAGCTATACAAGCTGGCCATGGTACATAGGTCCGCCTCCTACGTTTTGCCAAAGGGAAAACGGGTTGACAACGAACGGCTGGAGTACCTCGGCGATGCGGTACTTGATGCCATTGTGGCCGATTACCTATTTGAACGCTACCCCAACCAACAGGAAGGGTTTCTCACAAAAATGCGGGCTAAAATTGTAAGCCGGGCCAGCCTTAACCAGCTTGCCGTAGGTATGAAGCTCGATGGCCTTGTAAAGATGAATGGGGGAGGTACTATTCCGCAAAAAAACATATACGGTAATGCTCTCGAAGCATTGATTGGAGCAATTTTTCTTGATAGGGGATACCAGTTCACCAGCACTGCCATTGTCAATAATATTCTGGATAAATTCATCAACCTTGATGAGTTGCAGGCACTGGAGACCGACTACAAAAGTAAATTGATTGAGCTGGCCCAAAAATTCAAAATCAACATAAATTTTGATACCCGCGAAGATGAAAGCAGCACAATGGGTTCCCCTCATTTTGTTTCGGTGCTTGTTTTTAACAGTGAAATAACGGCCAAAGGTTTTGGCTGCTCCAAGAAAGAGGCAGAACAGCATGCCAGCATGCTAGTCCTGGGGCAAATTGATGAGTCGCAACTTTTACATGGCAAGGAGTAACCTTGCCATTTGTTTACCCATGCTTTGATGGGTTTGACTTCGGTAATAGACATAAATTCTGGGGGAATCGTATCAATACATTAGGCTGCTCACGTAAAATCACACATTGACTTGAAGTTTTGTTCCGGCGAGGATACTTTTTACGCCATAGGTTAAAACTGGAAGAAGGAAAAAATGCTGGAAGGAATTTTTGTTAAGCAACACCGTAATAATTAATCAGAGCTATATTTGTACTTCAATGTTGTTTCGCTAAAAAGATTTTGTACACTGCAACAAGTTCAGCGTGCAGGGATGCTGATCGTTGAGTTCGTAGAAACGATCAAATTTCATCATTGAAATATTGAAAACTAAATATTGGTTTAGCTACCGGGTCAAATAATATCGATTTTAGAGGACAACTAACCATTTACCGGGAAAATTTATCAATGGTAGTAAAAAAGAAATTGGAAATACTTGAAGTTGAATCGAATCAGCCCTTTAGATTGATTGCGTTGTCGTCATCATTAAACCTGAATAGGATGGTCTGGGGCCTCAACGCTGGCAGCGGCATTAAGCTGATAAAAAATTCCGATATGGAGCAAACTCTTGGCGTTCCAGTGTTTACTGATAGAGTTAGCAAATTCCCGGTAGTAATATCTTTAATTTCCAATAAACCCGAAAAGTCTCGGCCAGTCAAACAGCTGCCCAACGTCGATTACATTGTTGAGGTTAATGGCCTTATGCCTGAATCGGAGTTTAAATTATTTGTTCAGGGCCTCAAAAAGGTAGATGGCGTTCTGGCCGCCATAGAAATAAATACTACCACGCTTAAACGTAAAGAACCATTTTGTCCCGAATAGATTTGAAAACTCTACTCGGGAAATGTAACTGTAAATATTTTATATTTAAAAGCATAGCAAACCCGGTTGGGCCTCGTGAAATTTATGGAACAGTCTGTTAAACTGTGTTAACCCTTTTATAGTCCATAGCATAAAGATTACCTTTGTTTTATGAGCAGAAAATTACTCTGGATATTAACCGCTTTTATCTCTTTTGCCTCGTTAGGATTAGTGCTGGTTCAGTCCAAATGGGTGCGTATCGCCGTGCAAATAAAAGAAGAGCAATTTGTCCAGTCGTCCGGATTAGCCATGGATCGTATAATCGACGAAATTGAGAAGCAGGAAACGGTAGTCCAAATTATAGACGAAATTAAACCCTACTATTCTGTCAATACAAAGGGCGATGCCCGTCTCTCTTACCAGCAGGGAATTCTCAACAGGACAAAAGGTGGAATAAGAACAAAGCAAATTAGCCAGCAGGTACTCACGGTCAATAATCTCGATACAATTAAGATACCCTCCTTGGCACATAATTTTTTCGACAGCACACTAATCTCGTTAAACACTAAGGCAAATCTGCCCAACGCCAGCCTGGGAGCGGGGAAAGGTATCAGTAATTTAAATCTCAACTTAGGGCTGGATGGAAAGGTGCTGAATAAAACAGTTTTTGTTGAAAATATCGTTGACAAGTTAATTCGGATAGAACTCCCCATTGAGGAGCGAATTTCACAGCAATTGCTCGATTCTATTATTCACCGCGAGTTGATACGCAAGGGAATAGAGGCTAGGTTTGAGTACCGGGTTACCAACGATAAGGATAGTACAATATATAAAAGTCCACATTATAGGCCTAACCCCAAGGGTTTGGTGCTTAAGGATAAACTTTTTCCCAACGATTTTTTTGCCCGTAGGTACTTTTTAACGCTTTACTTTCCCAACCAGAAAACCTATATATTGAGTTCGCTTGGTTTGATGACGCTTTCAACCTCCTTGCTTACGATGCTAATAATATTTAGCTTTTCGGTTACACTGTTTATCATATTTAGGCAGAAGAAAGTTTCGGAGATTAAGAATGATTTTGTCAACAACATGACCCACGAGCTAAAAACCCCAATATCAACTATTTCGCTTGCGGCACAGATGCTGAATGATCAGAGCATTCCCATTGAGCGTAAAAATCTTGAATACTTGGGCGGCGTTATTGCCGACGAAAGTAAACGGTTGGGCTTGCAGGTGGAAAAAGTTTTGCAAATGGCCATATTCGAAAAAACAAAACTTAAGCTAAAGCTTAGAGAAATAGACATTCACGAGATAGTAGAAAAAGTGTCGTCCAACTTTTCGCTGCAGCTTCAATCGCAAAACGGGAAGCTGAGCAACGATTTTTCAGCCAGCAGATCCGTAATAACTGCTGACGAGGTGCACGTTACTAATGTTATTAATAACCTGCTAGATAACGCGGTGAAATACCGTAATGGGAATCCAGAAATTATTATATTTACAAAGAACGTCACCGAAGGGGTAGTGATAGCGGTTAGGGATAACGGCATTGGAATAAGCCGGGATAATATCCGTAAAATTTTCGACCAGTTTTATCGTGTTCCAAGCGGTAATGTTCATAATGTAAAGGGTTTTGGCCTTGGGCTTAGCTACGTTAAGAAAATTGTTGAGGCACATGGCGGTAGAATTTGGGTTGATAGCACACTGGGCTTCGGGAGCACGTTCTCAGTTTACCTGCCTTGGAGTGGACCAACTGAACGAAACAATTAAACTAAAATATCAATACAATGGAAAATAGAAAGGTTCGAGTTCTGTTAGCCGAGGATGACGAAAACTTGGGGTTCCTGTTGAAGGAATATTTGCAGGCAAAAGATTACGAGGTAGATCTTTATAAGGATGGCGAAAAGGCCTTTAAGGGTTTCCAGAATAACTACTACGATATCTGTATCTTGGATGTAATGATGCCCATAAAGGACGGATTTACCCTGGCGAAGGAAATCAGAATGTCTAACAACAGTATGCCCATACTTTTCCTAACCGCAAAATCCATGAAAGAGGATGTAATTGAAGGGTTTGCGCTGGGTGCCGATGATTACATGACAAAGCCTTTCAGCATAGAGGAATTGCTTATGAGACTTGAGGCAATTCTACGCCGTACCCGCAAGGATTCTCCCTCGGCGGAGCAATCGCAATTTCAGATCGGTAAGTACACGTTCGATGCAATAAAGCAAACGCTCCAGCTCGACAGCGATGTGAGGAAGTTGACCACCAAGGAGAGCGAACTGCTAAAATATTTATGCATCAATAAAAATTCTTTGCTCGACAGGAATTTCGCCCTTAAAACCATTTGGGTTGACGACAGCTATTTTAATGCTCGCAGCATGGATGTTTACATTACCAAATTGCGTAAGTATTTGGGCGACGACCCTACCATCGAAATAATCAATGTAAGGGGCAAGGGGTTTAAGCTGATATTTTAGCGTTAAATTTTTACATCAAATTATATAACCCTGCAATAGAAAATGCGTTTATATTTGCGTTAAATCATGTTATTCGAGATTTTTGTTGCTTTATTAGGGAATATTGCATAATTTTAACTATTGTTTGCGGGATAAATTGCTGCTGTTATGGATAACATTATCTTGGAGCCGACTACTGAAACGCCAAGGGTGGTACTCGATAAGGAAAAGTCAATCTTTGAGATTTCCGGTAATTCGTTGCCGGAAGATGTTGCCTCATTCTATACACCCATTATGGAGTGGATTGATGAGTACATGGCCAATCCCAATCAGAAAACGGAAATAGACCTGAACTTCGGCTACTATAATACATCTTCGTCAAAAATGATACTTAAAATTCTTGAGAAGTTCCGCGAAATTCACCGGAAAGGGTATGCTGTGGTGGTTAACTGGCATTACATGGAGGATGACGAGGATATGGTTGAAGCTGGAGAAGATTACGCCGAGCACCTGAAACTTCCCTTTAACTTCATTGCAGTTCAGCGTCAATAGAGTTCTTCCAATTCAAAAGTTTTGCAGATGGCCACTACCCCTTCAAGTTTTAAAGTATTTACCAACCGACTATTTGGCACCTTCAAGGATACCGAAACGGTTGAGTCTGCCCGGAAAGCACTAGAAACCGAATACGAAGAAATTCTCAGCTATTCCCAATCCGATGAATGGTATCGGTACTTGGAGCTGAAAAGTTGGGTTGACTCCAAGGAGTATCTCAAGGTAAAGCAGGAACTTGGGGCAATAACGTTTAAAAACTCACCTGAATTTGAGGCAGAGCAGGAGCTGAAAAAATTGTCGGGAAATTCTGCCCTTAAGAATTACCTTAAAATGGCAAAAACGGAGATGCCTGCTTTTTTTAGTAAGATTAAGGACTCCGGATTGGTTGAGGAGTTAAATGACCTCAGAAACTTTGTGGGCAGTGCCGACTACAAGAAAAATAGAAAAGCCTTCAAAAAGGAGAACACCCCTGAGTATCAGAAAGAACTACGCTTTAAGGAGTTGAAGTCGAGTGCGGATTTGAAAAAGTATTTCAAGCTGGTACGTTTCAAACCGCTAAAGGATTACTTCGGTATAGAAAATTCCCAAACGCTGCAACGCCATAGCGAACTTAAAGCAAGCGTTGAATCTCCGGGGTTTGCTGAACGCAAAAATTATTTGCTTTCTAAAAATAAGTTTGAGCAAACCGATTCGTATAAAAAGTTGCAGGAGTTTAAGGCACTTGAATCCTCGGAAAAGGTTAAGTGGTATTTGAAAACAAAAGATAGCCACAAGTTCGATGATATTAAGAGCTGGACATTGATATTTCATGACGATTTCGATGGGAAATCATTAGATGCTCAACGTTGGCTTACCAAATTTTTTTGGGGCGATGCCGTAATCAATAAATCGTATTCATTCTCAACGGACAGGCAGTTCTACTCCGAGAGCGGTAACCTTGAACTTAAGAATAGTGTTTTACGGATAGAAACCCGCAAGGAGAACGCTAGCGGCCTAGCTTGGGATAAAAAGTTCGGGTTTATTCCTAAATCGTTCAACTTTACGTCGGGGGTTATTAACACAGGACATATTTATCGCCAAAGCGAGGGGAGGATAGAGGCTAAGGTAAAATTGTCGTGCGCGAAAGGGATTAACCATTCGTTTTACCTTATTGGCGATAGGATGCTGCCAGAGCTTGATGTGTTTTTAAAAGCCGACTGTGGCGAAAACTCAATTTCGGGTGCCTATTTTTGGGCCAATGGCTCAAGCAAGGTGCGTAAGTCGGTTAATGCAGCTAAGGGGGTAAAAATTAACTCTGAGTTTTATATACTGGGCGTGGAGTGGAACGAGCAGAATATTGTTTGGACAATTAATGGTACTCCGTATAAACTACAGGCCAATAAAAATCCCAATATTCCATTATACCTAGTTTTTGCATCGGGGGTTTGTGGGGATGTGGATGAGTCTAGGCTGCCAGCCTACATGGAAATTGACTGGGTAAAATGCTGGAAAAAAGCGTAACCCCTTTTTTAGCTGGAATTTATGGCTCCCTTGATTTATATGGTTGTTGCAACAACCTTTAGGTTGGTTTTGCAATCCTCCCGGTAGGTCATGTTTGAGTCGAATTGCCAATCCCATTCTTCTGTCGATGTATTTCTGGGGATTGGTATAAATACCGTTGGATTTATGCCAACAACCTTCCCTTTTTCATCTAAAAATTCCTCCTCGTGGTCGGTAATCAGTATCGATTTGTTTTTGGGTAGCCCGTTTAGGTGGTTTTGCTGAATGGCATACGCAATTTCCTGAAGTTGATATTGTGCCACTTTCTTTTTCCTGCGAAGGAAATCGGTGATAAAAATGCTTAGCTGGCTTAGTAGATTTACTGAAATAACTAAGTCATCAGCATACTCAATGGGTTGAATGGATTTTATTGAATGTATAAGGTTGATGGAGGTTCCCCTGTGATTGTATGCTAGGTCAACTGCACCGCCGGATAAATCTGTAGTTTTAAATGAGATTTTGCTATTTGTGGAATACTTTTTTACAACCTGGCGAGGATGGAAGATGTCCGAAAGGATTACTCTTTTACATTGGTTGCATAGGTATTCAACCGGCACATCGAATAGCCAACCGCTACCCAGCACCCTAACCGTTTCTGGTTGTATTTTTTCAATTGTTGAAGTAATATACCCCTTTGTCCTATCCAGATGTGATTGCCAACCACCCTGCTCCTGTAGCATTCGCTGGGCAATATAGGTTTGCTCGGCTGAGTATTGCATTTGAATATTCCGAAGCCAGATGTTGAAGTTGTTCATAGGTAAATTATTCCGTATGGCGGATTTGAAGTTATCTATACGAGCGTGTAATCGGAGCTCAATAAATCAGCTGCAACCCGTTAATCCATTTTAAGTACAGCTAGAAATGCCTCTTGCGGAACTTCTACCGAGCCAATTTGGCGCATACGTTTTTTCCCTTTTTTCTGCTTCTCCAGCAACTTGCGTTTACGGGTGATATCGCCTCCGTAACACTTGGCGGTTACATCTTTGCGAAGGGCCTTTACGGTTTCCCGGGCAATAATTTTTGCTCCAATTGCAGCCTGAATGGCTATATCGAATTGCTGCCGGGGGATCAACTCTTTTAGCTTTTCGCACATTTTACGGCCAAAATCATAGGCATAGTCGAAGTGAATGAGCGACGAAAGCGCATCTACCATTTCGCCGTTGAGCAAAATGTCAAGCTTAACAAGTTTAGCCGTGGCATATCCGTCCATAAAGTAATCGAACGAAGCGTAACCCCTCGATATGGATTTTAGCTTATCGTAAAAGTCGAATACAATATCGCTCAGCGGCATTCTGAATGTTAGCTCTACCCTGTCCGATGTAATAAAAACCTGGTTTTTAAGGATGCCACGTTTGTCAATACACAGCTTCATTACAGCACCCAGGTATTCAGATTTTGTGATGATCTGCGCGTTGATAACAGGTTCCTCTATATGGTCTATTACCGTTGGCCCGGGAAGTCCACTCGGATTATGAACTTCAATAATTTCGCCTTTTGTGGAATGAACCTTGTACGAAACGTTAGGAACGGTGGTTATAACATCCATGTCAAACTCCCGGTAAAGCCGTTCCTGAACAATTTCCATGTGGAGTAAACCCAAAAAACCACAGCGAAACCCAAATCCGAGGGCTAATGACGATTCTGGCTCGTAGCTTAGGGATGCATCGTTAAGCTTGAGTTTATCGAGAGAGGCCCGTAAATCTTCATACTCATCGGCATCCACCGGGTAAAGGCCTGCGAATACCATTGGCTTCACATCCTCGAATCCGGCAATTGCCTTGTTGCAGGGTTGTTCAACGTGGGTAATCGTATCGCCAACTTTTACTTCGGTGGACTCTTTAATCCCCGATATTATGTAGCCTACATCGCCAGCACTTATTGAATTGCGGGGCAGAAGTTTTAGCCGCAGAATGCCAACTTCGTCGGCAACGTATTCTCTGCCCGTATTAAAAAACTTTACCTTATCTCCAGCTTTAATGGTGCCATTTACAACTTTAAAGTAAGCAATGATTCCCCGGAACGAGTTGAAAACGGAATCGAATATTAATGCTTGCAGGGGTGCGTTTACATCGCCCTTGGGTGGCTCTATTCTTGTGATAATTGCCTCGAGTATCGCGTCAACCCCTTCGCCGGTTTTTGCGCTTACCGGAAGAATTTCATCGCGTTTGCAGCCGATTAAATCTACAATCTGGTCTTTTACATCTTCTACCATGGCTGCATCCATGTCTATTTTATTTATAACCGGGATTATCTCTAAATCGTGGTTGAGCGCAAGGTAGAGGTTCGATATGGTTTGCGCTTGTATTCCCTGGGTGGCATCAACAACAAGCAGCGCACCTTCGCACGAGGCAATTGCCCGGGAAACTTCGTAGGAGAAATCGACATGGCCCGGGGTGTCAATTAGGTTAAGCGTGTAAGTTTGGCCGTCATGTTTGTACTCCATCTGAATGGCGTGGCTTTTAATGGTTATCCCCTTTTCCCGCTCTAGGTCCATGCTATCCAACACTTGATTTTGTAATTCTTTGCTGGAAAGCGTGTGGGTGTTTTCAAGCAATCGGTCAGCCAGTGTGCTTTTTCCGTGGTCGATGTGCGCAATAATGCAAAAGTTCCTGATATTCTCCATTCTCGGTTTCTAATTGGAGCGCAAAGATATTGAAAATTTGGCGATTCTGGAAATAGTTAGCACCCCGTAGGGGATAGTTTATAGAGGTTTATCGGTTTGAGTGCTTGGGCTGTATTTAAGGCGATAGAAAATAAAAAAGCGGAGGTAACTCTCCGCTTCTTTGATATTTATACGGTGTAATTTTACATCATGTCCATTCCGCCCATGCCGGGAGCACCGCCCATTGGAGGCATTGGCTTATCTTCTTTCTTTTCGGTTATTACACACTCGGTGGTTAGTATTAAACCAGCGATTGAGGCTGCATTTTCAAGGGCAATACGGGCAACCTTGGTTGGGTCAATAACCCCGCTGGCGTGAAGATTTTCAAACTTATCGGTTTGGGCGTTGTAGCCAAAGTCATCCTTACCTTCCTTAACCTTTTGAACAATTACAGAACCCTCTAAGCCCGCGTTGGCAACAATTTGGCGGAGCGGCTCTTCAATTGCTCTCTTAACAATGAGAATACCAGTTGTTTCGTCATCGTTACTGCCGTTCAGGTTTTCAAGGGCTTCAATGGCACGGATGTAAGCAACTCCACCGCCGGGAATGATGCCTTCCTCAACAGCGGCGCGGGTAGCGTTAAGTGCATCGTCAACGCGATCTTTTTTCTCCTTCATTTCAGTTTCGGTAGCAGCACCAACGTAAAGAACTGCAACACCACCGGCTAACTTGGCCAAACGCTCCTGCAGCTTTTCACGATCATAATCGGAAGTAGTGTTCTCGATTTGGGTCCTGATTTGGGCTACCCGTTTTCTAATATTTTCCTTGGAACCACCGCCGTTAACAATGGTTGTGTTTTCCTTATCGAGGGTAATTTTTTCGGCGTGGCCGAGCATGTCCATTTTAGCACCGTCGAGGCGAAGGCCTTTCTCTTCACTAATAACAACGCCTCCGGTTAGGATGGCAATATCTTCCAGCATTTCTTTACGACGATCGCCAAAGCCTGGAGCCTTAACAGCGGCAATTTTTAGTGAGCCACGCAGCTTGTTTACAACCAGCGTTGCCAATGCTTCGCCTTCAATATCCTCTGCAATGATTAGCAAGGCGCGCCCCGCCTGTGCTACCGGTTCCAGAACGGGAAGTAAATCCTTCATTGTGGAAATCTTACGATCGGTGAGTAGGATGAAAGGATTTTCCAGAACAGTCTCCATCTTATCGGGATCGGTAATGAAGTATGGCGATATGTAACCACGGTCGAACTGCATACCCTCAACAACCTCAACGGTTGTTTCAATTCCTTTGGCTTCTTCAACCGTGATAACGCCTTCTTTCTTTACTTTCTTCATTGCCTCGGCGATCAGTTTGCCAATTTCGTTGTCGTTGTTTGCCGAAATGGTGGCAACCTGTTCAATTTTTTGGTAATCTTCGCCAACTGCGATGGTTTGTTTTTTCAGGTGTTCAATAACTTTTGCGACACCTTTGTCGATACCGCGCTTCAAATCCATTGGATTAGCACCCGCGGTAACGTTCTTTAATCCTACATTAACGATAGACTGGGCAAGTACGGTAGCGGTAGTTGTTCCATCACCTGCATTATCGGCAGTTTTTGAGGCAACCTCTTTAACCATTTGTGCACCTACATTTTCAAACGGGTCACTTAGTTCAATTTCTTTGGCAACAGTAACGCCATCCTTGGTAACTTGCTGTGATCCAAATTTTTTCTCGACAACCACATTACGACCCTTGGGGCCCAGCGTTACTTTTACTGCATTCGATAGTTGATCGACACCTTTTTTGAGTTTCTCGCGAGCTTCGGTATCAAAATTTAAAACTTTTGCTGACATATTCTCAGTTTTTATTTGTTTGACAAATTGGTTGTTAGATAACAGCAAGTATATCCGATTGTTTCATAATCAGGTAATCCTTCCCATCAACTGTTATTTCGGTACCGGCGTATTTCCCGTAAAGCACGACATCGCCCACTTTAACCTCCATTACAGTATCCTTTGTTCCGGGCCCTGCGGCAACAATGGTTCCCCGCTGTGGTTTTTCTTTGGCAGTATCGGGGATATAAATACCGCTTAATGTT
>JBFXEO010000053.1:0-14662 GCA_050180015.1 Bacteroidales bacterium | reverse complement strand
CAAATCGGCAATGGGCTTGTTCTGAAGCTTTGTGGACACATCCACCCGGCCCGATTGTTCTCCCATAATTTCGTTAAGGAACTTCTGCTTCCCCTGGTATTTCTCGGCAATTATTTCCGTCTGATTTTTATCCTGCTGCTCCCGGCCTTGATCTGCCTCCGTTATCTGGTTTACCCTTATCACTTTCTCCTTATTAACTTCCGGTTTAGCCGGTTCCGTTGTCTCTATATCGCTTTCAACAATTTCGGTTTTCTGCCCCTTAACGGTCTCGGCCAACGGTTTCCCCCCGGAAACATCTGCCTGAAATTCTAAATTGGATTGAGCTTTGGCTTTCGGCAGGCCTTCACCTTTAATCTCCTTTTTTGCTGTTGGTTCCAGTTCCGGGGATTTTGCGGTTAAAACCATTTCGTAGGCCTTGGCCAGCTTATCGAGAATGACATCGCGTTCAATTGTTGATAACTTTCCCACTCCAATTGCCCGTTTAATTAACCCGCAGGCCTCATCAATCCGGGCTTTTGCATCTCTTAAATACTCCATACCATTCATACCTTAATGTTCGCGTACCAAAAATAAGTTTTATTACATTTGTATGTAAAACTAACGTAAATATTTCATCTTTATTAACATGCCTTTCCTGGAAAATCCTGTAAGCGGTAAACGTAAAGGTTTGATCGAGGTTATTGCCGGATCGATGTTTTCCGGGAAAACCGAGGAGCTAATCCGTAGGCTTAGACGTGCAAAATACGCCAAGCAACGGGTAGAAATTTTTAAGCCACAGATAGATACCCGGTACTCCGAGGAGGAAGTAGTATCGCACGATGCAAACTCAATACTATCCACCCCGGTTTCATCGTCGGGGAATATACTGTTACTCGCGCATAATGTTGATGTGGTTGGGATTGATGAGGCACAGTTTTTCGATATGAACCTGCCCAATGTTTGCAACCAGCTTGCCGATCAGGGAGTTAGGGTAATTGTTGCCGGACTGGATATGGATTTCCGGGGTAAACCATTTGGCCCCATGCCAAACCTGCTGGCCATTGCCGAGCATGTTACCAAGGTTCACGCTATTTGCGTACACTGTGGCGATTTGGCGCAGTACTCGCACCGTACCACCAGCACTGACAAGCTGGTTCTGCTGGGCGAAACCGATGTTTACGAGCCACTTTGCAGACTTTGCTACAACAAAGCCATTGCCGGAAGCAAAAAGGTGAAAGATTAGCCGGCGGTTGTCAGTGTTTCGTGTTTTGTTCGTTAAACGTAAAAAGCTGAAAATTTGGTTGATATAATAACGCCTCAATATCCTAACAGTCAAAAGGTTTATCGGATTAACCGCTTAACGCACAATCAAAAGCACCAATGCCAACCAAAGAAATAAACTTCCGGGTTAGTAAAGCTCAATTCTGGATTATTACTTTACTGATTTTGCTCCTCCCCGTGTCGTCAAAATATAAACTACTCATCTACGGCAAAAAAACCGAAGGGGTTGTGGTAAATCATAAAAAGGTAACAGCAGGTCTCTCGCGCATCGGAGGGTATGATATTTACTCCGTTATACAGTTCACGGCCGATTCGCTAACAGTAAGAATGTACGGCCCCGAGAATACCATTTACGACATAGGCGAAAGGCTTACGGTAATTTACGATAGAAATAATCCCAGGGAATGTATAATCTTCAGCCTAGGATATCTCTACACCACAACAGGCGTTGTCCTGCCCGCCATAGTGCTACTCCTATGGCTGGCATTTTACCTTGCCTTTAAAGAGAGAAAAACTAACCGAAAGCCTCAGGGTAAAATTCAGGCATAGACGTAAAATATTGGCACACCTTACTCGTCATCCGAAACATACGGACCAGCTAAATTGGCAGCTCTATAATTTAAGCCGAATGTCCTACCAGATGTCCTACCCTTTTTCTTTCCTAATACCTCACAACCAAATACTTTTATTGGGGGTATAATTTAAGCACGCAAACTGCGAAAGTAATACCCAAACATTTATTGGCATTTTGATGTAATGCGGGGGCTACGCCTCAGGGTTATTCAATGCAAGAACACCAATATCAATAAACCTATAAAATACATACGGATGAAAAGAATTGTACTACTGCCAGTATTGTTCCTGTTAGCAATAACTTACCATGTTAAAGGTCAAACAGTAACCATTTCCGGAACAATAACCGATGGTACCGAGCCAATTCCTAACGTTGCTGTTCAACTCGCGGGCACATCAACCCAAACCATTCAAACCGACTCTAATGGTAACTACTCATTTGCTGTAACTGTAGGTGGCGATTTCAGCATCACGCCCTCAAAAGCAGGGTACTTCTTTGATCCAACCGACGAATCGGTTACGGGAATTGTTACCGACGAAATATTCAACTTCACAGGATACCCCGATGAAATTGAGGTTACCGGTACAATAACTTACAACAATAATAGCCTATTCGATGTTCCTGTAATATACTCCGTAAACGGGGGCACTGCCGATACCATTTATACAACCGCTACAGGCTACTCCCTCTTAACCTTACGCAGTACACCCACAGAAATAACCCCAATACTTGAAAATTGCTCATTTTCACCCGCAACAGTAAATACTGTTCAGGGGTTTAGCGGCGATACAGCTATTAACTTTGTTGCATCCTTTGATACTGTTACAATTTACGGAACCATTAGAGATGACCTGGGCCATAATATAGACAACGTACTGGTTAGAGTAGAATACTGCGTTTCTAATTTAGAGTTTATTGACTCTGCATACACCAATAGTATTGGAGAGTATGAACTTGAACTACTAAAAGGTGCCGACGCTTTTGTAACCATTTCAAAGGATTTATTCACATTCGATCAGGATTATGAAGAACTCCCTTCGTTGGCAGAAAACACGGTGCTAAACTTTACCGGCTATCACGATCCCATTTATATCGGGGGGATCATAATGAATAATGTGGGGGATACCCTGTCGGATTGGGGCCAAGTGGGCGTTATCATTTCCGGTGCTTCTACCGCCGATACTATAACTACTGAATATGGGTACTATTCCTACGAAGCTCACTGGATGGAGTCGTACGCCATATCAGTATCCAATAAAGAACTCGGTTACGAAACCGCTAGCCTTACAACCACGGTTACTTCCCTCAAGCAAGATACAGCTATCAACTTCATATTATCGGAACTGCTAACGCCTACAATCAAATTTCCGGCGAATGGGGCAGAAAATGTATATCCACGTCCAGCGCTTGCCTTTAACCAGGATTTTTCCCTGTGGGCCGATATTTCGTACCACATTATGCTGGAAAAGAACGGAATAACAATAATGGATTCCACCGCGAGGAGTTCCATCTGCCATGGCGGAATGCAAATCGATGAATTGGAATACGGAGCCCGGTACACATGGAGGGTACGCGTTGAATATAAAGGAGAGGTAAGCAACTGGACAGATACCTACAGCTTTACAGTTGCAAATTATGAGGAGGACCTCAATATCGTTGCTGAAGACACCGCTGAGCTGGGAAACCGTATCCCGCTTATCCTGATACACGGTTGGAATAACAATGGGCTTCCGCCTTCGCCCGCCGCGGAATGCTGGGATAACTTTTTAAGCTATTTCAACAACGACCCGGATTTAGGTAATAACTATAAAGTTTACCGGACCTACTACTTCTCAAATGTTTTACCTGTAAATGGTTTAGCCCAAGGCTTAGCCGATAACCTTGAGGAGTTGAACCTAAGCGGGCAAAAAATAGCAATTGTGGGATATGGCATGGGAGGGTTAATTGCCCGCTCGTTTATGAACGAGGTTACCTTTACCAACGGAATAAAATGCGGAGAGAATGTGAAGGTTTTAATTACCCTGGCCACTCCGAACCACGGAACGCCAATGGTTTACTCCAACAATGAGTGCATCAACTATCCGGGGTTCGATGTAGAGGTAGAATGGTACAGTTTTTCTCCTGTTATCTACGTAAACCGAGGCAACTTACTTTGGGATAACTACGATAATCTTGTCTCTGCCGGTTATTACGCTACTTTTCCGAACAGCTGGTTGGTAGCGCTAAATGGATATACTAATTACGATCCAGTCACAATATGCTATGCCGGACAAATACCCGGAAGTTACATCGAGAATGCCAGCACACTTACCAATCAATATACAACGTCTGCCTACGCCATGCAAAGAGATGCGGGCATGGCCAGCGATGGATATATTCCTTACACAAGTGCTACTCTCAGCGATCATACCTTGCGGGCCATACGAACCTTTGATGGGTATAACCATAGCCAAATGGTCGAAGGTATTTTAGCCCAAGACACCTTGTTCAAACAAGTTAAAAATGATTTGTTGAGCATTTCCCCGTTATTAATCACCTATCCCACTCAGAGTGGCATTACATTTAAGCATTCAACAACTTGCAGCATAAAATGGTACGCCCCCGATATTGTCAGTAAAGTCAGACTGTTGGTATCGTACAATAATGGCACAACCTGGGATACCATGCAATCGGGAATCACGGCATCACTTAAAAATTACGACTGGCCAGTGCCCGATACCAATACAACGCAGGTAAAGATAAGGCTTGAAGAAGATTCCGTAACTCCCAGCTCCGAGCCATCGGAAAGTAGATACCCATTTACCATTTACCATGAGAATATTCAATTTCTGAGCTCTTTGTCGAACTTTTACGAACGGGGTAAAACGGCAAACATCACCTGGGTACACCGGGGCGTAGGGGAAAAAGTTAAAATTACCTACTCCGATGCAACAAATAGCTACACGGAAGAGCTAGCCAGTTCATTCGAAATGATAAGCGACACCAGCACTTTTGTATGGAACATAAATTCGAATTTAAACCCTACCGATTCGGCTAAAATCATTATCGAAATTTTAGGAATGGATCAGGGCTATGGCGACACAGAGAACTATCAGTTCACCTCCGAACCCTTAATAATACTAAGCGAACCATCCATTACCGTCATAGCACCAAACTCAAACAGCATCGATGAATTTGGTTTCAGCGGAGAGAAATTGCATGTCGATTCCATCTATACCATAAAATGGAGTACCAAAGGATTCCTGTCCTGGGAAAGTATTTACCTATGCGATAGCGGCAAAAACGTGATTGACACCATTATGGCTGTGCCAACTATACCGAGTGTTGGCTCAGTAAAACAGTACGAATGGCTAGTCCCCAAGCTTTATGGAAACAATTTTTACCTGAAAATTGATGGCGGTCCTTCGGCTGACTCCACATCAGCACTCGCCTTCAGCAACTACTCATTCTGTATAAACCAATTGCCAGTGGTATCGTATCCGGCAAAAACCGATAGTACCGTTGCGCTCTATCCTTGCATACAAATACAGGATTTTGAAGGTGCTACCGATTACAACATAACCATTAGCAACACCGATGCTAATACTAGCTACAGCAGGTATTTTACAGGTAGCACTTCAACAATATGTATTCCTGAAATACTTGAAAATGAACTCCAGCCCAATGTAACATACACAATGACCCTACAGGTTAACTCCGAGAATATTCCTTCCTACGGATTAACGCAGAAATTCACAACACAATCTGTTGCCCCCGAAGACGATTTTGGCATAATATCTCCGCTACCCGGAGAGCTAGCATCGGATTCTATTAGCCTGAAATGGACACATTCTGCAGGGGCAACTCATTACAGCGTAGATATTTCCGAAGGAAAAAACACCGTATTCTCCAAAACCGGGCTGAGCCGCACCGATACTGTAACAACATTCATTTTCCCGGACAATGCCGAGTATAGCGATACTCTGTTCTGGACGGTAACCGCACAAAACGGTTTTGGATCGCAGACCAAATCCGGCTATTTCTTTATGATTCAGAACTCCCCGCAGGTTGAATTCTACCAAGTAGTTGCTGATAGCTGGGAGAGAACAGACTCGTTGAAATTTGAGACAACCGGTAACTACCAAATTACCCTGAAGGATGAGTACGGAGGAATTGGCAGGGCCATTGCCGTAAACGATGGCTACCTGCTGATTGACAAGCAAACCGATAAGGTGCTGGAGGCCCGGGGAACGGTTAATTTTGTTACTTCCGAGGGTGAGTATGAACCAATATTTAGTGGGGATTTCCATCTGGATTCCATTTACCTTTACCCCGATTCGCATGAGGTGTTGATCCGCAAAAGTTTTGTACCGAGCCTGGATTCTACCTACATGTCGGTTAGCAAGTGGAGGCTGAACAACTACACCGTTTACCTCAGCTACAGCCATACCTTTGCGCCCAGGTACCCGGGGATTTCTGGTGGTGATGACAACGACTTGGAGCTCAGAGTCTCCTCGTTTTTTATCAATAACTCCGGAGAGATTTATGGCGATATCGATGACTTCAACGTTTCGGTTGGCCCCATGAACTTCAGCCTCTCGGATATTGACCTGATGCAAACCCGGGCAGGCGACCTGTATGCCAAGGCTAAGAATTGCAAAATGGTACTGGCTGACAACGATTTCTTCAGGTTTGGCGTAACCGCCGGCTATGGAGCCTATTTCGGGGTAAAGCTTAACGGGGATAGCATTGGCTTTATTGGTTTCAAGGATAACTTTCCGCAATGGGATAATGTCATCGCATTCCCCGACATATCCATTGGCAACACAACACTTTTAGCACCATACGCTAACCTTAAATACTTTATGGATGAGGAAAAGTGGGGCATTGACGCAACGGCCATGCTTATTATTCCCTGGATTAAGAAACCCACTAAATCAAGTATAAAAGGGTACCTAGGATCAGCAGCATCAATTCCATACATTCAGGCCCAGTTTCAATTCCTAGATACGGCTCCCCACATCAAGCTGATCGATGTGGCCGGGAAAAACCTGTCCGATATCCTTGGCCAAACAGGAGTTTACCAGATCAGCAGTTTCGGGGGAATCTATCAAACATTGGCGTACAGCGATGGATCCTTTAAAAAATTCTCCCTTTCTGGGAATATTGGGGTAAAGTTTGGCCCAGAGATATGGGGATATAAGATACTAACGGCAAGTGGTACAGCCGATTTTACCCGTGTAAAAAATAATTCAGGTAGTTCGGCCACAGAAAATTTCTCAATATCAGGCAATATGAAACTGCTGGGGTACATCTCATTGACCGAGGCCAAACTGCTAATTAGCAGTAAGCAATCGAGCAACTATTTTGATATATATGTGAATACCAATGCCTCCGTTGGATTTCCTGCTTCTACCGGTGATGATGCTAAAACAATTTCGGGCAACCTTGACGGTCAAATGCTATACTACTATAAAACAAAGGACAATGGGGATATTACCACGGGCGTTGATTTTGGCATAAAAGGAAAGTTGGACTTTACTCTTAAAAAAGGCTTGGTATCTTTTAAGGATATTATTGAATGGCCAAGCAAGGACATTGTTTTGGGGAATGTTAGCGCCTTGGTGGGTAAAATACGAAGAGAGGATAAATCGAACGAGAGCTATGGTTTTGCATTCAACTACAAGAAGAACTTTAAAATTGGGCCAATAGAATACTCAGAAACCATTGGCTTCTTCCAGCCCGCCAAGGGTAGCGCAAAGTGTGGGTTTAATAGCTATGTTCTTGCCGATTTCGATCGGTCAAAATCGCTTCGCATGAAGCAGGCTGGTATGAAGCAAAAGGCCATAAAATTGTTTGTAGTGAAAGATTCCAAGGACGAAGTGGTAATCACTATTGCCAAAACAGACAACCAGTTTATCGACTTCGCAATTACTTACGAAGGGAACGCCCTCCCGGTAATGAATATCATAAGCCCATCCGGTCAGCAATTTTCAAGCGAGGATTATATTGCCAATAATCCCGATTTAGTGGGTACCAATGGCTTCTTAATCACGCTGCTAAATGAAGCTGGCGATTGGAGTTTCGTGGTGAAGAATGGCCCTGAGGTTGAAAACTATGCCATAAAATCATCGGTAAACCCAGTAGCCTACAATTTTTCATATAACAATGTCAGCGTAAATCCTACCGAGGGAGCACTTCAGCTTGATTGCAGCTACGCCGATGTAGCTAACGACTCCACCGAGGTGTACTTCTACTATACCCCCAACAATACCGTTCCCGGGGTTCTACTGAACACAACGCCATTCAGCTTCGCCAATGGGGCCCTGAGCGCATCCTTCGATATAAGCCAGATTGCAGCAGGGAACTACACCATCTACGCTCGGCTTGATGACGGGAGCAACCTGCCCCAGGAGTTTCCCTATGCCAACCCTGTTGACTTCTCGTACACCAGGAATTTATTGCCTCCCGGCCAGTTTAATGTTATCAGGAGTACCGATTATCTTAACGTAGAATGGAATGAAACGGCAGGGACTTCCTCCTATAACGTATTAATGGGAAGCAGTCCGGGAGTGTACAGCCAACAGGTAAGCGTCAGTGAACCGTATATTGCCATTGCCCAAAACGACACATTGCCCGATATTTATATGGCTGTTAAGTCCGTTTCCTCCGACGGAGTTGAAAGTGTTGCCTCTGATGAGCAGTACATCTCCTTAAATGCTATTGTAATTGATTCTGTTGCCCCCGCAACCCCTACAGCCCCAACAGTGGCCACCAACCTAACCGGGGATGAAAGTAATTCTTTTGCAGCTATTCAGTGGAATAGTACAGGGGATGCCAAGGGGCATATCCTCTACCTTCGGAATGTGAACGATAGCGCATCTATCGGGTTGGATGTTGGCAATAAAATCAGCGTAAAATACTACGGCCTTGAGGTGGGGCAGTCGTTCTACGTCTCGGTTCAGGCGTACGACTCCGCCCTGAACTATAGCGGAATATCATCCGAAACCCTTCTAAATTTCTTTAACCCTTCCGATACTGATGTCGATGGAATGGTGGACGATAAGGAGATACTATATTTTGGTTCCATAGGGGTAACCAATGATATTGATGGCGACAAAGACGGCGATGGAATTACCAACGGAACAGAGCTGGCAAATGGCACAAACCCCAACGATACCGATACCGACGATGACCGAGTTTGGGACGATGTGGATATACATCCGTTGAGCGCACACGACTACGATAACGACATGATGGCTGATGACTGGGAAGTTTACTACAATGTTTCCGATCCAAACGACGATCCCGATCAGGATAGTCTTGTCAACCATCTCGAGTATATGCACCGTACAGTGCCAATCGATGCCGATACCGACAACGGAGGTATGCTGGATGGGCCTGAAGTTGAGGCCGGGTTGAACCCCAACTTCGCTGCTGATGATTTGGATGAAACCAACCGGATCATTGCCGCCATTGATTATATTGAGGCTACCCACAAAGGCAATACGGTGCTGCTTGGCTGGCAAACCCGGGATGAAGACCTACTTGCGGGGTTCAATGTTTACCATCGATTTTCCTCTGACGATGCATGGAGGAAAGTAAACGAGGAGTTAATATCTCGCCCAGATACCCTTTTAACTGCGCACCAGTACAGCTATACCGATCCGAAAGTTGACTCCATTGTTACTATTTACTATATGATCAGAGGGTTAAGTGTTGGAACCAGACAGGAAGATATGGCCTTTGTAACTGCTCAGTTAAATACTTCAGAAATACCCACCGATGATTTAAACGAAGGTAACTTTACCGGATACCCAAATCCCTTTACCGGCAAAATAACCCTTTCATTCAACATGCCTCCAGCATCCCAAAATCACTCCATGAAACTAAACATTTACGATGTTACTGGTCAATTGGTTGTAAGCAACGTTTACCAAAACTTAATTCCAGGCAACCAACAAGTGGAGGTGAATATTCCGACCACCGAAAAGAATATGCTTTACCTGTTTGTAATGGATATCGACGGGAAAATATCATCACGAAAATTTATTAGAATAGGCAAGTAGAAATGGAGCCTGCCGGTGTTTACTCTGCAGGCTTTTTTGCTTCGGCCTAGTCCGGGGTAAATATCTTTCATACTCCCTGAGCCTGCCGAAGGGAAGCAAAGGGTTCGTCGGCCTAAGAGTAAGATACAACTGTTTACCGTCGAAGGGGGTTATCTATATTTTCTGCCCATCGCATCCTCAATTACAAGTGTAAATATATCGCGCATGCTTCCACCCATGGCCTTAACCTGCTGGGGAACTATGCTAGCCTCGCTCATGCCGGGTACAGTATTAATTTCGAGGAAGTAAATCTTATCATTATCAACGATATAATCAACCCTAACAATTCCATGGCAATCGAACCTATCGTATATCTTTGAGGATAAGTCCTGTATTCTTTTAGCAAGGCTTTCTGAAATTTCTGCCGGAGTTACCTCTTTGGATTTGTTCAGGTATTTAGCCTCGTAGTCAAAAAATTCGTTCATGGAAATTATCTCTGTAACAGGCATTACCATTTCCCTTTCGGCTGATTTAAACACTCCACAGGTGAACTCTCTGCCCGGAATAAACTCTTCAAGAATAACCCACCTATCCTCCTTAAACGCATTCTCTATGGCGGGAGCCAGCTCATCCTCAAACTTAACCTTGCTAACACCGTAGCTGCTGCCGCTCTCGTTGGGTTTTACAAAAATTGGTAGCCCCAACGTACTGGTAATATTTTTTGTGGTGAAGTTTTGTCCGCGACGTAGTAAAATTTCTTTGGCCAAACTAACCCCCGACTCCTTAACTAACTGCTTGCAGTAGTATTTGTTAAATGTAACCGCAGAGTTCATCACGCCGCCCGTGGTGTATGGAATAGTCAGCATATCGAGGTAACCCTGCAGTAAGCCATTCTCGCCGGGTGTTCCGTGGATTGCAATTAAGGCGCAATCGAATTTAAGCTTAGAGCTGCCTATAGTTGCTGTAAAATCATCTTTTGATATGTTGATATCGCCATATTCGGAATGCTTTAATGTCCAATCTAACCCCTTTACCAGTATAGTATAAGCGTTAAATTTTTCAGGATCAACCCATCCGGAAATTTGTGCTGCACTTTTAAGGGAAATGTCAGACTCAGAGGAGTTTCCCCCCGCAAGTATGGCAATGTTTAATTTATTTTCCATGGCATAATCGATTTTCAATGCAAAGCTGCAAGAAATTTAGGAAACTTAAAAATGGCACCCAGCAAAAAATTTGCATCAAACACCCATACAAAGACAGCAAGGGTACCCAAAAAGGTCTGTCTTTGGATACCCTCACCCCCCCTAGCGTTGAAGTTGATGCTTACTTTTAACTAAAATTAAAGTGCATCGGTTTCTACAATTTTGGCCAGCAGATCGGCATAAGGGATAAGCAGGTATGCCTTACCCTCAAACTCCACCTCGGTTCCCGAGTATTTTTTAAATACCACGGTATCGTTCACCGAAATTTCTGCATTTTCAATATTACCAACGGCAAGAACCTTTGCCCACGAAGGTTTTTCCCTGGCAGTATCGGGAATTATGATGCCCGAATCGGTTACCTGCTGTGAGTTATCCTCGGTTAAATCGAGAATAACGTGTTGGTTCAACGGAACAAGTTCTTTTAAACTCATAATTTTAACTGTTTATTTGTGGATACTATAAGATTGACTTGACTATTTCGCTGTGTGGTTTTAGCGTGTTGTTCGTAGTATTTCGTAAAGGCTGTAAGGGGTTTATTCTCTCTTCAACTGTTTCCCTGCAACCTAATGCCCTGCATCTGACTTCTATCACCCTTTAACTTCTCACAATTTCAGTCCCACAAACAACTTCAACCATTACCTTTCAGCCACATCAGGATTGCAGGTTAAGCAACCGTTTGATTTTTAGCTGATCAAACCCTACAACCCACTCCCCTCCGATATTTGCCTGGGGCACACCCTGCTGCCCCGTGGCCGATACCATTCTACGGGCAGCATCCTGATCCCGTGAAACATCAATATCAGTAAATTGTACCCCGTTCTTTCGCAGAAAATTCTTGAGCGTTGTACACCACGGGCACGAAGGGGTGGAGTAAACTGTCACACTCTTAAACGGTTGCCCCGTTGCGCTTACATTGGTTATTGCACTCCCGAATAGCTGCGTAAAGTACGACTCCTCATGGCATCCCTTGACAATATCCTTTAGGCTATCCTTTTCAAAAATAAGTAACGATGGGGCCGACGTTACCCCGTAATGCCGGTGAACCTCGGGGTATTCCGGGGCATTCACATATAGTACATTTAGATTGTCATGCTTACCGTGTGCCGCTTTTAGTGCATTAAAAGCGCAATCGCTAACGGCAACTCCCGGCTTGTAAACAAGCAGGTAAGTTTTATCCTTGCCGACAAATTTCTGCGTTAACTGGTTTAACGATGTTACTGGTTGCATTGCCTTGTTATTTAGTTCAACAATTTTAAACTCTTCCATCGAAAATAATGCCAAATATAAAAACATATAAATATATCGATATAATGTGATGATTTGTCGCTACAGCAATGCTATTTTGTCACTCTATGACATCAAAATTGCTTAAAATGACAAGTTCGATGCAAGGTATTATCCGGGGTTATACCCTGTATCTCTATATTTTGGTTGATTTAGGGGACGCTTGCCCTGAACGAACCCTTCGTGTTTCGACAAACTCAGCATGACAATGTTTTCTTGGGCCATCTTTCTGAGAGGTCAACCAATCGAACTCACGTCAACTACAAATATGATCTGCGGTAGCAATAGCCTCCGTCAACTTTTCGAAGGCCTTGATTACGGTTTCGTTATTCTGGTTGAATATGCTCAATCCATTTTCGGCCGCTCGCCCAACTTCGGCTACCAATGGAATTTGGCACAGCAGTTTACAGCTAAGCTCGTTGGCTAAAACTTCGCCTCCGCCCTGTCCGAATATATAGTATTTCTCATCTGGATGAGCACAGGGAATGAACCATGCCATGTTTTCTACTATTCCCCAGATGGGAACTTTAACATCAGGATTATTAAACAGTGATGCGGCTTTGCGTGCATCGTTAAGAGCAATTTCCTGAGGAGTAGTTACTATTACCGACCCAGTGACATTTAACCTCTGAACAGTTGTCAGTTGAATATCGCTTGTTCCCGGAGGAAAATCTACTACCATATAATCTATATCACCCCAAACGGTGTTTTCAAAGAGTTGCATAATTGCATTGGCGGCCATTGGCCCACGCCAAATTAAGCCTTGGTTCTTTTTTATGAAAAAACCGACGGACATGATCTTAACTCCAAATTTTTCAATGGGAAACATTACCTCCTTATCGCCAAGATGCGTTACATCGGGTTGGGCATTTTCAATACCAAACATTCTTGGAATTGACGGGCCAAATATATCGGCATCAACCAAAGCGGTTTCAAAACCATTACGGGCAAGGCTTATTGCCAGATTTGCTGATACTGTCGATTTTCCAACGCCACCTTTACCCGAGGCAACAACTATGATATTTTTTACACCGCTTAGTTCGACTTTTTCAAAAGCACTCATGTTGCTATTTTTTTATCATTTTACTGGCAATTTGCTCTGCTGCTTTAATCAGAGGGTAGGCTGCAGGTGATGCCGTGAGGCAGGGATGTGTGCCAATTTGCACGGTTAAAAATGAGTTAACAGACATTCGGTTTTGAATGGCAAGCCCAATAACATTGGTTAGCTCACCAGCTTCGAGTCCACCAATAACCTCTCCACCAACAATTACCCCGGAGTTCGATGCGGCAACCAGTTTTACAATTTGCTTATGTGTTCCCGGTAAGTTTCCCGGATGCCTGTTTACTCCTTCAAAAATACCCGTAATTATTGATAATCCCTCCTGCCGTGCACGTTGCTCGGTAACACCTGCCGTCCCAAACCCAGTATCGCCAATAGCTGTGGAGTATATTGCAATTGTTCCGCTGAAAGTTTTCACAACGTGAAGGTTGAAAAGATTCATTCCTGCAATACGAGCTTCGGCACAAGCGGTGGATGCCAGCATGGCAGGGGCTCTCCGACGGGTAACAAAATCGCGTTTTTGGGCACAGTCGCCAACAGCAAAGATATCAGCAGTATGGGTGCGCATATACTCGTCAACTGCAATAAAATTATCTTCGTCTATTGAGATACCCGTTTTTTGTGCTAGAGTAGTATTCGGTTTGTATCCCATCGATAAAATTACAGCATCCATTTCCATTTGTGCTCCATTTTCCAATTCAATGGATTGTACTTTACTAGTTCCATGAACTTTACTAATACCTACGCCGGTAATTACCTTTACACCGCGGGTGGTAAGCATTTCTTCAATTTTTGCTGATAGTTCAACATCGAAGGCAAGATTTAGTATGTGAGGAAGTTTCTCAATTAAAGTTACGTTGTATCCTTTTTTTGCTAATTCGTCGGAGAATTCAACGCCAATGAAACCCGCACCAATAACTGCAATGTTTTTGGCTGATCCCAATTTGTTTTTCATATCATCAAGATAAGTTCTGTCTTTGGGAATCACAAAAACATTCTCAAGATCGGATCCGGTTAACCATTTAGGTTTAACGGGATTTGAGCCTGTGGCTATAACCAATTTTTCATAATGGATTTTTTCACCGCTTGCAAAGCTAACTACTTTGCCTACCGTATCGATATCGGTTGCCTCATCAACAATTGACTCAATTCCAACTTTTTGCATCATTGCATCAACTGGCATCAAATTTTTCTCGCTCGTTTCCAGTGTTCCAAAAATGTACGGTATTCCGCAGGGCACCATAACGTCTTTTTG